>CAZMPM010000001.1:0-673 GCA_964568525.1 uncultured Caryophanales bacterium
GCTAAAGCAATTATGCTTGAAATGCCATTAACTAAAGATGAGTTTAAAGAAGCCTTAAAAGAGACTTGCCGTCGTAATGATGTGAAAGATGGTTATATTCGTCCTGTTGTTACACGTGGTGTCGGTGTACTTGGCTTAAATCCTAAAAATAGTAAAGTACCAACCATTTTTATTATTGCAGCATCAATTACGTTATATCCTGCAGAAATGTATGAAAAGGGTATGCCGATTATAACAGCGACACATCGTCGTAACAAGGCGACGATTGTTGACCCACAAATTAAATCACTAAATTATCTAAATAATATTCTTGCGAAAATCGAAGCAAACAGAGCAGGGGTTCAAGAGGCTTTAATGTTAAATCATGATGGTATTGTGGCGGAATGTACTGGTGACAATATCTTTATCATCAAAGATGGCGTGATTATTACACCGCCGATTCATGTAGGTATTCTCGATGGGATTACACGCCGGACAGTAATAGAAATTGCTGAAGAGTTTGGCTATAAAGTAGTTGAGAAAGAATTTACTCTATTCAATGTATATTCAGCTGATGAGTGTTTCTTAACAGGTACAGCTGCAGAAGTTATTCCTGTAACCTCAGTAGATGAACGAATAATTGGCGATAGCGGAGCAGTTGGACCAATTACTAAGAAACTAATCGCGGCTTTCA
>CAZMPM010000001.1:683-101117 GCA_964568525.1 uncultured Caryophanales bacterium
GGAGCATACGAAAATCACAGGTGAACCAATCTATTAGGATGTGAGAAAATGAGAAGTGATGATGTTAAAAAGGGTATAGCGCGTGCTCCACATCGTTCGTTGTTTAAAGCGATGGGTTACACTGATGAGGAGATTGCTCAGCCATTAGTTGGTGTTGTTAATGCAAAAAGCGAGGTCGTTCCTGGACATATTCATCTTGATCAGTTGGTTGCGGCTGTCAAAACTGGCGTTCGCATGGGCGGTTGCACGCCAATCGAGATTCCGTCGATCGGAGTTTGTGATGGGATAGCGATGGGGCATAGCGGAATGAACTATTCGCTTGCGACACGCGAGTTGATTGCTGATTCAATTGAAACGATGGCGATGGCACATAAGTTTGACGCACTAGTTATGGTACCAAACTGCGACAAAATCGTTCCCGGCATGTTGATGGCAGCTGCGCGGATCAATATTCCAACAATTTTTGTGAGTGGCGGTCCGATGATGCCTGGTCGTGTTAATGGAAGAGATATTAGTTTAACGACTGTATTTGAGGCGCTAGGCGCATATCAAGTTGGTAACCTGACGGAAGCAGAACTATGTGCTTACGAAGAGAATGCCTGCCCGGGTTGTGGCTCCTGCTCAGGGATGTTCACAGCAAATAGCATGAACTGTTTAACAGAAGCGCTTGGTATGGGTTTGCCCGGTAATGGTACAATTCCTGCAGTTGAGGCAAGACGAGTGCGGTTAGCGAAACAGGCTGGCATGGGTATTCGTATACTGATTGATAATAATATTAAACCACGTGATATTATGACTGATGAGGCGTTCCATAATGCGCTAGCAGTTGATATGGCGCTGGGTGGTAGTACTAATAGTATCTTGCATTTACCTGCGATTGCCTATGAGGCTGGAGTGAATTTAGACTTAGCACTAGCTAACGAGATAAGCGAAAAGACACCTAATCTGTGTAAGCTCAGTCCGGCAGGTAGCCATCATATAACTGATTTAGATGCTGCTGGCGGTGTTAGCGCAGTAATGAAAGAATTATCGAAGAAAAATTTGCTAAATCTCGATTTGATTACGGTTACCGGTGAGACTATCGGTACAAATATTAAATCGGCAATCAATCTTAATCCGGCTGTAATCCGCCCGATTGAAAATCCGCATAGTGAGACAGGCGGGATTGCAGTGCTTAAGGGTAACCTTGCACCAGATGGTTCGGTTGTTAAGCGTTCAGCAGTTGCTGAGGAGATGCTTCGACATCGTGGAATGGCGATTGTTTTTAACTCTGAAGAGGAAGTACTAGAGGCGATCCAGCTGGGCAAAATTAAGAAGGGGCAAGTAATTGTTATCCGCTATGAAGGACCTAGAGGCGGCCCCGGTATGAAAGAAATGTTGGCCGCTACCTCTTCACTGGCGGGGATGGGACTCGATCGCGATGTCGCGCTAATTACTGATGGACGGTTTAGTGGCGCTACAAAAGGGGCATCGATTGGCCACGTTTCACCGGAGGCAGCTTGCGGGGGGCCGATCGCTTTTGTGCGCGATGGCGATATAATTTCGATTGACATGTTTGCTGGAACGCTAGACGTTGAGTTAAGTGAGGAAGAGTTTGCTAAAAGAAGAAATGAGTGGATTCCACCAGAACCGAAAATTAAAACAGGTTATTTAGCGCGTTATGCGAAGCTAGTTAGTTCGGCAAGTACTGGTGCTGTTCTCAAAATATAGAGAGTTTCAAGGGAGGGAAAGAGATGCGTTTAACAGGGGCAGAGATATTAATAGAATGTTTAAAGGAACAAGATGTAGATACTGTTTTTGGAATTCCTGGCGGAACAGTGTTGAATATTTTTGATGAACTATATAAACATAGTGCTGAGGTTAGAAATATACTAACTTCACATGAGCAAGGAGCTTCGCACGCGGCTGATGGCTACGCGCGGGCTACGGGTAAGGTCGGCGTCTGTATCGCTACCTCTGGACCGGGGGCGACCAACACTGTTACTGGCATTGCGACCGCTTATATGGATTCAATTCCAATTGTGGTTATCACAGGTAACGTTGCTGTGCCTTTGCTTGGCAAAGATAGCTTCCAGGAGATTGATATTGCTGGAGTAACAATGCCGATAACTAAACATAATTTTATTGTTAAGGATGTTAACAACCTAGCTGATATAGTTCGACGCGCATTTTATATTGCGCAAGAAGGTCGACCGGGACCTGTTTTAATTGATATTCCGAAAGACGTAACAATTCATTCGGCTGAATATGTAGCGCAAAAGCCTCGTGAAATAGTGAAAGTATCTGAGGTATCCAAAGAAGATATTGAGCTAGCTGTTGAGATGATAAAAAATGCTAAAAGACCGTTTATTTATAGCGGTGGTGGCGTAGTCTTTTCTGATGCAACAGCTGAGTTAACAGAGTTTGCACGTAAAATTTATTCGCCTGTTGCTGCTAGTATGATGGGACTTGGCGGTTTCCCGGGAAATGATGATCTATTTACCGGTATGATCGGGATGCATGGAACGAAGGCATCAAACATTGCCGTTACGAAGTGCGATCTACTGATTGCTGTTGGTGTGCGGTTTAGTGATCGAGTAATCAGCCGCGCTGACCGTTTTGCTCCGGCGGCGAAGATTATCCATATTGATATCGATCCTGCTGAAATTAACAAAAACATTAAAACCGATCATCATATTGTTGGTGATGTTAAGAGCGTATTAAAACAGCTTAACAAAAGTGTCAAACCGAAAGAGAAAGGTGCTTGGTATGACGAGGTTATGAAGATTAAAAATGTGCACCCACTAAAATATAAACAGGATGAGGTACTTCGCCCGCAATATATTATTGAGCGTATTTATGATTTAACAAAAGGCGAAGCGCTGATTGCAACTGAGGTTGGTCAAAATCAAATTTGGGCGGCGCAATTCTATAAATATACTAAACCAAGAACATTTATCTCTTCTTGTGGCTTGGGAACGATGGGCTACGGAACGGGTGCTGCGATTGGTGCGCAAATCGGACGCCCTGACAAGAAGGTATTCAATATTGCCGGTGATGGCAGTTTCCGAATGAACTGTAATGAACTAGCAACTGCTGTTTTTTATAAAACGCCAATTATTATTGCCGTAATGAATAACGGAACGCTTGGTATGGTTCGCCAGTGGCAACGCTTGTTTTACGAGGAACGCTTTTCAGAGACGACGCTGGATCGCGGTCCGGATTTTGTGAAACTGGCAGAGGCCTATGGCGCAACCGGTTTCCGGGTAACTGAGAAGGCAGATGTTGATGTGGTGCTAAAAAAAGCGCTTGCTGCTGACGGTCCTGTTGTGATTGATTTTGCACTTGATATTGATGAGAAAGTTTTGCCAATGGTACCGCCTGGAGATGCGCTTGATAAATTAATAACGGAATAAAAAGTTGAAGATAAAGACGATTCTTTTGAATAAAGGAATCGTCTTTAATTCTAATATGTTATAATGTTTATTGAGAAATAAAAAGTAAAGGAGACTGACTCTATGCAGCTAACGAGAAGAGGAATTAGAAAAACGGCGCTTATTTTGCTAATTTTAGCGTTAATTATGCTTACGGCACTTCCTTTAACGGCTCAGGCGAATAATTATAATATGATTCGTGTTATGTTATTGTCTGGACAATCGAATTTTGAAAATTCATTTACAGCAAGCAGTACGAATGGCTTTAAAATAACAAATATAACAGGTGCGACTGGGCAATTTAGCTATAATGCATCTAGTAGTGAAATAGTCGGATTACAACTTGAAGGGTACTCATTACTAGTGACGCATACTTCGGACCGACAAATGGCGAACAGCGCTGCTGAGCGAGTTAAATTGGTTAAGGCACATAAACTTAACCCACTAATTGAGGTTGCGACTGATGGTAGTAGGAATATTTATCGGGTAACCGTGGGTAACTTTGCGACAGAGGAACAGGCGAATTCAGTGCGCATGGCCATGGCAGCTGATCAGCAAATAAGCAGTACCGTGATTGGTGTTAATCGTTGGGTAGCTAGCGGCTATGGTAGCCTCGATGAAGCTAAGTCCTTTGCGTCGCAGTTGAACAGTGCAGGTTATATTGCCTATCCTGGGCAATATTTGGATGGATCTGCTGGCTATGTAGTTTTTATTGGCGACGCAGCTGGTACAACTGAGCATAATCAATTAAAATCAATGGTTGAACAGAGTTACAGTGTGACACTGGCAGCTCCAACTAGTGATACTTTTGTCATTCATAAAGAATTTGCGCGAATCTCAGGCACGGATTTAAGCAAATATAAATTATTTAGTTTTTCGAGAAATGCGATTGTTAAATTAGAGAACGCGAGTGAAAACTCTTCAATCAAAATTGATGAGCGCGTATATCAAGGCCGCTCAATTAGCTATCGTGGGGAGATTAATTTGCGGTTATTTAACGGCGAGTTGAAGCTCGTTAACTTTTTACCACTTGAAACTTATCTCTGGTCGGTTGTTGGTTCGGAAATGTATAGCGGCTGGCCGTTAGAGTCACAAAAGGCACAGGCGGTAACCGCGAGAACTTTTGCTTATCAGAAACAACTAAATCCACGGAATTCGATTGCAGATATTTACGATACAACTGATGACCAAGCATATTTTGGCGTTGCACAAGAGGCAAGTTCAATTACGCAAGCAGTTAATGAGACGCGCGGAATTGTGGCGCTTTATAACGGTAGTACTTTTAACACATTTTATTCGGCTAATGCCGGTGGTATGACGGCGCATGGAACTGAGATTTGGGGAAATAATGTTCCTTCTACTTTTGTTAAAGAGTCGTCATGGGACAAGCAAGCAGAGATTAATGCTAAGGACTGGTATCGCGTAATACTACCGAGCGGGATAACAGGGTATGTCCGTAGTGACTTTATTACTTTGTCAGGGACAGAGAACAGCCTTGGTTTTAAATATGGTTCATTAAATGGTACTGAGGTTAATATGCGGACAGGTCCGAGCACGATTTACTGCACTGTTAAGATGGTGCTGGATCTAGGGCAACAGGTACTAATTCTTGAAACAGTCAAAGAGAATAACGCATACTCCTGGAGAACCACCCCGATTACGGCGGAGTATGTGATGAATAGGATTAATCAATTTCAAGCTGATACTGGCGGAGGAAGAACCTCACCGGTGCTCGATTTAAAAGTGGCTTCAGTTGGGCCGTCAGGTAGGGTAATGACGCTTGTCGATGGCAATGGGGTTATCTCAATTAGATACCCTGATTACTATCGTACAATGCTTGGTTCAACCTCAACTGGTGTTCTAAGCAACTTCTTTGAAATAGAGCAAACTGGAAGAATTGAGGTGCTAGGGGCACATGGTGAGAGCGCATCGATGGTTAATGCGAGCAACCAATTGTATGTAGCTAGTTCTGATAATACAACTGTCCTAGCGAGTACAAATAATAGCCAGGATGAATATTTGGTTTTGAATGCAACTGGGGAAGTGCGAGTCGTGTCGAAAGCACAGAGCTATGTTTTGCACGGAAGAGGCTGGGGACACGGTATTGGAATGTCGCAGTGGGGTGCGCGTGGAATGGCTGAAGAAGGCTACAACTACAGACAAATTTTAGAATATTATTATAAGAATGTTGAGTTAAAGCAGATATACTAATAGGAGTGTTCTATGAAGATTGATTTATTTGATTTTAACTTGCCGGAGAATTTAATTGCTCAACACCCTTTGGCAGTTCGTGATCAGTCACGCTTATTAATATTGGATCGTCAGCTTGGCCATGTTAAACATGGAACCTTTAGAGATCTTGCTGAATATCTTAATGCCGGCGACGCATTAGTGCTCAATGATACTAGAGTTTTGCCGGCACGTTTATTAGGTGTCAAAGAGGGAACTGGCGCACGAGTTGAGGTTCTGCTGTTAAAGCAACTGCAGGAAGACCGGTGGGAGACGCTGGTTAAACCAGCAAAACGCTTGCCGGTAGGTAGTAGAATTATTTTTGGCGAAGGACTACTTAAAGCCACTGTAGAACAGGCAGAAGAGGCTGGAGGTAGGATAATTCGCTTTTCTTATGAAGGCGTCTTTAATGAGCTTTTAGACCGTTTAGGAACGATGCCGCTGCCGCCATATATTAAGGAAACACTTGCTGATCAGGAGCGCTATCAGACGGTCTATTCGTGTGAACGAGGTTCGGCTGCAGCGCCGACAGCTGGCCTGCATTTTACTGAACAATTTCTTGATGAGCTAACACAAAAGGGTATCAATGTTGTTTACCTCACACTACACGTTGGACTGGGTACATTTCGTCCGGTTAGCGCTGAAAATATTGAAGAGCATCAAATGCATGCGGAGTACTATTCGTTTAGCGCAGAAAACGCCGAAATATTAAACAAGGTTCGCGACTCAGGCAAAAAAATTACTGCGGTTGGCACGACAAGTGCAAGAACGCTTGAGACCGTTTACAACCGCGAGACTGATTTCTTTGTGACAGCGAGCGGACGAACCGATATTTTTATTTATCCGGGATATGAATTTGCCGGTGTTGATCAACTGCTAACTAATTTTCATCTGCCAAAGTCCTCGCTCATTATGTTGGTCAGTGCGCTTGCAGGCAGAGAGAATATAATGCAAGCTTATCAGGAGGCTATTGCCAACGAATATCGTTTTTTTAGCTTCGGCGATGCAATGTTAATTATCTAAGTAACTAGGATGTGAATAACGAAGATGACAGCAATTAGATATGAACTGCATAAGAAGGATGGCAAGACTGGCGCACGTGCTGGTCTTTTACATACGACACATGGAGTGATAGAAACACCTGTCTTTATGCCGGTGGGAACACAGGCAACTGTCAAGACGATTAGCCCCGAGGAGCTTGCCGAACTTGGTGCCGAGATTATTTTAAGCAATACCTACCACCTACATATTCGGCCCGGTGAGCGGATTGTGCAAAATGCTGGTGGACTGCATAAATTTATGAATTGGAATAAGCCGATCTTAACTGACAGTGGAGGTTTTCAAGTTTTTAGCCTTAGTGAGCGGCGCAAAATAACCGAGGATGGTGTGCATTTTGCTAATCATCTGAGTGGTGAGAAGCTATTTATTTCGCCGGAAAAGGCGATTGAGATTCAGAATGCGCTTGGTGCAGATATTATTATGGCGTTTGATGAGTGTGCTCCCTACCCTGCTGAATATGTATATGTTAAAAGATCAACTGAGATGACAACACGTTGGGCTAAACGTTGTAAAGAGGCTCATCGGACGACAGATCAACAGGGCCTATTTGGGATAGTTCAAGGTGGAATGTATCGAGATTTGCGCTTAGAGAGCGCAGACTCTTTAATTGACTTGGACTTTCCTGGGTATGCGATTGGCGGATTAAGCGTTGGTGAACCGCGCGAACTGATGAATGAAGTACTGGCGTACACTGTGCCGATTTTGCCGGAGAACAAACCACGCTATCTGATGGGAGTTGGTGATCCGTTGTCACTTTTTGATGGTGTGATGGCTGGGATTGACATGTTTGACTGTGTTTTGCCTACGCGAATTGCTAGGAATGGCACTACGATGACTAGTAGCGGTAAGGTGGTAATTAGAAATGCAATTTATGCGGAAGACTATCGGCCATTAGATGAAGAGTGCGACTGCTACACTTGTCGTAATTATTCGCGGGCATATATAAGACATTTGCTTAAAGCGGATGAGATTATGGGGTTACGCTTAACCACTTATCATAACCTGTACTTCCTCGTACACTTAATGAAGAATATTCGGAAGGCGATCGTTGAAGACCGCTTGAGCGAGTATAAGAAAGAATTTTTTGCGAAATATCACTTTGAATAGTTACAAAGCAAGCATAATCTGATATTCTATATTTGATTTAATGAAGGAGGGATAAATATGATTGGTTACTTAGGTGAGTATGCTGTTACTAGCACTGCTACAACTGCTGCTACAGATAATTCTGCGCTTTTTTCGTTGATATGGTTAATTATATTGATAGCGATTTTTTATTTCCTATTAATTCGTCCACAATCAAAAAGAAATAAACAGCGAAATGAGATGATTAGTGCTCTAGAGGTTGGAAATGAAGTAATTACTTTGGGTGGTATTCACGCAACCATTGTTGAATTAGGCGACGATTATGCTATGCTTCGTGTTAATGAAAATTCCGTCATCAAAGTAGAGCGCTCTGCTATTGCAAGTGTTGTTAATAAATAAATAAATATATCTTGAAATTTACTTCTTGTATGAGAAAGTTGGCCATTATCTGGTCAACTTTTATTTTTTTTCTGATAAAATCTAATTATATTTAATAGCCAATAGGTTATAATAAGAATATCGATTTAGAGGTGGTGTGGCTATGGCGGAATTGGGTAAACGTGATTTAACTAAACAGATTGAGCTTCTTTGTAATCAAAAGGCTGAGGAATTTGCGGTTTTCGGTTACAAGAATATTGATGGTGCACAGATTTGGGAGTGTGTCAGTTCACAATACATAGATGCACAGCCGCCTATTCATGAAATCGTTAATGATATCCTTACATTACAAGCCGGAAATTATATGAATTGGTTGATGCTAAAAGTGTATAAGGGTAAAAAGATTTGATATAATCATTCTATTGAGTTTAGAAGGGGGAAGGGCTTAATGATTAATGTTAAACAATTAGTGGCGTTAGCACTTATCGTTGTTCTATTAACGGCATTAATTGTACTGACGATTGTCCCAGTAGCGAAAAATATTACGTTGGGACTTGATTTACAGGGTGGCTTTGAAGTTTTATACCGTGCAGAAGCACAAAACGGTGAAGAGATTACACATAAAGCCCTGACAGAGACTGCGGCAGCTTTAGAACGTAGGATTGACGTTCTTGGTGTTTCCGAAACAACAATTACGATTGAAGGCGAGGACCGCATTCGTGTCCAACTCGCTGGTGTCACGGATCAGGCTGATGCGCGTGAAGTTTTAGGAAAACCAGCAAAACTAACTTTCAGAAATGCTGCTGGCGATATTTTACTGGATGGAACTGAGCTAGTCGTTGGTGGTGCAGGGTTGGATTTTGATAATTTAGGAAATCAAGTTGTTGTCCTAAAATTAAAAGATGCTGACAAATTTAGAGATATTACAAAAAAATATTTACACCAAGTTATGGCAATCTATTTAGATGAGGATTTGATTACGGCTCCAGTTATTGAGTCAGTAATTACTAGTGGTAATGCGATTATTACTGGGAAATCTACTGTTGAAGAGGCACAGAGATTAGCTGACTTACTAAATGCGGGTGCTCTGCCATTAGAGTTGACTGAGATGCAGGCTCAAAGCGTTGGTGCTACTTTAGGGATGAAAGCACTTGAGTTGACGATAATTGCAGGAATTATTGGTTCAATTATTGTTCTGCTATATATGATTGCTTATTATCGTGTTCCTGGATTAATTGCGAGCTTTTCTCTAGTTGTCTATCTATATATTGTTCTGTTAATTTTCTGGCAATTAAATGTTACGCTAACACTTTCCGGTATAGCGGCACTAGTCCTTGGAGTTGGTATGGCGGTTGATGCTAATATCCTTACGTATGAACGAGTTCGTGAGGAGTTAAAGACTGGTAAAAGTCTTTTATCCTCTGTGCGCGCAGGATCACGTCGTTCACTTGTAACAATTGTTGATGCGAATATTACAACTATACTTGCTGCAGTGGTATTATTTATTTTTAGCGCATCTTCAGGTTCAGTGCGCGGTTTTGCTATAACTCTGATTATTAGTATTCTGGTCAGTATGTTAACAGCAGTGTATGGTTCAAGATTTCTGCTTAATCTTCTTGTAAAATCTAATGCAGTCACTAATCCTCGTGCATACGGCGTAAAGGAGGAAGATATAAGTGCGCTTTAATATTAATTTTGTTAAATATAAAAATATATTTCTAACCATTTCCGCTGTTATCGTTATACTTGGTATTGTGTCCTTGTTTGTATTTGGATTAAACTTAGGAATCGATTTTACTAGTGGGTCACGGATTGAAATTAGTCTGGGCCAGTCTTTTACTGAGAATGAAATTATAGAATTATTGAAAGAAGCAGAGGCAAAGGGTAAGGCTGCTGGAATAACGGATTTAGATTTGTCGCCATCTGCGATTATGTCTGTTGGTAACGATAATGATGGGGTTGCACTTAGGTTCGATCAAACGATTGAATCGACTGTATTACCGATAATTAAGGATGTTTTTGCTAGCAAATATGGGGAAAACGTCGATTTAGCCGAAAGCAAAATAGATCCAACTATTGCTCAGGAGACTGCAAGAAATGCGATTTTTGCAGTTCTTGCGGCGTCGATTGGTATCGTGTTATATATCACAGTTCGTTTTGAGTATCGCTTTGCGATATCTGGGATTATTGCATTACTCTATGATGCTTTCTTTATCATAGCGGCCTTCTCGATACTGCGCATTGAGGTAGACATGACCTTTATTGCTGCCGTATTAACAATTGTTGGTTATTCGATTAATGATACAATTGTAATTTTTGATAGGATACGCGAGAATATGAAGAATAAAAAAATCAAGGAAGCTAAAGACCTCGATGATTTAATTAATTACAGTCTAAATCAGACTTTGATGCGGACTATTAATACGACAATAACGGTTGTTGTAGTAGCACTAGCTCTCTTCTTGTTTGGTAGTTCGGGGATTAAGAATTTCTCCTTTGCCCTAATGATTGGTTTAATAAGTGGTGCATATTCTTCGCTATTTATTGCATCTCAACTGTGGCTGATGTGGCGAAAACGTGATTTAAAAAGAAGCGCTTTAAAGTCACCTTCTGAATAAAATTAAAAAACCGCCTTGAGCGGTTTTTTAACATTTTTATTATGAGTGGAGTGGATAACGATTTCTACTGAGAGAAGATGGATAATTGAGGAGGATGATGAACAGCTGATACATAAGCTGTCTGTTGAGTTGGCTCTTTCTCCAATATTAATTAAATTGCTAATCAATCGTGAAATGACCACTATCAGTGAGATACGAGACTTTTTGTCTGCTGGTTCACAGCAGTATTTTAATCCGTTTTTATTTAATGATATGGAGAAGGCCGTAACACGAATCCAAACCGCAATAAACAATAAGGAAAAGATTTTGATTTATGGTGATTATGATGCCGATGGTGTAACAAGTACGGCTCTTTTGCTAAGGGTTATCGCAACGCTTGGTGGTGAATGTACTTTTTATATACCTAACCGCTTTACCGAAGGTTATGGTATTAATAACGAAGCGATTGAACAGGCCGCTTCAGAACAGGTTAAACTGATTATTAGTGTAGATACGGGGATAGCTGCTAATGAAGAGGCAAAACGGGCCGCAAAATTAGGCATTGATTTAATCATCACTGATCATCATGAGCCACCGGAAGTTTTGCCACAGGCTATAGCGATTATTAACCCGAAATGCATAGATGAAGGCTATCCATTTACCGGGTTAGCTGGTGTTGGTGTTGCCTTTAAGTTAGCACATGCGCTATTAGGAAGAGCGCCTCGGGAATATGTTGAACTGGTTGCTTTGGGAACGATTGCCGATATGGCGCCACTTGTTGGTGAAAATCGGGTAATTGCTATTAATGGTTTAGAGCAAATGACTTCAACCAATATTTTAGGTTTAGAGAAACTAATCCAAAATACAGGTTTAGCGGATCAAAAAATTAATACTTATCATGTTGGGCATATTATTGGACCACGCATTAATGCGATTGGTCGTTTGGAGTCTTCTGAGGCGGCTGTTAGACTCTTCTTGACAAATGATATTGCTGAGACCGAGCAAATCGTCGCCGAACTGGAAATGCTAAATCGTGAACGTCAACAACTAGTGCGAACAATCACTGAGGAAGCGTTGATGAAGGTCGAAACTGAGCAACTTAACGAACATAGTGTATTGGTGATTGCCGATGAGAATTGGAATTCAGGGGTTATAGGAATTGTTGCCTCACAAGTAATCAGGCGCCATTATAAGCCGACAGTAATTTTTAGTGTTGATGAAGAGACGGGAATTGCGAAGGGGTCCGCACGCAGTATTAAGGGCTTTAACCTTTATAATGCACTGACCGAGGTGAGTGAGCATTTACTGGATTTTGGTGGACACCCACAAGCTGCTGGTCTGAGCGTTGCAACAGAAAAGGTCGAAGTTTTGCGAAAGGAAATCAGTAAACTAGCTGATGAATGGCTTGAACCGATTGATTTCATACCTTACGAGCGTGTTGATGCTCTGATTACAATTGATGAGATAGATTATGATTTAATTGGAATGATTGAACAGCTGGAACCGCATGGGATTGGGAACCCGCGGCCAGTATTTTTAATCGAAAATGCAACGGTAGCAAATTGCCAAAAAATTGGAAATGATAAGCAACACGTCAAGTTGCTGCTTAAACAGGATGGAGCGACTATTGAAGCGCTATATTTTAATGGTAGTGATGATTGCAAGTCACTTACAGAAGAATCGAAAGTAAGTTTGATAGGGGAGTTAAGCTTAAATGAATGGCGTGGGACTGTAAAGAGGCAGATTATTCGCGATCTCAAACAGTTAGTCTAAAGTTTAAAAATATTTAAAGTTACAGGGGGATTATGATGGATTACAAAAGCTTAATTAGAGTTATTCCTGATTTTCCAAAAGCAGGCGTATCATTTAAAGACATTACAACCTTATTAAAAAATGGGCCAGCTTTTCGCAGCATCGTTGATGAGATTGCCGAGTATGCACAAAGTAAACACGTTGATTTAATTGTTGGTCCCGAAGCACGCGGTTTTGTTATTGGCGCACCTGTTGCTTATGCGATTGGTGCGGGATTTGTACCGATTCGCAAAAAAGGAAAGTTACCAGCGGCGAGTGTTGAAGCAAACTATGATTTAGAATATGGAAGCGACATTTTAGCAATGCATTCAGATGCAATCAGTGCAGGCCAACGAATTCTGTTGGTGGATGATTTGCTGGCTACCGGTGGGACAATCGGCAGTACGATTGGGCTTGTAAAAAGCCTTGGTGGTCAGATTGTTGGCGCTACTTTTCTAATCGAACTAACTGAATTAAATGGCAGAGAAAAACTTGGAGAAATTGAAACTTATTCTCTAATTACCTATCCATATTAAACTTGATTATTGCTAGCTTTAACAGTAGAAATGCTTTACATTATGCTGTGAAAGACTGATAATAAAAGGATAATATTAAATTAAGGTGAGAGTATGGATCGTCAAGTAGAACCGCTAATTGAAAAGGCCAAAACCTATATGTCGGCTGCCGACATAAAGAGGATTGAGGAGGCCTATAAGTTTGCTTTAAAGGCTCATCAGAATCAAAGTCGTTCTTCTGGCGAGCCTTATATCGTGCATCCCACAAAAGTTGCCGAGATTCTTGCTGATTTGAAGCTTGATGTTGTGACGATTATCGCTGCTTTACTGCATGACGTGGTTGAAGATACCGGTGTAACTTTAGAGGAATTAGAAAAGGAATTTGGCGCGGAAATTGCAAAAGTGGTTGACGGTGTCACAAAACTGGGCCGGATTAAATATAAATCAAAGGAAGAACAAGAAGCGGAAAACCACCGTAAAATGTTCGTTGCCATGGCAAAGGATATTCGTGTAATCCTCATTAAACTAGCGGATAGACTGCATAATATGCGTACACTGGATCACTTACCGGAGGAGAAACAACAGCGAATTGCTGAGGAAACGTTGGAGATTTTTGCGCCGATTGCTCATCGGCTGGGGATTTCAGCGATTAAATGGGAACTAGAAGATATCGCTCTACGTTTTATAAAGCCAGCGGAGTATTATCGGATTGTTAATTTAATGAAAGAGAAGAGAACAGTGCGTCAAAAGCACATTGATGAGGTTATAAAAATCGTCAAGGAACGTCTGGATGAACTGGAAATTCCTGCTGAAATATCTGGCAGGCCGAAACATATATATAGTATTTATAATAAGATGACAAAGAAGAATCGCGAGTTTGATCAGATTTATGATTTATTGGCTGTGCGTATTCTTGTTGATAATATTCGTGACTGCTATGCAGTACTCGGGGTAATTCATACATTCTGGAAGCCGCTACCGGGACGCTTTAAAGATTTTATTGCGATGCCGAAATCGAACATGTATCAGTCTCTGCATACAACAATTATTGGTCCGAATGGTGACCCTGTTGAGGTACAAATTCGTACTTTTGAGATGCATCGTACTGCTGAGCATGGTATCGCAGCCCACTGGGCATATAAAGAAGGTAAAGCGCAAGTTGAAGATAGTTTAGAGGAGAAACTAACCTGGTTCCGAGAAATCCTAGAATGGGAGAGCGAGTCGCGCGATGCGCAAGAGTTTATGGAGTCGCTCAAAATGGATATTTTT
Organism: uncultured Caryophanales bacterium; assembly: GCA_964568525.1. Classification (GTDB taxonomy): domain Bacteria; phylum Bacillota; class Bacilli; order Tepidibacillales; family Tepidibacillaceae; genus CAYZPB01. Next base: position 15,021 of record CAZMPM010000001.1, read on the forward strand.
ACAGATGTAGTTTTTGTATTTACGCCAAAAGGCGATGTAATTGAGCTGCCACAAGGGTCGGTTCCACTAGATTTTGCTTATCGAGTTCATACTGAGGTAGGACATCGTTGTACTGGTGCAAAAGTTAATGGAAGAATTGTTCCGCTCGATTATGAGCTGCAGACTGGCGATATTATTGAAATATTGACTTCAAAACATACCTATGGTCCGGGGCAAGACTGGCTTAAAATTGCTCAGACCTCGCAGGCAAGGTCAAAAATTAGAGCTTGGTTTAAAAAAGAACGACGCGGTGAGAATATTGCCCGAGGTAGAGAGAGCGTGGAGCGGGAGCTACAGCGACAAGGGTATGAACCTTCGGATTTTTTAACCATACCATTAATAAAAGAAGTTCTTAATAAATTTAATTTTGCGAATGAAGATGAAATGTATGCAACTATTGGTTATAGTGGTATAACTGCTTCGCAGATTGTTACAAGGTTGACAGAGAAGGCGAAACGTGAGAAAGAGTTAATTTCGGTTAAAGATTTAGCAACTCGCCAGCAACCTGTTGCCAAGAAAAGCAAACCTGATGGTGGAGTTAGGGTTAAGGGCGTAGATAATTTACTTGTTCGATTTTCTAAATGCTGCAATCCTGTGCCAGGAGACGATATTATTGGATTTATTACTCGCGGTAGAGGGGTATCGATTCATCGTGTAGATTGCACAAATATTGTTAATGAGACTGATGATGATCGGTTAATTGCCGTTGAATGGGACGTAGATGAGAGGCAACAGACCTCGTATTCTGCTGATATTGAAGTCATCGGTACAGATCGTGATGGTCTTTTAAATGAAGTGTTGCAGGCTGTTTCTGAGACTAAAACGTTAATGACTGCTGTTTCTGGTAGAACCAATCGGGATCAGGTGGCAACAATATCGATTACCATCCAGATTACGGATACTGAACACCTACAGTCTGTGATTTCCAGAATTAAACGAGTAAGAGATATTTATTCCGTTAAACGTACAATGATTTAAGAGGGGAAATGAGCAAGTGAAAGTAGTTGTGCAGCGTGCCAAACGTGCTCGCGTTATATCAGATAAAAAAATTTTAGGTGCAATTGAGGAGGGCCTACTTCTACTTGTAGGTGTTACTCATGATGATACAGAACAGGAAGCAGCTTTGCTTGCTGAAAAGATAAGTAATCTACGAATTTTTGAAGATCAAGCAGGCAAAATGAATTTATCGATCCACGAGTCTGGCGGTAAGATTTTATCAATCTCTCAATTCACGTTGTATGCTGATACGCGTAAGGGACGACGGCCGAGCTTTATTAAAGCCGCAGATCCGGGATCGGCGGAGAAGTTGTATCACTATTTTAACCAACAACTGGTGGAGCAGGGACTCGAAGTGGAGACGGGTGGTTTCGGCGCGGTAATGGAAGTTGATTTTGTTAATGATGGTCCGGTCACGATTATTCTTGATAGTGCGGATTATAAATAATTTTCTAGATAACGGATTGTTAAAAAGCGATTGAAGCGATATAGTAATTAGATAGTTTAAATGAGGTGAGCATGATGCAATTTAAAATTCCGCGAGGCACGTCAGACATTTTGCCGGCAGAGGCAGAGTTATGGCGCTATATCAAAACAAGTGCGATTGATCTCTATCGTCGCTATAATTATCGTGAAATTATTACGCCGATTTTCGAGTATACGGAACTTTTTCAACGAGGAGTTGGTGAGACAACCGACATCGTAGAAAAAGAGATGTACACCTTTATGGACAAAGGGACTCGCAGCCTTAGTCTGCGCCCAGAGGGAACCGCACCAGTTGTCCGAGCATATATCGAGAATAAGCTTTATGCGAATCCTGATATAGTAAAGCTATTTTATATTGGCCCGATGTTCCGTTATGAGCGTCCGCAGGCTGGTAGGACGAGACAGTTTACGCAGATTGGTGTTGAGGCTTTCGGAAGTGAAGATCCGGCGCTTGATGCTGAAGTTATTGCTTTAGCGATGCAGCAATTTGTTGAGTTGGCATTACATGATGTGCGACTAGAGATTAACAGCGTGGGCTGTGGGGTTTGCCGACCTCCGCAACGCAAAGCATTATACACGTTCCTTAGCTCTGTTAAGGAGGAGTTATGTGAGGATTGTCAGCGAAGAATTGAAACGAATCCTTTGCGTGTCCTAGATTGCAAAAATCCGATTTGCCAAGCAGCAACGGTTAATGCGCCGACAATGGACGGTTACCTATGTGATGACTGTGCGACCCATTATGCCGCTGTCAAAGTGAATCTTAACACGATTGGGATTAAATATATTGAAAATCCGCGAATGGTTCGTGGGCTGGATTATTATACACAGACAGCCTTTGAAATTATTTCAGTGGCTGAGGAAGGCGCTGAAGCAGGAACTCTCTGTGGCGGAGGCAGATACAATGGGTTGGTTGCCGACTTAGGTGGACCTGATGTTTCTGGAATCGGCTACGCACTTTCGATTGAACGAATAATCGCTCTTAAAACGAAGAATCTACGTGTAGCCATTGAGTCTAAACCTGATGTTTATTTAGTGGCTTTGGGGGTTGCAGCTAAGAATTATTCTGTAGGTCTTCTACAAGAATTGCGCAATGCGCAGATAGCTGCGGAAATTGATTATTTAAGTCGTAATATGAAATCACAGTTAAAAGCTGTTGACCGATTAGGATGTAAATATGCGATAATTATTGGCGATAATGAATTAGCTGAAGGCGCTGCAATATTACGGGATATGGAGAGCGGTGTGCAGGAACAACTGCTAATAACTGAGATTACCGAGTCAATAGTAAACCGATTAAAATAGAGTAAAACATAAACGATTTAAAGGAGATAGTTAAATGGAATTACAAAGAACAGACCGTGCGGGTCTTTTAGGTGAAAAAGATATTGGCCGCGAAGTAGTACTTTCTGGCTGGGTTCAAAAGCGACGAGATTTAGGTGGAGTCATCTTTATTGATTTGCGCGATCGTAGTGGTATTGTACAACTTGTAATTAATCCAGAGAAATCTACATCAGCACATCAGGTGGCTGATCGTTTACGCAGCGAGTATGTGATTGCTGTCCAAGGGAAGGTAATTGCCCGTTCAGTTGAGACGGTTAATCCTCTGTTAGCGACAGGGAAAATTGAGCTTGAAGTGACTAAAATTGAACTAATTAATGAGGCTAAAAACCCACCATTCTTTATCCAAGACGGAATTGAAATTGATGAGTCGATTCGCTTAAAATATCGTTACCTTGATCTGCGCCGTGATGAGATGCAGAAAGTAATTTTCTTGCGTCATCAGACAACTAATTATCTTCGTAATTATTTAAATCAACATAATTTTATTGATATTGAAACACCAGTCCTGACAAAAAGCACGCCGGAAGGGGCGCGTGATTATTTAGTTCCGAGTCGCGTACAGCCAGGTCATTTCTTTGCATTACCGCAGTCACCACAGCTTTTCAAACAACTCTTAATGGTAGCTGGTTTTGAACGTTATTTTCAGATAACGCGTTGTTTCCGTGATGAAGACTTGCGTGCGGACCGTCAACCTGAATTTACTCAGTTGGATGTTGAGATGTCGTTTATGCCACTTGTGGAATTCCATAATCTTATCGAAGAGATGATGACGGGACTTGTCGAGACGACTATTGGTTATAAGTGTGAGAGACCGTTTACGCGCATGACTTACCAAGAAGCGATGGAGCGCTTTGGTTCCGATAAACCGGATTTACGTTTCGGGATCGAGCTTGTGAATGTGTCAGAAATTGTTCGCAACAGTAATTTTAATGTGTTTAGCAAAGCGGTTGAAAGCGCCGGACAAGTTAAAGGGATTAACGCCAAAGGTTGTGCTGGATACAGCCGTAAAGATATTGATAATTTGACAGCCTATGTTGCTGATTTCGGCGCAAAAGGGCTCGCTTGGCTTGCGATTGAGCAAGATGAACTGCGGGGACCGTTAGCGAAGATGCTGAGTCCGGAAGAACTAGACCAGATTAAAGCGGCATTAGCTGCGGAGGTTGGGGATCTTTTGTTATTTGTTGCTGACAAAAAAGATGTTGTTGCCGCTGCTTTAGGGGCGCTACGAGTAAAATTAGCGAACCGACTAGAAATGATTCCGAAAGGTACTTTCAAATTTGCTTGGATTACCGATTTTCCGTTATTTGAATATAGCGAAGAGGATAACCGCTATGTTGCCGCCCATCACCCGTTTACGATGCCGCATGCTGACGATATCGAGATAATGGAAAGCGATCCGGCAAATGCACGAGCGCAATCCTATGACCTAGTCCTGAATGGTTATGAGTTAGGTAGTGGGAGCTTGCGGATTTATAAACGCGATTTACAGGAGCGGATGTTTAAAGTGTTAGGATTTACTCTGGAACAGACAAGAGAGCAGTTTGGCTTCCTGTTAGAGGCGTTTGAGTACGGGACACCACCACATGGTGGAATTGCTTTAGGAATTGATCGGCTGGTAATGGTTCTTGCTGGTCGCGACAACCTTCGTGATACGATTGCATTCCCGAAAACATCAAGTGCGAGCTGTTTATTAACTGGAGCACCGTCGCAAGTAGACCCAAAACAGCTGCGCGACTTAAGGATTGAACTAAAATTAAATGGAAAAAAATAACATTCTTCTCTTGTCGTTAAATATTTGCTATGATACAATTAAGATAGCCCTGAGTTACAGGTGATTTCATAAGTTTTAATCCAACACTTTTTTTAGGGGATCTTGCGTTTTTAGATGGATAAGATGCGTTTGGCGAAAGCAAAGCGACTATGAAATCTAAAATAGGGAACCCACCTGCGGAAGCGGGTTTAAAACGGCGAAAGCACGGTTAACATGGGGCTAATCTGTGATGAATATATTGTAAATTACTAACTAGTCCTTAGCGTAAAGCTAAAGGACTTTTTTAGGAGGCCAGATAATGCCGGATAGATTTCAACGATTGGGTTTATTAGTGGGTGCGGAGGGGCTGAAATGTCTAGAACAGAGTAGCGTTCTTGTTCTTGGTGTGGGCGGTGTTGGTTCCTTTGTTGTAGAGGCACTTGCGCGGTCGGCAGTTGGCAGACTCATTCTCGTTGATATGGATGTAGTTGATATCAGCAATTTTAACCGTCAGCTCCACTCAACAGATGATACGATCGGACATCTAAAGGTTGAGGTAATGCGCGACCGCATCCTAAAAATAAATCCGCGTTGTCAGGTTGAGATTTTGCCGCTATTTTATGATGCAACAGGTAATGAACAAATATTCTCTTATCAGCCCGACTACATTGTTGATGCAATTGATACGATTACTAGTAAAGTTGACATTATAGTTGGGGCAAAAAGACGTGGTGTTCCGCTTATCTCATCAATGGGAGCAGCCAACAAATTTGACCCCAGTCAGTTTGTGATTACTGATATTTCCAAAACACATATGGATCCAGTTGCAAAGATTATGAGGCGCTTACTTCGCGAGCGTGGTATATATAAGGGTGTTCAAGTTGCTTTTTCGCCGGAACAACCGTTTAAAGTAATTGATGTTGAAAAAGGAGAAAGCCGACTGGGTAGCACTGCTTTTGTACCACCGGCTGCCGGCTTGTTGATTGCAAGTAAAGTTGTCAAGGACCTTCTTAGCTAGTTTAAAGTTGTTTGCGATTTAATGCATAAACACTTGCCACAAAACAGAGAACGATTAAGATTACCGCAAAAACTATGCTAAAACCAGTATTAACAGTGGTCTGACCAAGTAGCATTGACTGACTTACTGTTAATAAATATGATGGTAGAAACCAAAATTTTATATAAAATGAAGCGATAAGTGAAAAAATAATTGTGAGTAGTATTGTAATGCCACCGGCAGCGATACTACTTTTTAATATTGTTGATAGTAAAAGATTGATTGCAACAAATATCAAGAGATAAAGAATCATTACTCCGCTGCTCTGGATAAGCGGTAGCCACTCGCTTTCGCCAATTAGTGCAGTTGTATAATACTTGCCGACCAACACGCCAAAGCTAAAGCTAATAATTGTTAGCGTAAAATAAAGAGCCCATTTAGACAGTAGGTAACTAGATCGGCGAATCGGCTTGATTAGGATGGTTTCAGCGACACCGCTTTTGATCTCGTTACTAATCGCTCCCATTGAGATTAAAATGATAATTATTAGACCAACCTGCGTTAGTTGACCGTAAATAGTATAAATCGTCTCCGCTGGTGTTGGGATTGGTATCTGAATTATTGCTCCTTCGGAGAAGGTAGCAAGTTTCATAATATCAGGCAGATAATAAAAAGTGATAGGTTGCAAAGCTGCCAACAGGATAAAAACGATTGGCACGATAATTAACTTATAATTGTGTAAAGCTTCAAGAAACTCTTTTTTTGTTAATGCTAGTAGTTGCATTATTTTTTCACCACCCTTAAGAAGATATCCTCTAGCTTCGGCTCCTCAATTGAAAAAGAGCTGAAAGCGGCATCATGGTTGATTAATAGAACAGGCAACTTTTGTAGGGCCTCGGCTTGATTATTAATGCAAACTATTAATTTGTTCGCTTCCAAATTAGCTGATGTGACCCATGGCTGTGCTGCAACCACCTCGGTTATATTTGGTACCAAATTGATCAAATTAACCTTAATTACAGGTTCCATATACTTTTGTTTTAAGTTTACTAACTCATCATCAATTATTTTACGCCCTTGATCGAGAATAATTATGTCATCACAAAGGTTCTCTGCATCGTGCAATATGTGCGTTGAGAGAATAATGGTTGTTTCTTTCTTCAATTCTTGTAAAAGTTTAATGATTTGATAACGGCCTTCCGGATCGAGCGAGGAGACCGGTTCATCCAATATTAACAGCTCAGGGCGATGGATGAAAGCTTGTGCAATCCCTAAGCGTTGTCTCATCCCACCTGAGTAATTGCCGATTTTTTTATTATGTTCTTTTTCTAAACCGAAGGTTGTTAACAATTCCTTAACACGTTCTTTTTTATGAGGAGCAGGTAACCTGTACAGATCAGCGACATAGTTGAGAAACTCTTTGCCAGTCATCCAGTCATAAAAACGTGGCGACTGTGCTAGGTAGCCAAGCTGCTGTTTATATGCTGTTGTCTGCGGGTCGATTATACGGTCATTCAAGCGGATTTCGCCAGCAGTTGCGGTGATTAAGCCAACCAAAATTTTAAGCGTAGTCGTTTTGCCGGCGCCGTTAACGCCGATTAAACCAGTGCATCGACCTTTGCGAAAGTGACAGCTTAGATTATCTAAGGCTAGCTGGTGTCCATATTTTTTGGAAATATTATTTAGCGTAAAATACTGCTCCATTAATAATTCCTCCGTCCGACGATAAAGTAGATAATTGGTCCGAGCATATTAAGCAAGAGAATAATTAAGACCCAAATAATTTTTTTGTCTCTCGGCAAGACCTGTTTAGATAAACTGACAAGAGCGAGAATTTGCAAAAATACCTGTAATACTATTAATGGTAATAAAAGCATCCAATCAATCTCCATACTGCACCCCCTAATAAAACAATCAGCATTGCGTCTAAAGATTATTATATCGAAATCCAACTATAATTCTATTATTATATTTAAATAATAAGATAAGTTTAATAAACTCTGAAAAATGCTGATAAATCTGTTAAAATATAAAGATAAATAATCACTAAATTTTGCGCACTCAGAATTTTAATGGAGTGGTTTTAATGAGATTGGGAATTGATATTGACGGTACAATTAAATATACGCATCGAGCGGCAATCGAAATTTATAATCGAGTGCTTAATCGTGATGTTAAGGAACAAGATGTAACGACCTACCTCTTGGACGAACCTTATGGTTTGAGCGATGAGGAAGGTAGGAAATTATGGTTACGGCTTGAGGCGGAGATTTATCAGATCGGTAAGCCGCTGGAGTATTCTGCTGATACGCTAAAAAGGTTGGAGCAGGAAGGCTGCGAAATTTATTATATTACTGCGCGCCCGAATGGTAAGATTGTACAGGAGATTACTGAAGAGTGGTTAATGAAATATAATTTTCCCTATGCTAACAAGCTTTTCATGAACTCTCAGGACAAAGCAAAGATCGCCATAGATAATAAGATTGATCTTTTCTTTGAGGACGACCCGATGCATATTAGGAATCTAATCACTAACGGAATTCCAACGGTAGTTATGGATTGGCCGTATAATCGATTAGTTCCCAGCGAAATTCCACGGATTAAAGATTGGCTTGAAGGATTTAATTATGTAAAAAGTATACAGAAGAAGGTGCATTCATGAGAATTATCGATTTGCGTAGTGATACTGTAACAAAACCAACTGATGAGATGAGAGAGGCTAGTTTTCGTGCTGAGGTTGGCGATGATGTCTACGGTGAAGATCCAACAGTGAACCATCTAGAGGAATTAGCTGCTTCGATGTTGGGTAAGGAAGCGGGACTTTTTGTGACAAGTGGAACGCAAGGAAATCAGATAGCTGTTTTAACGCATACGCGCCCAGGAGAAGAGATCATTCTTGAGGCTGAGTCGCATATTTTTTACTATGAGGCGGCAGCGGTGGCGGCGTTATCCGGGGTACAGACACGTATCATTAAAGGCACTCATGGAATGATGCCAGTACCCGAAATTGTAGCAGCAATTCGCGAAGAAGATTTACATGTTCCGCGAACCTCACTAATCTGTCTGGAAAACACCCATAACCGCGCCGGCGGTGCAGTTTTGCCGGTAGAATATATGAAAAATGTATATCACAGTAAGCGGCAAGAGATACCAATTCACCTTGATGGTGCAAGGATTTTTAATGCAGCAGTGGCTCTTGGCGTTGATGTAAAAGAGCTGGCACAATATGCTGACACAGTCCAATTCTGTTTGTCAAAAGGCCTCAGTGCCCCGGTTGGGTCGTTGCTGGTTGGCCCGCGAGATTTTATTAATCGTGCACGCAAAATGCGCAAACGCTTAGGCGGTGGAATGCGCCAAGCGGGAGTGATTGCTGCACCAGGAATCGTTGCTTTAACTACGATGGTGGAACGGTTAAGTGAGGACCACCGCTTGGCCAAAATTATGGCGATTGGGTTGGCGGAAATTCCTGGAATATCGCTTGATGTTGACCGCATTGCAACTAATATTATTATCGCCGATATTGGCGGATTGAACACTACACCAACTGATTTTATTAAACAATTGGCTGAGTCCGGTGTTTTAGTTAGTAATTTTGGCAAGCAGTTAGTGCGTTTTACAACGCATCGTCATATTACGGAGAGCGATGTAGAATATGTACTGGAGCAAGTGAAACGATTAGCAAATTAGTTGTTCCAAGAAAGTTGTGATTAGATGGACTTGTTTTCACGAGATATAGGAAAATATGCACCGCTAGCTGATCGCTTACGTCCAAGAACGATTGAAGAGTTTATTGGTCAAGAACAGATTATTGGCGAAGGGAAACTGTTGCGCAGGGCAATTGAGGCTGATCAATTAAGCTCTTTAATTCTCTACGGTCCTTCGGGAACTGGCAAAACCAGTCTTGCTTACGTAATTAGCCAGATGACAAGCAGTAATTTTATTCGGCTAAATGCTGTTAGCACCGGTGTTAAAGAGGTGCGCGATATTATCAAACAGGCGAGAGATGACCTGCATCTGCATGGACGTAAAACAATCCTTTTTTTAGATGAGATTCATCGTTTTAATAAGGCACAACAGGATGCGTTACTTCCTTCGGTTGAAAATGGCGAGATTATTCTGATTGGTGCGACAACTGAGAATCCGTATTTTGAAGTGAATTCGGCTTTATTGTCGCGAAGTAAGATTTTTCGACTGGAACCGCTATCGGAAAAGGATATTGAGGCGGCACTGCTCATGGCGATTAAGGATAAAGAGCGTGGACTAGGTTATTATCAGATTGAATTTAGTGATGAAGCGATTGACCATCTAGTTGTTTCGGCAAACGGTGATTTAAGAATCGCTTTAAACGCTCTAGAATTGGCTGTAACGACGACTGAAAAGGATTCGAGAGGAATTGTTGTAATAGATAAAGAAGTTGCCGTGGACTCGATTCAAAAGCCTGCGATGCGTTATGATACTGGCGATCAGCGCTATGATATTATCAGTGCTTTTATCAAATCGATTCGTGGTAGTGAGACCGATGCAGCACTCTACTGGTTGGCGAGAATGATCGAGTCTGGTGAAGATCCTAAATTGGTGGTTCGCCGATTAATCGTGCACGCTTCAGAAGATATTGGCATGGCTAATCCGCAAGCCCTTGAACAGGCGGTGGCGGCGCTTCATGCATTAAATTTTGTGGGATTGCCGGAGGCGGGAATTAATATTGCTCAGGCGGTTATTTATTTATGCGAGAGTCCAAAGTCAAACTCAGTAATTACAGCAATTGATCTGGCGTTCCATGATGTTCGTTCAGGGTTGTTGGGTGGGGTGCCGATTCATTTGCGGGATGGCAGTTATGCAGGTGCAAAGGAACTCGGACATGGTGTGGACTATAAATATCCCCATGATTATCCTAATCATTATGTCGAACAAGATTATTTCCCTGAGGGGATGGAAAAGGCGCAATATTATCAACCGAGTGACCAGGGAATGGAAGAGAAGCTACAGAAGAGAAGAAGACAGTTTAAAGCAAATCCAGCTGACGATACTGAGTGAAAGAGGGAATAGTGTGAGTAGATCGATTTATTTAGATAATAGCGCTACTACTGCAATGCTGCCTGAGGTAATTGCCAAAATGCAGCCTTTTTTTGCTGATCGCTACGGCAATCCGTCAAGCATTCATGGGATTGGGCAAGCCGTACGTGCGCCGATGGAGGAGGCGCGTATTAGTGTTGCTGCTGCTTTAAAAGTTGATCCGGTTCGGATTATCTTTACTAGCGGCGGTACTGAAAGTAATCATTTAGCGGTTATCGGTGCGGCGCTAGCTAATAGGGACGCTGGTCAGGAGATCATTATCTCGCGGATTGAGCATCCAGCAGTAGCTGGTGCGGCTGAGTTTTTGCGGGAATTGGGATTTACTATTAGATATTTACCAGTAGATCAGACGGGTAAAGTTATACTTGATGAGTTAGTAGCAATGCTGACTAACAAAACGATACTTGTCAGCATTATATATGCAAATAATGAGTTTGGCACAATCCAGGATATTACAGTGATTGGGAATTTATTACGCGAGCGGGGGATATTGTTTCACACGGATGCGGTGCAGGCGTTTCCCGTTATTGCCATTAATGCTGCTGAATTTCCAGTTGATTTACTGTCAGTGTCCGCGCATAAGCTAAATGGACCCAAGGGTGTCGGTGCTTTATATGTTAGAAAAGGTGTGAAGCTGCAACCGCTTTTTGTTGGTTTTCAAGAGCGCAAACGACGAGCTGGGACGGAGAATGTAGCGGGGATAATTGGATTTGCTGAAGCTTGTCGGATTTTGCTAGAGAATCGTGATGAGAAATTAACACAATTTGTTAAATATCGTAACTACATGCTGGAGCAACTGGCATTGGAGTTGAAGCCTGAGGAGTACCGGGTTAATGGTCACTTGACTGATGTTGTGCCGAGTATTCTCAATCTTAGCTTTCCTGGCATTGATAGCCATACGATGATTACGCTTCTCGATTTAAAAGGGGTAGCAGTTTCTGGCGGTTCAGCCTGTGCAGCGGGTACTACTGACATCTCTAAAGTTATGCAGGCATTAAATTTGCCGGAGGAAATAGTGAAATCTACGATTCGGATTAGCTATGGTATTCTAAATACTATGGAAGAAGTAGAATTGGGAACGCGTGTACTAGTTAATCTTGTTAAGTCACGACGTTCAGGTTAGTGTATAATATTTACATAAAGTGCTGTGCGGGGCAAGTTGACAAGCATTAGACCGCTGGTTATAATAATTTTCAAATTGTTTTAAATGATAAATTACTAATGGAGGAATCGATTGATGAAAAAGATGAGTTCACAGGAGATAAGAAAGTCCTTTTTAGACTTTTTTGTAGAAAAGGGCCATGCAATTGAGGCAAGTGCGTCGTTAATTCCTTACGATGACCCATCTTTGCTCTGGATTAACAGTGGCGTTGCTACGCTAAAACCGTATTTTGATGGTCGCGCGATACCAGCTAATCCGCGGATTGTAAATTCACAAAAATCGATTCGGACAAATGATATAGAGAATGTCGGCAGGACTGCTAGACATCATACTTTTTTTGAGATGTTGGGCAATTTCTCGATTGGAGACTACTTTAAAAGAGAAGCAATTATCTGGGCGTGGGAGTATTTAACTGCTGAGCGTTGGTTAGGCTTTGATCCGGAGAAATTGTCGGTAACAATCCATCCTGATGATGATGAAGCGTATGAAATTTGGCATCAAGAGGTTGGATTACCGAAGGAACGAATTTATAAATTAGCGGGGAACTTCTGGGACATTGGTGAAGGTCCGAGTGGTCCGAATACGGAAATATTTTATGATCGCGGAGAAAAATACTGTAATCCATCCTGTAGTGAACCTGATTCAGAGTGCTATCCTGGTGGCGAGAATGAACGTTATCTAGAAATCTGGAATCTGGTTTTTTCGCAGTTTAATCATAATCCAGATGGCAGCTATACACCGCTACCGAAAAAGAATATTGATACAGGAATGGGACTTGAACGTCTAGCATCAGTGGTGCAGGATGTTGAAACGAATTATGATACCGATTTATTTGTGCCAATTATCGCTGAGGTTGTCTCCCTAGCTGGGGTTAAATACAACGAAAATGGAGAAACGGATATGGCGCTTCGCGTTATTGCGGATCATATTAGAACGATTGTTTTTGCAGTTGGTGATGGGGCGTTGCCATCTAATGATGGGCGTGGCTATGTAATTCGTCGTCTGCTTCGTCGTGCAGCAAGATATGGCAAAAAGATCGGGATTAATCAGCCGTTTTTGTATCGCCTAACCAAGGTGGTCGGAAATATTATGCAAGATTATTATTCGGAAATACTTGTGAAGAGTGATTTTATCGAGCGGGTAATTAGGGGTGAGGAGGAGCGTTTTTCCGAAACTTTATCTGATGGGCTAGCAATTTTAGAACAGATTGTTGCAAAAACTAAAAAAGAAGTCAAAACACAGATTTCAGGTGAGGAGAGCTTTAAGCTATATGATACCTACGGATTTCCGCTTGATCTAACAAAAGACCTGGCAGGGGAGCAAGGACTAAAGGTTGATGAAGTGGGCTTTAAAGCTGAGATGGAGAAACAGCGCAAGCGTGCACGTGATGCACGTGTTGACGTAGATAGTATGCAGGTTCAAGGTGGAATTATCGGTGAAATTGCTGCTGATAGCAAGTTTGTCGGATATTCCGATGTTAATCTACAGACTGTGATTACGCATATTATTGTGGATAATCAAATTGTAAGCGAATTAAAAGCTGGTGATAAGGCACAGGTTTTGTTAGCAGAGACGCCTTTTTATGCTGAAAGCGGTGGTCAAATTGCTGACCAAGGCCTGATTACAGCCTCAGGTGGTGAACTTCAGGTTCTAGATGTAACGAAGGCACCAAATGGCCAGCATTTACACCATGTACAAGCGGTTAGCGGCGTTATTAAAGTTGGCGATCAAGTGACTGCCAAAATTGATTCGTCAATTCGTAATAGTGTTACCAGAAATCATACGGCGACGCATTTGCTACACAAAGCATTGAGAGAGGTTTTAGGTGAACATGTGCATCAAGCTGGTTCGTTAGTATCTTATGATAAGCTGAGATTTGACTTCTCGCATTTTAGTGCTGTCACAGCGGACGAGCTTAAACAGATTGAGACAAAAGTAAATACGCAAATCTGGAGTAATCTAACGGTTGATGTTAGTATTAAAAATATTAACGAGGCAAAAGAGCTTGGTGCTCTTGCTTTGTTTGGCGAAAAATATGGTGATGAGGTTCGCGTTGTAAAAGTAGGCGACTACAGTATGGAGTTATGCGGCGGTTGCCACGTTGGCAACTCATCAGACATCGGACTATTTAAAATTATCAGCGAGAGCAGTATTGGCGCCGGTGTAAGAAGAATCGAGGCTGTTACTGGACGTTACGCTTATGAATATTTAAATGAACAGAGTGAGTATCTGAGTCAACTGGCACATGAGCTAAAGAGTAAACCGTTAGCAGTGCAAGAGAAAGTAGCGGGTTTACAACAGACAATAACTGAGCTTAAACGTGAAAATGAGTCTTTAAAAGCGAAACAGAGTAGTAACGCATCTGTTGATTTACTTGATAAGATTGTGGAGATTGCGGGGATAAAAGTGCTTGCGGCGGAAGTTGCGCCAACTGACATGGGTACGGTTCGCAACCTAGTTGATGAGTTAAAGCAAAAGCTGGGTTCAGGAATTGTTTTGATTGCTAGCGCAAATGATGGTAAAATAAATTTGGTAGCCGCTGTATCTGAGGATTTAGTAAAAGCGGGTTACCACGCAGGCCATCTGGTAGCTAGTGCTGCAAAAGAGGTTGATGGTGGAGGCGGTGGCCGTGCTGATATGGCGCAGGCCGGTGGTAAGGATCCAACAAGGGTTGCCGCTGCACTTAATAAAGTGGCTGAGTATATAAAATCAGTTACTAAGTAAATCGAGGTGTTGATAGTGGAAAATAATGATAGCACCATGAAGTTTGACGTAAAGGAAGAGTTGGATCGAGTTGAGCCGGACAAAGTGCTGCTGGAGGTTTATGAGGCGCTTGTTGAGAAAGGCTATAACCCAATTAACCAGATTGTTGGTTATCTTCTATCTGGAGATCCAGCCTATATTCCACGTCATAACAATGCAAGGACGCTGATTCGCAAGGTAGAACGGGATGAGTTGATTGAAAGCTTGGTAAGATTCTTTCTTGTGCAGCACTACGACGACAAAGGTGATGAATAATTGGACAAGCGAGTAGTTCGCGCACTGGGGCTAGATGTCGGCGATGTCCGAATCGGTGTCGCGGTAAGTGATTCTTTAGGCTGGACAGCTCAAGCGTTAAAGGTTATAACTCGAGCTGAATTGGCTAAAGATTTGGCTGAGATTAAACAAATTATTGGCGAGTATGATGTTGAAGAGCTTGTTGTCGGCTTGCCGAAAAATATGGATGGAACGCTGGGATCGCGCGCGGAGAAAACAATGGCTTTTGTTGATGAATTGAAGTCAGAAATTGATTTGCCGATTGTGCTCTGGGATGAAAGGTTAAGCACTGTTTCTGCAACTAAGGCATTGCTTGAAGCTGACTTGAGTCGTCGCAAACGAAAAGAGGTAGTTGATAAAATAGCTGCAGTTATTATATTGCAAGGCTATTTAGATGCGAAGAGGTGAGAATGATGGCTAGATATGCTGAGAATGAAGAATTTATTTTTATTGAGAATGAAGATGGTAGTGACGAAAAGTATGAAATTTTGTACGAATTCGAGGCAGAAGACACTGACTATATTCTGTTAATATTAGCGGATTTACCAGATGATGAAGATGAGGCAGAGGTTTTTGCCTTTAGATATGTTAAAGAAGGAGAAGATCTCCGTCTAGAAGTGATTGAGTCTGAAGAAGAGTGGGAGATAGTTGAAGAGGTTTTTAACACTTTAGCAAACCAATAATGAGTATTCTAACAATGAGAGATGCTAGTCTCTCATTGTTTTTTGTTGGATTTTATGGTAATTTTAAATGGCGCAATATCGCGAAATGGGAGGCTATAAATTTATGGGCAAAGCTAAAAAAAATGGTGTAATAGTTCTTCTTTTATTAATTTTAATTGTTATAGCGGTGGTTGGTGTTTATTATTATTTTGCGTCGGCTGTCGATAAAAATGATAGTACTATTATTGAAATAACGATACCTGCAGGCAGTTCAACAACTGCAATTGCTGGAATTTTGAAGGATAACCAACTGATCCAAAATGAGCTATTTTTCCGATATCAGGTGAAACGCCTGGGAGTTGATGCTCAGATGAGAGCGGGTAGTTATGAATTAAGTAAGAGTCAGAGTGTAGAGCAGATTATTGAAGTGCTTGTTAAAGGAAATGAAAAAATTGAGAGCGTGCGTTTTACAATTCCGGAGGGATACAACATAGTCCAAATTGCTACGAAATTAGCTGATGAAGGTCTGGTCGACCGCGATCGTTTTATACAGTTAGCCAAAGAAGGTAATTTTGATTATTCTTTTGTGAAAGCAATTCCTAATGACAAGGATATTAAGTATAGGTTAGAGGGTTATCTTTTCCCTGAAACCTATGAGATTAAAGTGGGGGCTTCTGAAGGGGACATAATTAATCGAATGCTTGATCAGTTTGCCGATGAGTGGAAACCGGAATGGGATGCGGTGATAAAGGAACGTAATCTAACGATACACGAGGTGGTTGCTCTTGCTTCAATCGTTGAACGTGAAATTATCGTTGATTCAGAGCGACCAATCGCTGCTGGTGTATTTACAAAACGGTTAGACCAGTCTTGGCGTTTAGAATCATGTGCTACAGTTCAGTATGTATTGGGTAAGCAAAAGGCACAGTTATTACTTACTGATATGGCGATTGTCGATCCTTATAATACTTATGTGAACAATGGATTACCACCAGGAGCAATTGCCAGCCCGGGCAGAGCTTCACTTGAAGCAACAGTATATCCGGAAAACAATCCTTACTATTTCTTCGTAACGAAGAAGGATGGATCAAATACCCATTACTTCTCCAAAACATACGAAGAACACTTAGCTAACGACGCTAATTCGCGTGGAAGCTGGTAGTTAGGAGCTGAGCTTGATGGGTTTTATTGACTCAGAAGTAAATGAATATTTGCGTGGTTTGCAACCGATTGATAACCAGTTATTAACTGAGATTTATCAGTACGGCTTAGCGCAGGAAATACCGATTATGGATCCGATCAGCATGAGACATGTTGCTTTGTTAAGTCAACTTGCTAAACCGAAGGTAATTATTGAAATAGGAGCAGCGATTGGTTTCTCGGCAATGTGGTTGGCGTTAGCGAATCCTGGTGCGATGGTTCATACAATTGAACGCAATCCAGAGTTGGTGGAAATTGCCCAAATTAACTTAAAACGAGCTGGGTTGGACAAGCGTGTTATTCTCCATATGGACGAAGCTGTTGAAATTTTACCACAAATGCCGCGGGCTCAGTTCGTTTTTGTTGATGCTGCAAAGAGGAAGTACCGCGATTTTTATGAGTTGGCGCTCCCCTTGCTTGATGTAGGCGGGTTGATGGTGTTTGATAATGTTTTGTTTCGGGGCTACATTGCAAATGCGGCTGAGACAGCTGCGCGACCAATGTTGCGTAAGCTAAGTGAGTTTAATAGATTTTTGGCTGCAGATAAGCGTGTAACGACTAATTTTCTAACAGTTGGCGATGGTTTGGCAGTGGCGCAGAAACTGGAGGAACTATAATGGGAAACAAGAGAAATATTGAGCTATTGGTCACGGCTAACAACCTGGAGGAGATAAAAAGCTACGGGGAAGCTGGGGCCGATGCTTTTTTAATTGGTGATGATCAGTTTGCAATCAAGAGCATGGGATGTTTTACTCTTGATGCGATTGCCGGTGCGATAAAGCTGGCTAATGAGTGTGGCAAGTCGCTTTATTTGCTTGTAAATGCGCTATATCATAACGATGAGCTTGCTCAGCTGGAGAAATTTTTATTGACTGTCAGTGAGCTGGGAATTGATGCTGTTCTTTTCGAGGATCCAGCTGTTTACAATATAGTTAAAGAACAGAATAGTACGCTGCCACTCCATTTAAGTTCTGGCTCAATGATCACAAGTTCAGGAGTAATAAATTTCTGGGGGAATCGCGGTGTAAGGCGTGCCGAGTTAGCGCGTGAGCTAACTTTTGAAGAGATTATAGCTGTGCGCGAACATACAAAAATGGAGCTCACTGTTCAGGTTTATGGTAGAACGGCAATTTTCTATTCAAAGCGCCAGCTAGTAAGCAACTATCTCGAATACATTGATTATGATGCTACAAAAACAACTGCAACTAATAGTGACGAATTTCTATTCTTGCGCGAACATGAGCGTCCAGAAAGGGCGTTCCCATTGATGGAAGACAAACATGGTACACATTTATTTAGTGATCAGGTAATTGATCATCGAGCGCTAGTCGCTGATTTGATAAAAGCAGGAATTAATGTTCTGAAAATAGACGGTATGTTTATTGGTAAGGAAGAGATGTTGGCGGTCATTCGAGATATTCGTAAACTGATTGATCAACAACTCAGAAGTGAAGGGGAATAAGATGAGTGATTATCACAATAAAAAAGTTGAGCTACTTGCACCAGCTGGAAGTCTTGAGAAGTTGGAATTTGCGATTCACTATGGCGCAGATGCGCTCTATCTAGGTGGCGAACAGTTTGGTTTGCGTGAGCGTGCGGGCAACTTCTCTTTTGCGGAGATGGAGCAAGCCGTGGCTTTTTCACATGAACGCGGGGCAAAAGTTTATGTTGCAACCAATATAATTCCGCATGAAAGTGATCTAGTGGAACTGCCCAATTATTTGCGCAGAATTGCTGAGATTGGTGTAGACGCAATTATCGCCGCCGATCCGGGGGTGATTGAGACATCTATGCATGTGGCACCTAAACTGGACATACATTTAAGCACACAAGCATCTGTTACTAATTGGCGAACAGTTAAAATGTGGGAAGGGTTGGGTGTTAAGCGGGTGGTTCTGGCTCGCGAACTCTCCTTGGAAGAGATCGCTGAAATAAAAGCACGAACTAATGTGGAGATTGAGGTTTTTGTGCATGGGGCAGTCTGTAACTCCTATTCAGGAAGATGCCTGCTATCGAACCATATGACCGATCGCGATGCGAATCGTGGTGGCTGTGCACAGTCTTGTCGCTGGTATTATGATCTATATCAAGGTCTAAGTGGCGACAGTACAGCGTTGTTTGCAGAGTCTGATGTTCCTTATACGATGAGCTCTAAAGACTTATTAATGGTCGACCGTATTGGTGATTTAATCGATTTGGGGGTGGATTCGCTGAAAATTGAGGGCAGAATGAAGAGCATTCACTATGTTGCAACAATTACTAGTGCATATCGGCGAGCAATTGATTTGTATAACAGTGGAAAGGCAAATCCAGCTGAACTTTCGCGTTTACGTGCGGAAATTAGCAAGGCAAGTCATCGCCCGCTTTTTAGAGGATTTTACGATGGGCAGCCCGGAGTGGATGCGCAAATTTACGGTAAAGAGCCAGTATTGCGGAAATATGATTTTGTCGGTCAGGTATTAAAGTATGATGCAGGTGCAGGGATAGCTACAGTTCAACAGCGGAATAATTTTAAACTTGGTGACGAGATCGCGTTTTATGGTCCGCAAACTGACTTTAAGCAGGTTATTGAACAATTAGCTGATAGTGAAGGTAATCCGCTCATGGTAGCTCCGCATCCCTTAGAGATTGTTACGATTAAGGTTAAAAGTGCTGTGAAACCTTATGATATGCTACGGAAACTTAGTTCACTGATTAGCCATAACGAGTTCACAGAATAGTTGCAATTATAGTAGATTATGTTGTATTATGAATTTGTAATTATTACACATAAAAACGGGGGTAACAAAATGAAAATGAACAAATTTCTTGCTGTACTAATCGTATTTGCTTTAGTATTTTCGCTTGGTTTAGTTGGCTGTAGTGATGATGCAAAAGAACCTGAAGCACCAGCTGGTAACGTTGAGGAACCAACTCCAGGTGTTGAAGAACCAGCTGCAACTGAAGAACCGGCTGCAACTGAAGAACCAGCCGCATCAAATACATCAGCTGACGATGCTAAACCTGCACCAGCACCGGCATCAGCACCGGCACCAGCACCAGCACCAACACCAGCACCGGCGCCGGCACCGGCACCTAAAACTTATACAGCTTCAAATCCTGCATACCAAAGTTTAATTGATATGTTTGCACCTAATATGGCTGCTGCAGTTGCTCGTGGAGCATTGACACAAGAAAAAATGGACCAAATGCTTAAAGACGTGGGCGATGGTAATATGACTCAGGCTGAAGTAATGGCATTTATGGGTGCTCTGAAGTAATTTGTTAGAACAACCGTTCTTAATTTAAGTTCACTTATTACTCATACTTAGTTTGCAAATTGTTTGCAATTAATGTCTGTTATGGTGTAATATATATTTGTATAGGTATAAACTATTAAAAACGGGGGTAATAAAATGAAAATGAACAAATTTCTTGCTGTACTGATTATTTTTGCTCTAGTATTTTCACTTGGTTTAGTAGGCTGTGGTGATAGTGAAGAAAAACCATCTGCACCTGAGGCTCCTACTTCTTACACAGCTTCTGATCCTGCAAACCAACCTAAAATTGACATGATTTTCCCTAACCTAACTGCAAAAGTTAAAGATGGCGTTATCACTCAAGAAAGAATGAATGAGATACTTAAAAAAGTTGGCGATGGCGAAATGAGCATCGAAGAATTACAAAAAATAATGAATCCGTAAGGAATTAAGAGAACAGCTTTGACATAGCCAATATGCCAAAGCTGTTTTTTTTTTACAAGTACCGTTACATTGATAAAAGGAGGAGTTATATTGAAAAGCAAAAAAATATTATTGGTTGTTCTGATTCTGTTATTAGCTGTTACTCTAACTGCATGTGGTGATAAAGCGGAGCCAACACCAGCACCAGCACCGACAGCAGATAATAGTGGTGGAGAGGCTGTTTCAGCTGATGTACAGGCATTATTAGATATTGCAATCCCTAATTTAGAAAGCAAATTGGAAGAAGGTAAAGTAACTAAGGAAATTATGGATGATATAATTTCGCAGATTAAAAATGGTGATATATCAAATAAAATTCAACTAATGACTAAAATGGCGCCTTATCTGTAATTAATTTTTTAAACCCTTCCTTTAATTTATAAGGGAAGGGTTTATTTATTTTCGTTATTTTCACGGGAAATTGATAATATAATCCCAACAGAAATCATACCAGAAATGAGTGAGGTCCCGCCGGCGCTAATAAATGGGAGAGTCACACCAGTGATTGGTATAGCGCCTGTCACACCGCCAATATTAATTGCAGCTTGAATAGCAAAAAGAGCAGCAATACTTGTTGCAAAGAGTGTAGCAAACGGATCAGATGATCTTCTGCCGATTGTAATTATTCGCCAGATGAAGAGTATAAAAACTAGTAAAAAGATGGCGATTCCAATAAAGCCCAGCTCCTCGCCAATTACAGCAAAAATAAAATCTGAATGGGGGTAAGGTAGGTAGAAAAACTTCTGAATACTCTGGCCAAATCCTGCCCCAAAAAGCCCGCCATTGCCAAATGCAATGAGTGACTGAATTAGATGATAACCTTCATTATATGGATCTGCCCATGGGTCTAAAAAAGAAATAAAGCGTTCGGTCCGCCCTGTAGCAAAAAGCAATGCAACTAAAGATAATGCCCCCGCCAAAAGTAAGCCGAGGATATGAAGCCAACGGGCTCCTGCTGCAATCAAAAGTACCCCCGCAGCAAAAACTAGAATCATAGCCGAGCCAAAATCAGGTTGGGCAACAATTAATCCGAAGAAAATTAGAATTACAATCAAGGAAGGAATTACACCTGTTTTAAAGTCTCTTATCTTATCGGGAGTTTTTGTGAGTAGCACAGACAAATAGAGCAGCAGCCCGATTTTTGCAAACTCAACTGGTTGAATTGTTAGCGTTCTTCCACCTAATTTAATTCCGATCCAGCTTCTTGCATCATTGAGTACCACTCCGACTCCTGGTATAAAGACTAAAATTAGTAATATAAGCGATAAGACAAGAAAAACCAAAAAGTACTTTTTGTAAAATGCTACCCTAAAACTCATCGCAATAAACATCAGAACAAGCCCGATGATTGCGTAAATAATTTGACTGCTGGTAATATGCCACTTGTCATTATATTCCCAGTAGGAGATTGTGAAACTGGCACTATAAACCATAACCACACCAAAGCCCACTAAAATAATAGTCAAAATAAGTAGCAGGAAATCTGGTGCATTTCGGTTACTATTCACTTACAATCCTACCTTTCAATCGAGAAATTAATAATTGGTTAATTTGATTATATGTAAAAGACCTTTTTTAGTAAAGCGTGCCAAGGCTGATTTGTGGTATTTAGCAGGATTGCTATAAAGGCTGTAAAATGATAATATTTATAAATAATTAGGAAAGGAGTATTGTGCATGAATGCTGAAAGAGTAAGCTTGATTGTCTGGTTAACAGATCTTAAAAATACAAAATGGCTAGAGAAATTCGGGAACGTAGTATACATATCTAAAAAAATGAAATATGCAATAATCTATATTAATAAGGATGAGTATGAAGAAATAGCGAATAAACTATTGGGGTTAGGCTTCGTTAAAAAGGTTGAACGTTCTTTAAATACTGAGGTAGTTGAACATTTTGCTGCTAGCTTAGCTGCTAAAGAAAACTAAGTGTTACTTATATCAAGCGGTATTCGATTAGCTTACTTTGTTACACTAATTAGAATGCCCTTTTTGTTGCAATAAAATTGAAATTTAAGTAGGGATAGTTATGGAATTATGGCGGAAAAATCTGTACATATTGTGGAGTGCCGGTTTTGTCTTTATGGCAGGTATGACTTCAATCATGCCTTTTCTACCTTTGCATATCAATAAAAATATGGGATTGAGCTCGCCGGCGGAAGTTAGCCTATGGGCCGGCTTAATTTTTGGGATTAATTTTCTCAGTGCTTTTTTCGTATCGCCATTATGGGGTAAACTTGGCGATCGTTATGGTCGGAAAATTATGATTTTGCGCTCGGGCTTTGGAATGGCGATTATAACCATTCTGATGGGTTTTGCCACAAATGTCTATCAGTTGTTATTATTAAGGTTTTTAAACGGCCTTGTAGCGGGTTTTAACCCTGCTTCCGTTGCGCTAGTCGCAGCGAATACTCCAAAAGCAAAAACTGGTTATGCACTAGGTTTGCTCAACTCTGGTGCTGTTGCTGGATCAATTATTGGTCCGCTTTATGGTGGAATATTAGCTGAATATGTCACTTATAATCAGATATTCATAATTACCGGGATTTTAATCCTAATAGCAGCCTTAATCGTTTTGTTTTTTGTTAAAGAGGAATTCACACCTGATATGAGCGTTGTTAACAAAAGCATTGTAGCTGATTTTCGCTTAGTGATGGGTACGCAACCGCTAATCATGGTCTTTTTTATTGTTTTTATCGTGCAGTTCGCAATTATGAATATTAACCCAATATTATCTTTATTTGTCTTGGAGTTGGAGCCGCCAGGCGGTAGGGTGGCTTTTTTTGCTGGGCTGATAGCGGCGGCGGCGGGGATAACTAACGTTTTTGCTGCACCGAAGCTAGGCAAAGTCAGTGACACTAGGGGACCTGAGATTGTGCTGCTTTTATCTGTAATTGCAGCAGCAATTTTGTTCGTTCCGCAGGGATTTTCAACAGATGTTTGGCAATTAATGTTCTGGCGATTTATGCTTGGTTTTGCGCTAGGAGGAATCTTGCCATCCACTAATTCAATTATTAAAAAATATGCACCCGAGGGGCTTGAAAGTACCACCTATTCTTATAGCAGTAGCGCAAGCTTTCTTGGCAATTTACTAGGCCCGATTGTTGGTGGTTTGTTATTAGGCATTATGGATTTTAAAGGCGTATTCTTATTAACCGCTTCGATACTATTTTTAAGTTCCTATTTAATCTACCTCAAAATTTATAAACATCGTTAATTGCTGACCACGTAATTTAATCAGCTTTTCCCATCTCTCTTATTTTTAGACACAAATTAGCAACAATTTAGACTTTACTTATTCACAAATAACATTTAGATTATTTAACTAGAGCGTCTTTTTTCTTGTGGACGTAGATCATAATAGCTGAAAGGTAGGTGCATGATGACCAAAATCAGCTAGTTTTAATTTACTGGTTGATTTTTACTTTATTCGCTTTAGCAAACGTTATCATCGAGATTATACTTAACAAGAAAAGGTTTATTACAAAAATTACAGACTATCTAGGAGGATATTTAACTTGGAAATCACGAAAAGAAAGAATCTTGTGGGTGGTTTTATTACTTTAATCGCAGGTATTGCAGTTCCGGTTTTAGCTATAGTATTGCTATTTCAAAATTACTCAAGTCTTCTAAAAGGATATGTTACTACAGGGAAACCAGCTGGTGCAATCATGCAAGATATTCATCAACCTCTATTTTCAGCGCTTTTGATGTTTGCTGGAGTATTAATGTTAGTATCTGCAGTTGGCTATTTTGGTCAGAAAAAATGGGCATTTGTTTACGGCTTTACCGGAAGCGTTTTAACACTTTTCGGTGGCTGGATGATGGCAATGTTCCCGTTAATGGTAGGTTTAACACCATATCACTTTAGCTCATTTTTCATTGGAGCTTTTGTTTTCTTTGCTTTACTACTATATGTTAACAAAGTTGAAACAAAAATTTGGTTAACAAGCTTGCTATTTGGTATGGACTTTGTAATGACATTTATGAATGGAAATGCGTCGCTAAATAAAATGATGGGCGGAAACCAATTAGCTAGAAATATGGCTGGTGCTCAGGGCGTTCCAAGTCCAAATGCTCCACACCGTGCGTGGGCAAAAATGAATGTAAATGATGCTTTAATGTATGAACTAGTTCAACAAATTCTGTGGGTCAGTGCGTTTGCTTTCTTTGTGATTACAATCGCAGTAATTTACAGAAAAGATTGGGTATGGCCAGTTGCATTAGGCGCTTCAATTATTGCAATCGGTGCTGGTTTCCCAGTTGCTATCGCTGATACTTTGGCAAAAGAATCATTATCTTCATTCTTCTTTGGACCAATTTTAGGTGTTGTTGTCTTCTTCGCGCTATTCATCTTTAAAGATCGTTTATGGGCAGAAGGACAACCTGTATTTAAGAAAAAAAAGCAAGCATAGAATTTGTTAAATAAATTGATTTAATAATAAGATAAAGCGAGCCTTGTTTAGCTGGACTAATAATCCAAATAAACAGGGCTTTTCTAATTTTACCGCTAAAACTATGTAGATTTATGAACAAAGACACAAATTAACAACAATTTAGACTTGACTTATTCACAAATAAAGTTTACTTTTATAGTAATGGAATCTCTTAATTCTAGGGTTCTTATACCTGAATTTTGGAAAGGAAGGTGAGAGATAAAAAATCAACTAGTAGTCTAATTAGTTGATTACCGTTTTTTAATATTTCATTTATAAAAAAGCAATAATTATTTTTTATTAAAGGAGGAAAACTTATCGTGACTAAAATTGAAACAAGAAATATTGTAGGTGGTATCGTTACATTTCTTGCTGGTGTTGCTGTTCCTGTTCTCGCTATAGTACTTTTATTTGATAATTATTTTTCTATTTTAAAAGGGTTCGCAACTGCTGGCAAACCTGCTGGCGTTATGATGCAAGATATTCATCAACCTTTATTTTCTGCAATTTTAATGCTTGCTGGAGTATTTATGTTAGTTTCTTCTGTAGGCTTCTTTTATCAAAAGAAATGGGCATTCGTTTATGGATTAATCGGTAGTGTTATTGCTATTTTTGGTGGCTGGATGATGTCTATGTTCCCATTAATGGTTGGGTTAACACCTTACCACTTTAGCACATTCTTCATTGGCGCAATCGTATTCTTTACATTGCTGATTTATGTTAGAAGAGCTGAAGCAAAAGTGTGGATTACTAGTTTTCTATTCGGTATGGCATTCGTAATGACATTTATGAATGGTAACGCTGCTCTTAATAAAATAATGGGCGGAAACCAAATGGCTAGAAATATGGCTGGTGCTCAAGGAGTTCCTGGTCCAACAGCTCCACACCGCGCATGGGCTAAAATGAATGTAAACGATCAACTTATGTATGAGTTGGTTCAACAAATCCTATGGGTTGGCGCATTTGCTTTCTTTGTGTTAACTATTGCAGTAGTTTTCAGAAAAGATTGGGTATGGCCTGTAGCTCTAGGTGCATCAATTATCGCAATCGGCGCTGGCTTCCCAGTTGCAATTGCTGATACAATTGCTAGTGGAGAAACTTCACAATTCTTATATGGTCCAGTTCTAGGTGTTATTATCTTCTTTGCACTATTCATCTTTAAAGATCGTTTATGGGCAGAAGGTAAACCACTATTTAAGAAAAAAGCGAAAGCTTAAGGCAAATAAGTAAATTTAATTAACAATAAATAAATGAGCTTTGTTTAAGTGGAGTAATCATCCAGATAAGCAAAGCTCTTTATTTTAATTATTATTATTTATTCGCTTTGCAAGGATTCAATAAATCTCATCAGGGTGGCTCTTTGTTCAGGGGTCAACTTAAGGGTAGTTTCAACAATTTTCTGGACATCTGGCGGTAGTGCTGCAAGTGAGTTATAATGCTCTTGACCAATCTTATTAATAATATCTTCGACTAAAACTTTCGACTCATCCAGTGTTTTATATAACTCAATGAGAGAGTTTAGGGAAAAAATTTTATTACTCATATAGTGAATGCTCCTCATAAGACAGTATGTTATCAATTTCTTTCTTTATAAGCATTAACTCATCATTTGATAATCTCTTTACATCGCGTAGCATGCCGTTCAGCTTAAATGTTTTAAAATCGCTAATAGAAGATGGAATAATAACTTCGTTTTTACAGGTCATAATTGAAACAAACTCCTTTCTTTAGATAACGATTTAATATTATCATGCTTCTATCTTAATAAAAATAGGCTAATATTATTAAATAAGTCTAAATTTAAGTGAAAACACATGTAGAGCATGTTTAAAGTTTGTTAAACAGTATAATGCATAAAAAAACTATGTTTTATGCAAGATTTAAAATTTTTATCATTAAGTCACGACATAAACAAAAATATTCAATGAATTTATACATAATAATTTTCAAATAGTAATTAGCGGAATTGTATTTAATTTAGATAAATACTAAAATAGTAATAAGTTTAAAATAAAAGCATGAACGGACTGAGTAAATGAAGAGACTGATTAGATATAATCATTCGATGCGACTGGGAAGTGGACTTCAGCAAGTTGCCGCGGATGATCAAAAGATAATTTATCTATTACCGGACAGCACGCTTTTTTTCGAGCTCAAAGAACAGATCAATCATTTAAATCCTCTATGGTTAAATAAAGTAGAGTTTATGACTTTTGATCAGTTGCTACGAAAGCTCTTGCCAGCCGATAAACATGTAATTGTGGGCAAAAATGAAGCGCTTGAGCTCCTGCAAATTCTGCTGACTGAGCTTAATAGTAATGCTGAACTTAGATATTTTTCTAATTTTTCTAATCAAGTTGGAGCGGTTGAACGGATTCTTGATTGGATTTTGGAGATGAAGGCTCATCAGATATCACCTTTCGAGCTTGCTACTCTGTGGGCTGCTTCCGGTCCAAAATATCTTGATCTGCTTCGAATCTATGAGAGTTATCAAGAGTTTTTTTCTGCGAACTCGCTTTTTGATATGTGGGACAGATATGTTGTTGCAATAAGGATGATTAAAGAGACAGCAATACTGATTAATGTTGACAAAATAATTGTAGAGCAATGTAACGATTTAATGCCTGTACAGATTCAACTTTTAAATGAGTTGGCTGATGCTGGCATTTCTGTTTGTATAAATCTATTAAATTCCGATCAACGTCCTGCTATTGGGCGTGAACGCAATAATCTTATTTTGCGATTAAGGCAGGCAGGTTTTGATATTGAGGAAGCTTCTATCCAAACAGCTGTTACTCGAGCACCAGGATTGGAGCATCTAGCGGCAAATATTTTTAAATTACAACCTGATAAAGTAGCTTCGGAAGATTGCTTAAGATTAGTCTATACTTCAGGCAATAGGCAAGAGATTGAGGAAATCGCGGCACGCATTAAGGAGCATGCCCTGGTTGACCAGATAGCTTTAGAGGAGATTGCGATAGTTGCCCAGCCAATCGTAGAGTATCAGAAGTTAATTAATGAAATATTTCAAGAAGCTAATATACCGTTTAATATCAGTAGAAGAGCTAGTTTGCGGGATAGTTTATATTATAATCTACTCCTATCTATTTTTAAGTTGAAGGCGGGTCATCAAGAATTATGGATTGACCTGATTTACAGTGATTATTTGAGTAAAAATCAAGCATCGTTTCAGCGTAGAATAAAGGAAATATTCTTGGAATTGGGTTCGCCAGAAATGATGGCGACTTGGAATGAGCGACTAGAAACGCAGGTGAAAATGTGTACCAGTAAAAATATTGACCTAAATACTGTCCGCAGAACTATGGAACAGTTATACAAGTTAGTTGAACGAGTGCCACTAAGTGGGGCCTTTAGGGATTATCTTGATTTTATCAAAAGTTTTGAACGAGATTATAAAATTGATCAGCAAATTAGTGCACGGGCATTGAATAATATTGAGAATGATTCAGCACTTTTTGAGCAGGTTAGTTATAGCGAATTACATAATGTCTTGAATAAATTTGAAAGTCGCAAAGAGCTTTACGACAACTCAAGAATATTAACAATCACTGAGTGGATTACTTTTCTCAATAGACTTTGTGAAGATTCGGGATTTAGCTATCAAAGTCGGAGAAGCGAGGGTGTCCAGTTGTTGCGACCGAATCAAATATATGGGCGCTCTTTCAGACTGGTTTTTGTTGCCGGGTTGTTAGAGGGAACATTTCCGCAAAATATTGCTGAAGACTGGCTTCTTTCAGAAAATGACAAAATTCAATTTAACGATGCAGGCTTTCCACTCAAACTTTTCGGCGACCATAGTTCGATTGAGAAGATGAACTTTTATGAGACGATTAGTGCTGCCAGCAAACAGCTATACCTGCTTTGTCCTAAAAAAGATGAAGAGGGACCAGAAAACCTAATTTCGAGTTTTCTTGATGAAGTTAAAAATCTATATTTACCAGAGACGATTATAAACAAAACAATCGAGTTGGTTGATGTCATTCCAAAATGCTGTAACGATATTGCAACTGCGAGCCAAGCGTTACAGAAAAAATACGCTGAGCTATATCGGAATCGGTCCCAATCGGAACTTGCGCAATCAATAAACTCTAGTTTCCGCACCGGCGAACCAACTGAGGTTGCAGAGTTAATTCAAGTTAATCGCGGTATTACGAGTATTATTGATAAAGAGAACAACCTTGTTTCTAGTTATGACGGATATATTTCGAATAATGAAGATTTATTCAAAGAACTAGATGAAAAAATATGGAGCGCAACCCAATTAAATAAGGCTAGCCAGTGTCGTTTTGCCTACTTTGCTGAGGGAATTCTGAAACTGAGCAGTTGGGAAGAACCGGATGGGATGATTAATCCGCTTTTGCGTGGTAATATTTTTCATTCTGTATTAGAAAAAGTTATGTCTGCTTATAATAATCCCGATGTTAAGCAACTTACTCAGGCAGAAATTGAACTAAATATTCATGCAATAGAGAAGCTCGTTGCTACTGAATTTGCACGCTTATACGAATCCGAGTGTAACTATCTTGAACCGTTATTTATCGATTTAGGCTTGTGGCAGATAACTAAGGACATCACAAATATCTTGACACATGAGAAATATGGACGGGAGCGCTCGACTGAATATTTTTATCCGAAATATTTGGAGTATGGATTTGGTCAATCACTTGATAATCTGTTAGAGCTAAAGTATCCAGAGACTACTGTTAAAATTCGCGGAAAGATTGACCGGATTGATGCGAGTGAGACTGATTATTATACAATATATGACTATAAAAGCGGCAGTAAGCCGACAAATACGGAGATTAAGTCGGCAACAGACCTACAACTATATATTTATTTATTAGCGCTTATTGAGCAATTAGAGATTAATCAGGACAAAATAGCCGGAGCTGCGTATTATGGAGTCGGCAAGCCTAATGCCAAGAATGAGGTAACTAATTCGCGGAATGTAGGTTTGTGGAAGCTAGAACATAAGGAACGTTTAGGTTTGAATATTAACAAAACTACTGGTTACGAGGAGCAAGAGTGGAATGACCTGCTGCTTGCGGCAAAAGAACAAATAAAGAATTTGGTCATTCAGTTACGCAGTGGTGATTTTGCTGTTGTGCCAACGACGTCATGTCCAAACTATTGCCAATTTAAACAAATTTGCCGGGTAGATAAAGACCGGACAAGATGGAAAAGGTACGAGGGGAGGAAAAACCAATGAGTCTCTCACCAACGCCAGAGCAGCTTGCTGCCATAAATACGTTAGATAGAAACTGCATTGTTACTGCCGGAGCTGGCTCGGGCAAAACCTTCGTACTTGTTGAGCGTTTTCTAAAAATAATTGAAGAAGAAGCGAAAACTGACGCAAACATAGTTGGCAAGATAGTTGCAATCACCTTTACCGATAAAGCGGCTAATGAGATGAAGCAGCGGGTTCGAACCAAATGTATCAACCGCAGGGAGATTTCCGTTGCTATTAATAATGAAGAGGATGTTGAGTTGTGGTCAAATATTATTTTGCAATTAGAGAATGCCAATATCGCGACCTTCCATGCCTATTGCACGAAGTTGCTCAGACTTCATCCGATTGAAGCAGGACTTGATCCACGCTTTGAGGTGATGGAAGGGACTGAGTCGAAACGTGTAATTTATCATGTGATTGAAAAAATTGTTAAAAATGCGCTGGTTACTCATAATAAAGCGAATGGTGGAGAATTATTCCATTGGGTAACGGTGGTTGGTTTTAAGAAAGCAGTTAGCAATTTAGTAGAAATTTATGAAAAAATTTGCAATCACATTACTGAGCTGGATGAGGCAGTCAAGTTAACTGAGGACAGCTTTAACGAGGGCTTTAGCGAGGTCTTGTCAGCCATTCCTCAACTGATTGGGTTGGCTGATACACTTTACAATGTTGAGGGTGATTCGAATAAAATGACGGAATTTCGCGAATTTTGGGGAGAGGTGCGTATTAATATTGACTTTAGCGCCATTGATCCAGCTGATTTCGCTAGTCTTGTAACAGTACTTGTGGCAAAAAGTAGTGGCAATTTTTATCTTGACGCTGCAAAAAGTGCGCGCCAAGAATTAAATACTTATACAAAACAGCTTGCGGAGTTCGTGAATGCTTTTGTGAGTTATCAGCAGCAGGAGCAGAATCTAACCAGTGAAATATTGCGTGTAATTAGAGAAATCGATTTGGCATACAAAAAAGAAAAAAATGAATTAAACAAATTGGATTTTAATGATCTCATTCTACGAGTAATTCATTTACTGCGTGGTAGTGACGAGATTAGAGCAAAAGTACGCACAGGCATTGCATATCTGATGGTTGATGAATTTCAAGATAGCAACCAGATTCAGAAAGAGCTAATTGACCTGCTACTTATTGATGAACATGGACAGATTAAATCAGGGGGACTTTTTATTGTTGGCGATCCTAAGCAATCAATCTATCGTTTTCGCGGTGCCGATGTTAGCATCTTTAAGGAGATGGAGAAACAACTGGCAAGTCATGGTGGATCGATTCTACCGATGAAAATAAATTTCCGTTCGCAACCAGAGGTGATTGATTTTGTTAATCATTTTTTTGCAAGAATTATGTCGCCCGATGCTAATTCTCCTAACTATTATGAAGAAGCCGAGTATGGAAGGAAAGAGCTGGGTGTGGGCAGAATTGAATACATCCCGGTTTTTGATGTAAAAAATGGTGCCGATATTGAAGAGGAAGATGTTGATGCAGATCTGTTAGCTGAGTACAAGCTACAAGAACGAGAGGCGATGCTGATTGCTGCACGAATTAAGGAATTTGTTGATCATGGTATTGAGCCGAAAGAGATTACCATTCTTTTTCAAGCAATGACAAATATTCGACTTTATGAACAAGCACTGCGCATTGTAGATGTGCCGTTCTATACGGTTGGTGGCCGGGGGTTTTTCGCTAAACAGGAGATCTATGATCTATTAAATATCTTAAATTATCTAGATGATCAATCGAACCAGATAGCTCTAGCTGGTATTTTACGCTCGCCACTTGTTGCAATAACTGATGAGACATTATATTTGTTAGCCAAAAAAGGCCTTCTTCACAAGCCGCTTAGCAGCTGGGACCATGAGTTAGCGTCGCTTCCTGTAGATGAGATCAGTAAGCTGAATTTTATTAGCAAAATTTTTACATTGTGGGCGGCAGAATGGAGTGGTACCAGCATTATAGAACAGCTTGATTTTTGGGTTAATCGGACTAATTTCAAAGCAATTCTACTCGCAAACGAGGATGGAATCCAAAAAGTAGCGAACATTAATAAATTTAGAAGAATTGTTAGCGAACTATCTGCTGATAATCCTTTTTCAACCTATCTGTTATTAAAACGGATTGAGCGGATTATTTCTGATGAAGAAAAAATTACGGAAGCGGCAATTTCCTCCGAGGCAGACAATGCCGTTCGCCTAATGAATATCCACCAATCTAAAGGCTTAGAATTTCCGTATGTATTTATCCCAAACTTATCGCGCAAGCCGGTTAGCGAGCAGTCGATAATCCGCTACGATCTAAAAAAAGGCTTAAGTTGCAAGGTTCCGCTGCCAAATGGAGAATTTGGTGTGCCACTACGCTGGCTTCTGGTTAGAGAACAGGAGAGACTTTTAGAGCGAGAGGAATCGATTCGCTTGTTTTACGTGGCAGCCACACGCGCCATCAACGGTTTAATTCTGTCAGGGAAATTTGAGGAAGAGATGAATGAGGAGCAGACCAACGATAGCTCAATCTGGAGCAAGTGGTTTGGCACAATTTTCGATTTTTCAAAGAGTCGCAATAACACACTCCCATACACCACAAAAGGGCGCACAAGGGAAATACAGGTCTTTACAAAAGAAATTAACCTTGACCTGCTCAACACAGAACGAAAAGAGCTTGTTGATATCACAAAAATTGTGGAAGCGGCAATAACTGAGGCGCAAATTGATGTAACAAATGAAAGTACTGAGTGTGGTTATTTAAAAAAAATTAACACCGAAAATAGTAGCCGAATATTTAACATAACAGCAATTAATCGTTATTTAAAATGTCCGCGGTTTTATTATTACTTTGATGTCAGAAAAATTAATCGTATTTTCCCAAGCTTTTTAACAAAGGTTGAAATTGATGACAAGCGAGAAATAGTTGACGATGACTTAACAAACATAAGTTTGGAACAGAGGTTATCGCCACAATTAAAAGGGATAATCGTTCATAATTTAATGGAAAGGATTACGCTTGATCCCACTAATCTGATGTGCTGGGAGAAGCTTTTTGACGAGCAGCTGGCCGAGATCGTTTTGGAAGATACTGCGGAAGCTATTGCGGAAACAGCGACTTTTAAAGAAGAGGTAGGTGCTTTTATAAGTAATTATGCAACAAACCCACTAGCGCAATCAAATGCTAATGAGATTCTGGCGGAGTTGGAATTCATTTTGCAACTGGCCAACGGTAAAGTATACGGTTTAATCGACCGCATCGAGCTAACGGATGATAGCTTTACGATTATTGATTATAAAACGGATCAGGTGATTCAAGTAGAGCAATATGCTGCACAAATAAAAACGTATGCGCTTGCTATGCTGAAAAATCTTAAAAAAGAGGCGCAGGGTGGATTTCTCTACTACATTCGTCATAATCGTTTAGAGGAGATTACTGTTGATAAGGATACGCTGTTAAGATGGGAGACTGAACTAGAAGGGATTCTGTTTGAGATTAACCAAGCGATTAATAGCAACAACTATACAAAAAAGTTAGAGCAATGCTCTAATTGTGAATTTGCTAAGCTATGTGCAAATGATTAATAGCGATGTTGTTCTCCGATAAATGCGTTTGCGACACGATTCCAAAATGGAAATGGACGATAGCGTATAAATCTAATTTTTTCATCTGCGACAGCGCATTTGATCGATTGAATTTTATCAAGTTTCACGTTGAGGTGATCATAAGAGATTGATAATTCACCTTCATACTCTGGTAGCAGTTCAATTGTCTGCCCCTTAGGTAGCAATAACGAAGATCCGATCGTGCGGTAAACGCGATTATTTAGTGAAGCAATCTCGCTAAGTTGTATCGACTCGAATGATGGGTGAATAATCGCTCCGCCAATACTTTTGTTATAGGCAGTGCTGCCAGATGGCGTTGCAATACAAAGTCCATCACCACGGAAGGTTTCAAAATCATAACCGTTAATCTTAACTCTCATCACGAGACTTTTTTTTAGACTTTTGACTACAAATTCGTTGAGGGAAATAACTTCGTATTCGCTATCTTCAGTATAAATAGTAACTTTCACAAGTGGATATTCGCTAATTCTAAATTCGTTATTATTAGCAATCATTGTTGTTAAAATTTCTAAATCTTCAACCTGCCAATCAGCATAAAAGCCTAAATGTCCAGTATGAATTCCCAGGAAAGCAATGTCTTGTAGGCGGTCTCTATACTGATGGAATGCCTTTAGAAAAGTGCCGTCACCGCCGATTGAGATAACGATTGTCGGCGCTTTATTGTCATTTACCAGCTTATGCTTATCAGCATACTTTTTAAACTGCGCAGCGGTATCTAAAGAAATTAGATTGTCGCGTACTACTAAACCGTACTTCATCAGTACACCTCCCATTAGAACTATCTACATTATACAGTATGTCGCTTTTAGATGGTAGCAGTTGTCGTAAGTTTGGAATTTGCGAAATATATTTTTGGGTGGTATTATTGCAGTGGATAAGATATAATAACATAAGTGGTATTTTATGAATAGTCGTTTTTAGTGTATTTAAAAAATAGAGTAGATGAAATCGTTCTATGAGGAGGAAGAGAGATGGGAATTGCAGGAATTGGTATACCGGGTTTAATTCTGATTTTGGTTATTGCTTTAATTATTTTTGGACCAAATAAATTGCCACAGCTTGGAAGAGCGGCAGGTTCGACTTTAAGAGAATTTAAAGCAGCTACTAAAGGACTACATGATGATGTAAAAGAAGATATTCAAGAATTAAAAGAAGATGCGAAAGATATCAAGGAAGATGTACAAGAGGCTGTTACTGCTGAAATCAAACCTGATAAGAAGTAATAAGAGAATGTGTAAATAAAAATCCCTGTTAGTTAGACTAACAGGGATTTATTTTTATTTAATATAGATTAGTTTGCTGTCCAGCCACCATCAGCGACTAGCGTGATTCCGTTAACGAAGCTTGCATCATCTGAAACTAAGAATAAAGCAACTTGTGCAATTTGTTCTGGTTCACCGCTAGGTGCATGATCGGAAGCAGCTCCTTTAGTTAGTGCTTCAAGACCAAGCATATCAGGAGCTGTAATAGTAGCTCCAATATTTGTATTTACACCACCAGGGGCAATAGCATTACAACGAATTCCAAATTGACCATAGGTAGCAGCAATATTTTTGGTAAGTCCGACTAGCCCGTGTTTGGAAGCGACATAAGATGCTCCGCCCCTAGTTCCAAAAAGGCCACCGACTGATGCTGTATTAATAATTGCTCCACCTGTTGCTTGCTCTTTCATAATATTAAGTGCAAGACGTGATGCCATCATTGGTGCAGTAAGGTTAATCGCAAGAACACGATTCCACAAATCATTTTGAAGATTTCCTACTGTTACAAAATTGTCCATAATTCCTGCGTTGTTAACTAGGATATCTAGTTTGCCGTAGGTTTTCACAGCAGTATTGATCATATTCTCGATATCTTCTTCTTTCGTAACGTTAGTTGGTACAGCAATTGCTGTTCCGCCCTTAGCCTTAATTTGGTCGACAACTGCTTGTAGACCCTCAGCGTTAAGATCGGCTGCCACAACTTTAGCACCTTCTGCAGCAAACAGTGTTACTATCGCTTTTCCCATCCCTGAAGCTGCACCTGTAACAACCGCAACTTTGTTTTGTAATTTCATTTTTTCTCCTCCTCTTTTTTTCTTACATTCACTTCGAATTTACTGTAATCAAAAGCTTATAAACCTAAATAGCAGTAATACCACCATCAACTACGAATTCAGCTCCGGTTGAGTAGCTAGAATCGTCTGAAGCTAAATATAACACAAGGTTAGAAACTTCAATCGGTTCAGCAATTCTTCTGAGCGGAATCATTTTAGCAAATTCTTGTATCGCATCCTTGCTATCTTCTTGCATAATCATTGGGGTACTAATCACACCAGGATGCACTGAGTTTACACGAATGTTGTAGTGTGTGCATTCCACTGCCGCTGCTTTTGTCATTCCGCGTACTGCAAATTTGGTATCAGTATAACCGATTGCGCCGCCCACGAGACCGTTAATTGAAGAAATATTAATTATTGAACCTTTGCCTGCTTTCTGCATAGAAGGAATCGTTGCTTTCATTCCAAGGAAAACAGATACCTGGTTAATATCTACAATTTTTCTGTACTCTTGTTCAGACATCGTTAGTATTGATTTGGCAAGAGAAATTCCAGCGTTATTCACTAAAACTGTTACTGGTCCAAAGTGCTTTTCCGCTGCGGCAATAACGTTTGCCCAATCGTCTGCATTAGTAACATTATGTTTAACAAATATTGCATTAGGGGCAAGTTTACTAGCCAACTCTTTTCCTTTTTCTTCATTTAAATCAGTTAAAACAACCTTGGCTCCTTCTTTTACAAATAGCTCTGCATGTGATGCACCCATTCCCTGTGCTGCACCAGTAATAATTGCTACTTTTCCTTCTAATTTTTTCATTGTTCTCCTCCTTAAAAATCTCTTTTTTTCAAAGATTGCTCATTTTGAGCGATGTTATTTTTATTATAATATATAAATACATTTTGCACAATATTTATTATCTCTTTTTATAGGAAGATTTATAAATAAATTAACTTTTTTTTTATTTGTTTAAATATGTTGTTATTGATTGCTATTATATATAATAAAATATATAAGTACTTTACCAATATTGGTAGAATGGAGGAGTTTAGATGGGTGGCTATATTTTTGGCGCAGTATTAGCACTAATTGTTATCGGTGTATTATGGGTAGTCTCGGTGCAACGTTCACTGGTTACTTATGATGAAAATGTTAATAATGCAATGTCGCAGATTGGTGTACAGCTTTCGACACGCTGGGATGCTTTAACAGCATTACTTGATCTCACAAAAGGCTATGCGGAGTACGAGTATCGAGCGATTACGGATACAATTAAATTGCGGAGAACGATTACGCGTGATTCTTCGCCGCAAGAGGTAATGGAACAAGAAACGCTTATTACGGACGCACTCAGTAGAATTATGGCTATTGCAGAGAATTATCCTGATTTAAAAGTTAATCAGACCTATATAAAAACAATGGATTCACTTAATCTTTATGAAAACATGGTTAGAACTAGTAGACAGATTTATAATGACTCTGTCACAAAATTAAATCGTGCGATTCGAATGTTTCCAACAAATTTAATTGCTGGGCCTTTGGGATTCACACAACGCGATTATCTAGAGGCTGTTGAAAGTAAGGCTAATATGCCGGACATGAAGTAATTCTGATTCTCCATTGGAGGCGTTTACGATTAAGAAAATCTCGGTAGTTCTTTTTAGTATGTTTATTCTACTGTGTGCATTTGCACCGGTTGTTTTTGCTGCAAATAATGTTGAGAACATCGATATTAAGGTTGTTATAAACGATGATGGGTCGGCTAGTATTACTCAAATCTGGCGAGGGTCGTTTAATGAAGGAACAGAAGCTTATGTTGTAATTAATAATCTTGATGGTATGACGATTGAGGATTTTCAGGTTCGTGATCTTAATGGGCCATTTACTTATAAAGCTAATTGGGATATAAACGGAAGTTTTCAAAGCAAATACCGCCAATATGGCATTGTTACTACAGCAGAAGGCTATGAGTTATGCTGGGGATTATCCGAGTATGGTAATCGTGAGTATACCATTTCCTATAAAATACGTGGAATTGTAGGTTCATATCTCGATGATGATGGATTTAACTTTCAGTTTGTAAACCCAGGTATGAACACGATCCCCACTGATGCCACGGTTGAGCTTTATTTAGCGAATGGGACTATCCTTAATCAGGATAATACTGGTATTTGGGCATTTGGCTATTACGGACAAATTATTTTTATGGAGAATGGACACGTCTACGCTTTTACAGAAAAACCATTATCAAGCAGTGATATGCATATAACAATCATGATCCGTCTTAATAAGGATCTAATTAGTCCAGAAAGAGTAACTAATCAATATTTTGCAGATGTAATTGACAAGGCGTTTATTGACAGTGATTATTCGCAGAATGGCGAGGTTATACCCGATCAGGGTAACGGATTTGTACCAGATCAGGCAGAGGAACCGTCTTTTCTAGTAAAAATTATGATGACGCTTGCGGCAGCAGTCCCAATTGCGATTTTTGGCGGGATAGGTCTTAGAGCATTTCGCAAACAGAGAAAGCTTAGCCAATTATATAAAGATGCTAATTATTTTCGTGATATTCCTTTTAAGGGCGAGATGGAACCGGCATATGTGTTGGCAAAAGATTATGGCCAAGCAAAAGAAGATGGAAACTTAATCGGTGCGGCATTCTTAAGGCTGATTAATGAAAATAGTTTAGTACCAATCGATGAAAAGAGTGTCGGTTTTTTCGGGCGTGAGCGGGTGAGTATTTCACTTAGACTGGTTAAACCTCCGGTAGATGCTGGTTATACAGCCGAAAAACTCTATAATCTATTAATTCTTGCTAGTGGAGAAGATCAAATTCTCCAAGAAAAAGAATTAGAGAAATATTCGAAGAAAAATTATAAGGCACTGCTTGATATCGTTAATGAGGCTAAGGCTGAAGGGGAGAGAGCACTTCGCAACTTGCAGATTTATGAGAAGACAAAGGAAACAAAATTATTAGGTTTATCTAAATTTGGTGAGGATCAACTTACTAATATTATGGGTTTTAAAAAGTTTTTATTAGATTTTTCTTTGATTAATGAGCGAGGTATTTCTGAGGCAATCCTCTGGCAGGATTATTTGACATTTGCTACACTATTTGGGATTGCTGATAAAACGATTGAACAATTTAAAAAGGTTTATCCAGTTCCGACAGATTATAGTGAACAGGCGCTGTATTCCTATCAGCTTTCAACCACTTATATGCACGCATCTTATTTAGCAGCGTTTGCTGCGGGGCAAGCTGCTGCAAATACTGCTCGCTCGTCCGGTTTTGGTGGAGGCGCCTCATTTGGCGGTGGCGGTGGTTTTAGCGGCGGTGGAATGGGTGGCGGAACTCGTTAAATAGTGATAGTCAATGTCATTAGGGTAAATAAAAAAAGTATTTGAGGTGATTGGAATGAACGAAAAATTATTACAACAGTTTTTGGATAGTAATGTACAAAAAACTCTGGGTAAAACGATTAACGCAAAACCAGAGGAGATTTCCAAGCTTACAGAGATTGCGATACCGACTTTACTTGCTGGTCTTGGCAGAAACTCAAGCACTGACGAAGGAGCGCGACTGCTGTTAGATGCACTTACTCAACATGAGGATAAAGATGTGAGCAATCTTGAGAAAGCACTGAAATCTGTGGATAAAGAGGATGGCTCGAAAATTATTGGGCATATTTTTGGTAGTGAGACTGAGAAGATTCAGAGTAATCTAGCTAAAGAGTCAGGTTTAGCTGCCAATCAAGTCTCAGACATTTTAAATCAGTTAGCACCACTGCTAATGGGTGCTTTAGGGCAAGAGAAAAAAGCAGGGAAACTTGATTCTAGTAGTCTTTCAAAAATTCTTCTAAGTTTAGTTGGTAGTGGCAGCAGTAGCGGGGTGTTAGATATTGTTATTGATCTTTTTACCGGGGGTAGTGATAATGCATTGACAGATCTCGTTGGTAATCTGCTTGGTGGTAAAAAGGACAGCAAAAAAACAACTAAGAAGCCAATTAAGAAAGCAACAAAAAAAGATTCTGGGGATCTTTTAGATACATTTCTAAAATTATTAAAATAGATTGTTAGAAGGTTAAAAGAGGCCTACTGGCCTCTTTTTCTCTTATCTGCAATTAATTTTAGCTGTTCAACAGAGGCGATAGGGACTAAATGGCAGCCTAATTGGCCATGATAGGGTTCTCCGTTGCGAAAACCATGGTAGTCCGAGCCGCCGGCAATCACCAAAGAGTTCTTTTTAGCGATATTTTTTAGCGTTGTAGTTGTTTGTTTACTATGTTCCGGGTGATATACTTCAATTCCGTCGATGTCGTATTCAATTAATCGTTTAAGCAAATGCACATCATTATAAAGCCCGGGATGGGCAACAACGACAGCGCCGTGAGCCGCTTGTACTATATTAATTCCCCTCTCGGGAGAAATAGACTCTGTATTGACATAGGCTAATCCGGTCTCGCCCAGATATTTATTAAACGCCTCGCCAACGCTTTTTACCACACCTTTCTCACACAAAATTTGAGCAATATGAGGTCTGCCTACTCTGGTGTCAGCGGCTACAGCTTTGGCATTTACTTCTTCAATCGTAATTGCAATTCCCAGCTGATTTAGTTTAGTGATGATGTGTTGATTTCTATTTGTTTTTGCTAAGCGTAAAGCTTTTAGCCGCTCAATTAGTAGGGGGTTCTGATAATCAATAAAATAACCCAGAATGTGGACATCTTGCCCATTATTTGTTGTACTTAATTCAATCCCTGGAATAATGGATAAATTTTTATAATTACTAGCTGCTGTTACAGCTTCGGCGATTCCTGATACTGAGTCATGGTCGGTAATTGCGATTGCAGCTAAGCCTAGAGCAGCAGCTTTTTGCACGACTAGCTCGGATGAATCAAGACCATCAGAGTAATATGTATGGACATGTAGATCAGCGAACATGACATCACCCCGTTAAATTTTTGTTTACTGGGAGTTTGACAAATCGCACAGTAAATAGTAAACTAGCTAATGTTGCATCTTTAATATATCACAATTTAATATGATAAAAAGGTTGAGATAACCAAATAATTACGGTATAATTGTAAAGCACTCTAATTTTATGGATTAATGCCGCGGGGTGGAGCAGTTGGCAGCTCGTCGGGCTCATAACCCGGAGGTCGCAGGTTCAAGTCCTGCCCCCGCAACCAAAAATATGCAATTATATTTTTTTTTGCGTAAAATAAATGGCCAGGTAGTGGCAAAAGCGTTTATGCACGTGGAGCTGTGGTGTAGAGGCCTAACATGCCTGCCTGTCACGCAGGAGATCGCGGGTTCGAATCCCGTCAGCTCCGCCATTAAATTAGCTGCGGGCCCATAGCTCAGCTGGTAGAGCGGTCGGCTCATAACCGATTGGTCGTAGGTTCGAGTCCTGCTGGGCCCACCATTTAGATTTAAATATTGCAAGCCGGGGTGGCGGAACTGGCAGACGCACAGGACTTAAAATCCTGCGGTAGGTGACTATCGTACCGGTTCGATTCCGGTCCTCGGCACCATTTTAATTTAAAATCATTAGTGGAAAACATGTGAAAGCATGTTTTTCTGTCCTTTCTTCAACTTTTCTCGACAGAATCATAAGATATCTTAATATTTTCATCATACTCTCTAAATATTTAGCTGTTATTATAATGTCACAGGAAGTTAAATAGATTAAAAGGAGGGAATAAGATATGAAAAAGAAAACATTAATTATCGCTTTAGTTTTGGTGGTTGGTCTAGTACTAGCTGCAACACCTGCACTGGCAGCGATGAGCTACACTGATTTCCAAGCTGCGCAACAAGCGCGAGTAGCTAATAGCAATGGTATGGGCAAATATTTTGCAGGCACACAGCATACTTTTACAGCGAAGCAACTTGGTTTGACTGAGGAAGAATTATATAATCAACGCATTGCTGGAAAATCAATTCTTGAGATTGCAACTGCAAAAGGAATATCTCAAACAGAATTAACTGCTGCTCTAGTTGCTGCAAAAATTGACCAAATCAACGGACTATATGCTAATGGTACAATTACACAAGAAAGACAAGCCTATATGTTATCAAACGTTGAAGCGAATACAGCACAAAAAATTACTAGAACTACTATTGGCGGACAACAAGGTTTTGGTAAACGTGGTGGCGGAATGAGTCAAGGAGTGGGATTGAACCAAAACATGCAAAACCAATTCGGTAAAGGCATGGGTGGAAAAGGTATGGGCGGTAGCGGTTTCGGTTTATTCGGAAACTAATAGCACACATTACTCAAAAGGGGACTGCTTGAAAAAGTGGTCTCCTTTTTTGCTGTAGAGATTGACTTTCAACTTTAGGATTGCTACTATTTAAAGTGTGTTTTGACTCGGTAGCTCAGTAGGGAGAGCACCATCTTGACAGGGTGGGGGTCGCTGGTTCGAGCCCAGTCCGAGTCACCATTACTATAAGTTAAAATGAGCAAGGAGTTGAGAATTATGGTTGGCATCGCAATCAGAGTAGTTATTTATGTATTATTAATACTTGTTATTATATATGTACTAAAACATTTATTTACTTCGAACACGCCTTCGATGAGGGAGCACGAGCTAACTCGAGAAGCCACTAAATCATTTGATAAGATTACCTATGCTGGAGGTACTACGACAATTAAAGAAATCAATGTAACGGGCACCCTTCATATTTCTAGGGAATTAATTGTATTTGATGATGGTGAGAAGAATTTATTTACGATTATTATCAAAAATATTACAAATAGTTCAGTTGTAAAAATTGATGAGGATGGTAAGGCAAAAAGCTATATTAGGATTGAATATCGGAATGATGATAATGCACCGCGCTCCGTGATGTTGCATTCTAATTTTAATAAGGAGTACGCACAACGAATTGCTGTCGAGATTAATAAGCGGATTGCACAATAAAAAATTAGTAAAACTAAAACCCTTCGCTAGAAGGGCCTTTTATTTTTAAACATTAATTTAAGATTGCTCGGTCAAGTGTGAAGCTTTCGCCACGCACCTCTTCAAATGCCTTAATTAAATCAGGGATTGTCATCTGTGCTTTTTGTTCAGCATTTAGTTCGATTATTATTTCGCCTTGATGCATCATGATTAAGCGATTGCCAAACTTTAACGCTTGCCCCATGTTATGTGTAATCATCAAAGTTGTTAAATTATTTTCCGATACAATCTTATGCGTCAACTCATTGATTAACTCAGCTCGTTTTGGATCAAGTGCTGCAGTATGCTCATCCAAAAGCAATATTTTTGGGTTAGTAAAGGTTGCCATTAATAAGCTCAGCGCTTGCCTTTCTCCGCCCGATAGAACGCCGACCTTCTGTTCTAAGCGATTTTCTAAGTTTAAACCAATCACTTCAAGCGCACTTTTAAAATACTCTTGCTTTTTGTGGTTAATCGCTTTATTTAACTTGCGCGGCTCACCACGTTTAAAAGCCATAGTCAGGTTTTCTTCGATCGTCATATGTGGGGCCGTACCCGCCATTGGATCTTGGAACACGCGTCCAATATACTTTGCGCGCTGGTACTCCATCAGTTTTGTAACATCTTTACCATCAATAAAGATACTTCCATTATCAATTCCGTAGACCCCGGCGATGGCATTTAGCAAGGTTGATTTGCCGGCACCATTTGAACCGATTACAGTTACAAAATCGCCTGGTTGCAAATGCAAGCTAATATTATTTAATGCAGTTTTCTCATTAACAGTTCCAATGTTAAAGGTTTTGTAAATATTATTTATGCTTAGCATCTAATCACTCTCCCCTAGATCATCAATAATTGTGTTATTGGAGATTTTGTTTATGCCCCGTTTAAGTCTATATCTCTCTGAGATGTGAGGAAAGATCAGTGCAATTGCCACAATAATAGCAGTAATTAATTTCATATCTGTTGGACCAATAAATGGCAAATAGATCGCTAAAGCGATTACAAAACGATAGATTATCGCCCCAATAATAACGGCAAATGAAGCTTTTTTGATACTTTTAGAGCCAAAAATCACATACCCGATAATAACGGATGCTAGACCAATTACGATCATACCTACACCCATTTGGACATCGGCGTAACCTTGATATTGCGCTAGCATTCCGCCAGATAGTCCGACTAAACCATTTGCTAACATTAGTCCAACCACAATTGTAAGATTAGTATTTACGCCGAAACTTCTAATCATTTTAGGGTTATCGCCTGTTGCACAAATTGCCAATCCGAAATCGGTTCGCAAAAACCAATCGATAATTTTTTTAATAACAATGATTGTTATCAGCAAGGCAATAACAAGAAGCCACTGGTTCAAAGTTAATATAAATTTTGTCTCGCCGAAGTTTGTTGCCAACTTTTCTCGAAGACTAAGCAAAGGTGTGAAGATTGAATCTTGCCGATAAATTGAGATATTGGCAGTACCCATTATTTTTAAGTTAATAGAATAAAGTGCTGTCATCGTCAAAATACCAGCAAGTAGTCCATCAATTT
This sequence comes from uncultured Caryophanales bacterium, assembly GCA_964568525.1. Lineage (GTDB taxonomy): Bacteria > Bacillota > Bacilli > Tepidibacillales > Tepidibacillaceae > CAYZPB01. The sequence continues at coordinate 59,322 of CAZMPM010000001.1, forward strand.
TGCCTTTTGTATGAAGCAAAGCAGTTACCATTCCAGCAAGTGCGCCGCCAACAAAAGCGAAAAGTAATGAGACAAATGGATTAACACCATTTACTATCAATAAAGCAGATAGAGCAGCTCCCATTGGGAAGCTACCCTCAACTGATAAGTCGGCAAACTCCAGTATCTTAAAAGACATGAAGACTCCTAAGGCCATTATTGCATAAATTAAACCCTGCTCAAGTGAGCCGATTATTATACCCATTTAAACACTCCTACGCTGTATATATTTATTCGATTATTTCATCTGCACGGTCAATCAAAGATTGTGGAACAGTTGCACCCATTTTTTTAGCTGCCGCCAGATTAAGAGTTAGTGTCATTTCTTTCTGTGATTCAACAGGCATCTCTGCTGGTTTAGCTTCGCCTTTTAGAATTTTCACAGCCATCTCTCCGGTTTGGAAACCGAGTTTATAATAGTCAATACCATAAGTAGCAATGGCACCATTTCTTACTGTATCACTTTCGCTGGCAATTACTGGTAGTTTATTAGCTTCTGCAACAATTAAAATTGCATCGAGACTAGCTACTACAGTGTTATCAGTTGGAATATAGAAAGCATCAACTTTTGTAGCTAATGAATCTGCTGCTTGTTTCACCTCAGATGTATTGGTAATTCCCGCAAGTTCGAATTTAATTCCCAGTTCTTCTGCATAGGATTGTGCGATTCTCACTTGTACTTCAGAGTTATCTTCACCTGTGTTATAAATAATACCAACTACTTTAACAGAAGGGTCGATCTCTTTAATTAATGCAAGTTGCTCTTTAATTGGGTTCATATCAGTCGTGCCGGTAACATTTCTGCTTGGGCGCTCATATGTTTCAACTAAACCAGCCTTTTTAAGATCGGTTACTGCTGTTACAACGATTGGAATCGTCTTAGTTTGTTGTGCGATAGATTGTGCAGATGACGTTGCAACTGCAAGTACTAAATCTTTTTTGTCATTAACAAATTTTTGTGAAATCGTTGTTAAAGTGTCGCGGTTGTTCTGTGCATTCTGATAGTCTAATTTAATATTTTTGCCATCCTCAAAGCCATTCTCTTTCAAGGCATCAATAAAACCTAGTCGAGCAGCATCAAGCGCATCGTGCTCAATAATTTGAATGATACCTATTTGTTTAACTTCTTCCTTAGCAGAATCTCCACAACCTACAAGCAGACCTGTAGTTAGTAGCAAAACTAAAGCAATAATTATACTCTTTTTCATAATATCTCCTCCATCTCCCTACCTTTATCGCTTTAACGCAATAAAGTATTATTCGTATTATAACAACTGTGAAAAAGAATATCAATAGATATTTTAAATATATTACCTATTTTTTTGTGAAAATACAAATTTTTCATATATACAAATTATTGCTGATTTATGGCATTGATGAATGATATCTCCTCTGTATTGTGATAAAATCAAGTGTAAGAGTATGCGTAGTTATAAAGGATGATATTAGATGAAACATGTTAAACAATTTAATAAAATAGAAATTCGCACCAATGACGAGTTGGTTATCGTTGAGGGTCCGGTTACTTCTGAACAACTGGCGGAGTATTATATGGATATGGATTTAACTACGTTTAGACCTGCAAATCAGCAGTATGAGGCGCTTAAAGAGATTGTTGCAAGTCCTGAAGGGCGCTTGATTATCGCGCGAGTAGATAAGCGAATAATTGGCTACGTAACTTATCACTATCCGGATGAGCTTGAACGCTGGTCGGAAAGTAAGATGGATAATCTACTGGAATTGGGCGCAATAGAAGTTGTTGCCGACTACCGTAGTTCAGGGATTGCTCAGAACTTGTTAAAGGTTACAATGCTTGATGATGCGATGGAAGACTACATTATAATTGCGACTAATTATTACTGGCACTGGGATCTGTATGGCACAGGACTAACCGCGGCGGACTACCGTAAAATAATTAGAAAAGTAATGTTAGCTGGAAACCTTGAATATATGCCAACAGATGATCCAGATATATGTACGCATTCTGCTAATTGCTTAACTGTACGAATTGGGAGTAGGGTAAGTGATGAGAGTATTCGCCGCTTTGATGCAATTCGTTTAAAAAATCAATATATGTATTAATTTAATTTGGAAGGGGTGTCGATATCGATATGCTGGTTGAAGAAATTATGACGAAAAATGTTGTAACTTTGAAAAAGGAGGATACTATCAGGCGAGCTCATACTATTTTACAGGAAAATAAATTTCACCATATCCCAATCGTTGATGACAATAATGCAGTGATTGGCATTATTTCTGACCGAGATATTAGAGATGCGTTACCATCAATCTTTGAAGATGAGTGGAAAGAAGAGGTAATGAATCGGTCGGTAGCAGAGATTATGGAGGAAGATGTAAAGGTAGTTCACCCGTTTGAATTTGTTGAGGAGATTGCTGCAATTTTCTATGAAAAGGAGATCTCTTGCTTACCTGTAGTAAGTGAAGGTAACCTCGTGGGGATTGTTACTGACAAGGATATGCTAAATACTTTAATAAATTTAACTGGCGCACTAACACCTAGTTCACAAATTGAAGTGCGGGTCAGGAACATTCCTGGAACCCTGGCAGGTGTCGTGAATTTGATTGCTGATGAACACTTGCAAATTAATAATGTATTGGTTTACCCTGATCAATCGGATGATAATTTTAAAATTATTGTTTTAAGGGTACAAACGATGAACCCTTATGCAATAGTTACAAAATTAAAAAATAATGGGCATGAAGTATTGTGGCCCAATTTTCCAGGAATAAGTGGCAATGTGTGAAGGCGCATCATTTATTTACTCAGATAAATTTTTATCCTATAAATTTCGTGAAAATCATCCATTTAATCAGGTGCGTATCCAGATAACATTAGATTTATTGAAAAAAATGAACGCAATCGATGCTAAACAAATTATCGAGCCGAGAGCTGCGACAGATGCTGAGATTGCGCTAATTCATACGCCAGAGTACATTGATATTGTAAAACGGGCTGGGGCGGGAGAAATAGGCGCTGATGAGACAATGCCATATGGTATTGGCAGTGAAGACACGCCGATTTTTGAAAATATGCACGAGATTAGTGCGTTAGTCGTTGGCGGCACGTTGACAGCTGTTGAGAGTATAATGGAAGGCGGATTTTGCAGTTCCTTAAATATTGGTGGCGGTCTTCATCACGGCTTTTCCAATAAAGCTTCTGGATTCTGCATCTATAACGACTCCGCTATTGCAATTAAGTATTTAGTAAGCAAGTACAACTTGCGGGTCTTATATATTGATACCGATGGTCATCATGGCGATGGCGTTCAAGATGCTTTCTATGATAATAAGCAAGTATGTACGCTTTCAATTCATGAGACGGGGCGCTACCTGTTTCCGGGGACTGGTCATGTTAACGAACGTGGTAGGGGCGCAGGTTATGGTTATACTTTTAATGTACCGATCGATGCCTTTACTGAGGACGAGTCTTTTATAAGTGTGTATGAAAAGGCAGCAACTGAGGTAGCGGAGTATTTTCAACCTGACATTATTATCACACAGAATGGTGCTGATTCACACTTCTTGGATCCGCTTACACACTTAAACACCTCTATTGAAAGTTTTAAGGTAATTCCACGCATAGCACATAAACTTGCTAAGAAGTACTGTGATGGTAGGTGGATAGCTGTTGGCGGCGGAGGCTATGATATCTGGCGTGTTGTTCCGCGTGCTTGGTCGTTAGTCTGGCTAGAAATGAATGGTCTTTCTAATCTAGCTTGTGGTAAACTTCCTGAAGAGTGGGTTAAAAAGTGGCAAGGCTATTCGCCGCTGATTTTGCCGGAGTTCTGGGAAGATAATAAAGAGCTTATTCCGAAGGTGCTAAGAAAAGCAGAAATCAACGAATTTAACAAAATCACACTTGATCGAGCGCTTTCAATCCTTTACTATTAGGCGTTAATGTGTTATTCTGCCACTGTAAATAAATAATTTTTATGACAGTTCGTAACCCTCCTGTCTTTAAACAAAACTAGGTAATAGACTACCTGATTTGTGGTGGTCTTTGTTTTGGGCGGAGAGTACCGCCCTTTTTTATTTAGAAAGCAAGGTGAGTGTATTGAAGAAAATTGGTTTAACAACAACTGCACCAATTGAAGTGCTGATTGCTGCCGGTTATCAACCCGTTGACATCAACAACTTGTTTATCGGCTCGGATCAATATCATGAATATATTGAATTTGCGGAACGGGTTGGTTTCCCGAAAAATTCTTGCGCCTGGATCAAAGGGATTTATGGCGCTTGTATTGCTAATAATATCAAGGAGATTGTTGGCATAGTTGCAGGGGACTGTTCGAACACTAACGCTCTGCTAACGGTTTTAGACTATCATGGTGTTAAAATTCACACTTTTGGCTATCCGTATTCGCATGAGCTTGCTGATGTGCAACTGGCGATTGATAGTTTTATTAAAAAATTTGAAACGACTATTGAAGCAACAGAAGAGGTGCGTCAATCACTATTGCCGGTGCGTCGTTTAGCAAAAGAACTGGATCGGATGACATACGAGGATAACCTAATTAGTGGTGGGGAAAACCACCTGTTACAGCTCTGCATGAGCGACTTTGACGGTGACGTAGCTAAGTATGAGCAATCGCTGTTAGAGTTAAAAAGCGTGGCTGAGAAACGTACGCCTTTTACGGAAAAACTTCGTTTGGGATTTATCGGAGTTCCGCCAATGATGGTGGATCTTTACGACTACGTTGAACAGTTTTCGGCGCGATTCGTTTTTAATGAGGTGCAACGCGAATTTGCTTTTCCACGCATCGAGCGAGCTAAGACAATTTACGAACAATACTATGATTATACTTATCCGTACAGCCTAAATTTTCGCTTACAGGAAATTAGCAAACAGATTGAACTTCGCAAACTTGATGGTATCATCCATTACACACAGGCTTCCTGTTATCGAGCAATTGACGATATTATTATTAAAGAAAAACTAAACATTCCTATTCTAACGATTGAAGGGGATAAGCTAAACCGTCTAGATGCACGGACTAAGCTTAGGATTGAAGCCTTTCTTGATATGTTGTTTGATTTGAAGGGGGCGAATTAAATGCGTATTCTAGGTATTGACCTTGGTAGCAGAGAGGTTAAGCTGGTCCTATTGGTAAATGGCGAAATTACGAGAAAGTATAAGATTAGTACGATGAAATTTTATCGTGATTACTGTAAACAAGGTAACTGCTTAGCCGTTGACCTTGATAAACTTGATATTGGAAATATTGATGCTGCAGTCTCAACGGGTTATGGTCGAAACAATTATGAGTTGGCGGAATTTAAACCAATTAACGAGTTAAAAGCACATGTCTATGGCGTCTTTTACCAGCTAAAACTTAAGAATTTTATTTTATTGGATATTGGTGGACAGGACGTCAAAGTTGTAAAAGTTGAAAAAGGGATTATTACTGATATGGAGTTAAATGATAAATGCGCCGCATCTTCTGGTCGCTATATCGAGAATATGGCTTCGTTGCTGGAGATTCCAATCGAGGAACTAACTAGTCGGTGGGAGAATCCGCTTTTATTAAATTCAACTTGTTCAGTATTTTCCGAATCTGAACTTATTGGCAAAATTTCCGAAGGTGTACCAATTGAACGCCTAGCCGCTAGCGTAAACTATTCACTCTATTGCCGTTTAGAACCGCTACTCAGCAAACTTCCAGGACAGCGGATAGTGGTTACCGGTGGAGTTGCACTAAACCAAGCAATTATTCATTACCTACAGGCTGACTATGATGAGGTTTTGACAGTTTCGGACCCACAATACAATGGGGCGATCGGCTGTTGCTATTATGGAAAGAAATTTCTCGATAAGGGTGTGATTTAAGTGTATTCATTAAAGATTGAACATAGTTTTGATGGTGCTCATTTCCTAGCTGGTTATCAAGGTAAATGTAGCAATATCCATGGACATCGTTGGCGTGTTGAGGTAGAGGTCCAGGCTGATAAGTTGATTGAGTCGGGGGAATATGCGGGGATGGTAGTGGATTTTTCAATCTTGAAAGACACACTTCGCAAACTAATTGAACCGTACGATCATGTTTTGATTATTGAAGCGGGTATGATGCGCGAGGCAACGTTAAACCATTTAATTGCCGATCAATTTGCAATAGCACTAGTTAATTTTCGACCAACCGCAGAAAATTTTGCGGCACACATTTACCGTGAGTTGAAGCGTGCTGATTTAGCGGTTAAACGAGTAACGATTTATGAGACGCCTACAAATAGTGCAATATATGAAGAATAGGTTGTGATTACCAATGTCATATAAAGTCGTTGAAAAGTTTACTAGCATCAATGGCGAGGGACTTAGGGCGGGTGAGCCGGCTGTTTTTATTCGTTTTGCAGGTTGTAACTTAAATTGTAACTATTGCGATACGAGTTGGGCAAATCAACCGGAAGTTGTTTTCGAACCAATGACTGCAGAGGGAATCTATAATTACATTATTAATACGGGTCTTAAGAATGTTACATTGACCGGAGGCGAACCACTGCTACAAGAGAATATTACTGATCTGTTATTGTTATTAGGGAGAAATCCAAATTTGCGGATTGAAATTGAAACAAATGGCAGCATTGATTTAGCTCCGTATTATCGACTTAACATCAAGAACCTAGTTTTTACAATGGATTATAAATTGCCGCTCAGCAGGATGGAGCAACAAATGTTAATCAGTAATTTAGATTATTTAAGCGAATTAGATGTTCTAAAGTTTGTTGTTCAGAATGTGACGGAACTGAAGCACATAGATGAGTTTATTACAAAGTATGATTTGATTGAGAAGACGAATCTGTTGATCAGCCCAGTATATGGTGCAATTAACCCAGATACAATTGTCCAATATATGTTAGAGCATGGGCAGAACGATCTGAGAATACAATTGCAGTTACACAAAATCATCTGGGGTCAAGAAAGTAGGGGGGTATAAAGATGGCGGTTGATAAAAAGGCAATCGAGGAACATGTTAGGGGGATTTTAATCGCAATGGGTGAAGATCCCAATCGTGAGGGCTTAAAAGAAACACCAATGCGTGTGGCAGCAATGTACGAAGAGCGTTTTGAAGGTGTTGGTTATAGCAATCAGGAGATTGCCGAGATGTTTAATGTCACTTTTGAAGATGACTTAATCGTAGGACACGAAAAAGATATTGTGATTCTTAAAGATATTGAGTTTTTCAGTCACTGTGAGCATCATATTGCTTTGATGTACAATATGAAGGCAACCGTTGCCTATATTCCGAAAACAAAGGTGATTGGTCTCAGCAAAATTGTTCGCGTAGTTGACATGGTTGGTCGCCGTCTCCAGTTGCAAGAACGAATTGGCTCCGATATTGCTGAAATAATGCAATTAATAACAGGATCAGAGAATGTTGCGGTTATTATTGAGGGCGAACATGCTTGTATAACGACTAGAGGCATACAAAAACCAAATACAAAAACAATTACATCAACTCTTCGCGGTGAATTTGTTACAAATTCTGCTTTAAATAATGAACTAATGATGCTCTGTAATCGAGGATAGGTGAGAAAAATGCAGTCAAGTGCGATTGTAGTCTTAAGTGGTGGTCAGGACAGTACTACCTGTCTATTCTGGGCAATGGAGAGTTATAATCAAGTAATTGCGCTCTCGTTTGATTATGGACAGAAACATCGCATGGAACTGACCCAAGCTCACAAAATCTGCGAGTCAGCAGGAGTTGAACATCATATCCTTTCGCTACCGCTGCTAAACGAGCTTAGCGCAAACTCACTAACGCGAGCGGAGATTGCTGTTGACACAAGCGAAACTGGCGGTGAGAGGGAGATTAGCGCGAACTTGCCGAGCTCTTTTGTGGAGGGGCGAAATCTACTGTTTATCAACTACGCGGCGATTTTTGCGAAGGGGCGGTCGGTTAAGGATATCGTGGTTGGGGTTTCGGAGGCGGACTATAGTGGTTATCCCGATTGTCGTGCTGATTTCATCAGTTCATTACAAAAGACACTGCGGCTGGCGATGGAGTATGATTTTGTTATTGAGACGCCTCTGATGATGTTGACCAAAGCAGAGGTTTGGCAATTGGCTGAGCAGTTAGATATTGTGGAGTTAATTATGCATGAAACCGTGACTTGCTATCAGGGCATTGCTGGCAGTGGCTGCGGTGAGTGCATTGCTTGTAAGCTTAGAAAAAAAGGTTATGATGAATATCTTAGGTTAAAGCGGGGGTAGTTTGGGCATGAAACTGTTGCAAACGAAACTTTTTCGTGACTTCTGTGTCTAATATATTAAGAAAATAAAGGCGATTTTTATAGATTAATTTCTATATTAATTTCTAATTTTGGTGGTGACGCAAGCGATGAAAAAGAAATTAATAATTTTAGTTGCGATATTTTTGGTATTGAGTTTTACGACAGTCTATGGAACGACAGCTATATATGGCTATTTCAAGGGTAACGAAATTGTGAAACTTAAGATTAATGGTAACGAGGTTGTGTCTTCAGTACCTGCAGTAATGTTGGAAGGCACTACAATGGTGCCATTACGTGCAGTTGGTGAGAACCTTGATGTAATAATAGGCTGGAATGGTCCGGAACGTACCGTTGAACTTATTAAGCCAAATGCAAATATGCTGTTTACAGCTAATCCGGTTTATGACAGTGTGAATAAATCTTATTTAGTCTATTCGCCATTTGGCAAAATTAATAAAACACAGCGTTATAATTTTAGTTTCCATGTGTTCTGCGAGATCGATAGTCTTCCTTATGAGGAGATTCAAATTATGGTTAGGTTGGTCGATCCTTCTGGCGCTATAGTTAGTGAGAGTACGAAACAGAGCTATGATGCATCGCGTGAGAATAGTTTGCAGTATATCAGTCAATTTGAAAATATAAATTTCACAACTTCTGGAAACTACAAAGTTGAGGCATTAATCAGTGGACCATCAACTACCAACAAATTCGTCAAAATTGGCGAGAAACTAATATCAGTTAAATAAGTTGGAGATTAATTCGTTCATTAAGTGATATAATACAGAAGTATAATAAATTTAATTAAAAGTCGTCCTTGATTGGCTCGGCTTTTTTTATTAGGATTAATTTGAACAAATAAAATGACGGGAGATTTTATAATGCAGAAAAGTAGGTTGATTGATATAAGTGTTTTATTAATAGTTATGAGTCTTTTGATTGTGGGTTGCAATGGCGATCAAACGCGTCCGATAATTGATCCTAGTAAAAAAGGAGATTCCTTTGCTTATGTGATTTATGAAGATAAGCCGATGATTTCACTAGCAAAATTAGCAGATTTTTATGGATTTACCTATGATTATGATGATTTTGAAGGGATTGTAACTATGATTGATGGTCGGAATGACTATTATTTATTGCAAGAGACTCCTGTAATAGCGAAAAATGGTATTTTTATTGCGAACAAGGATAAGCCTTATGTTACGACTGAGAATGAGGTTTTCATAACTTTTGAAACGCTTAAGAATCTACTCAATTATCGCAGTGAACTTGACAATCAAACCATGCAAGCGACAGTTTTTTCTTCCAGTGATGATAATTCGGAAGGCCTAGTTAAGTACACTGAATTTCAACAAAAATTTGCGAGTTTAACTGCGGCTGATTTAACTGAATATCTTTCCTTCTTAAACAAACCTTTAGCCGGCGCACAGGTCACTGCTCGTGACTCACAAATGCCAGGTGCCCCTAGAGATTATCGCAATGGAACGCATGAAGGCTTGGATTGGTACAGCGGGTATACTGGGATTGATGTTAATAGATCAACGCAGGTTTTATCAATAGCTGAGGGCACGGTTGTTAGGGCTGATCATGATTATATTGAGTACACAGTATCAGACAGGGATAAGATTCTTAATTACGCTGTTACCTTACCACATACACCACAATATATTTTAGATGGTTTACGTGGCAGAACTGTTTGGGTGCAATATGCTGATGGTGTAATGGCTCGCTATGCTCATTTAGATAGCATTGCCTCTGAGGTTATAATTGGTAGCACGGTCAATCAAGGCCAAGTAATAGGTTATGTTGGGAATTCCGGCACTAGTTATGGAATCGACGGAAATGATTTGGGATTACATTTGCACTTAGATTTATTGATTTATAATCATCTATTTTGGGAACATTTATCACAACAGGAGATTCGTGAAGTTCTTGAAAATATTTTTCCTCGCTAAAAATGAGAGTGTAAAATGAGTGGACAAGTTGATTTAGCATTGTGTATAATCAAAATTGAGTTGTTAATTGAAATATAGTCGAATTATATAGAAGAATGGAGGCAGTACAATGTGTGATGGCAATGGTAATTGCGGATGTGGTAGCAACGAAGAATATGTAGAGACAGTGAAATTAGTTGATGAAAACGGCGAAGAACGCGAATTTGCGATAATTACTGTTTTTGAGTTAGATGAGCAAGAATATGCAGTTTTAGTAGCTACAGACGAATCAGACGAAGAAGGCGTAATTTTGCGATTAGAAGAAGAAGATGGCGAAGAGTACCTTGTTGATATCGATGATGATCAAGAGTGGGAAAGAGTTGTCGCAGCTTACGAAGAATTAGTAGAATAATTAATCTGAATTATCAAAAGACTGCGTAAAGCAGTCTTTTTTTTTCTATAAAACAGAACAAATGTTCCTGATTTAGTGTATAATAAAATTATCAAATAATCTGTGAGTGAGAACGATGGAAAAAACGACTAGAACGATATTTTTAGTGGACATTCAAAGTTTCTTTGCTGCAGTTGAGGAAGCAGATAATCCTGATTTAAAGGGTAAAAAGGTTGTCGTCAGCGGTGATCCGGAGAAACGACATGGTATTACCTTAGCGGCAAATCCTGCTGCCAAAAGTTGCGGCGTAAAAACGGCAATGCCAATCTGGCAGGTGAAAAACCTCTGTCCTGATGCCACTTTTGTGCGTCCGCGCATGGGTAGATATGTCGAGGCTTCAATTCAGATAACAGAAATCTTGAACCAATTTACTGATGAGATAGAGGTTTTCTCGATTGACGAGCAGTTTCTTGATGTCACAAATGTAATTTCGTTGTTTGGTTCAGCTGAGCAAATCGCCCGGAAAATTGAGGAACGAGTTTACAATGAGGTTGGTGTTAATGCAAAGGTTGGTATTGGTCAAAATAAAATTCAAGCTAAGATGGCCTGTGATAATTTTGCGAAGAAAAACAAGGATGGTATTTTTCGCCTGGATTCAAGTAACTATCTGCGATTAACAGCTGATCTGCCAGTAAACAAGCTGTTTGGTGTTGGTGGTCGGATGCGACGAAATCTTGAACGAATTGGCATTTATACAATTGGTGATTTAGCTAGAAGACCTCTGGCTGATTTAGAGAAGCGCTGGGGCATTAACGGACATGTCCTCTGGATGAGCGCACAAGGGATTGACCACTCGCCAGTAACTAATAATTCGACGGAAAAACATAAAAGTGTTGGCAATAGCATAACGCTCCCTAGAGATTACGATAAGAAAGAAGATATAGAGATTATTCTACTTGAATTGTCTGATGAGGTTGCGCGTAGAGTTCGCGGGATGGAGCTTAAAGCAAGAACCGTTAATGTACATGTGCGAGGTGGAGATTTAGAGGCGCATAATGGGTTTAATCGCCAGCTGACTTTAGCTTCACCGACAGATGATACCTTAGATATCTATGAGGCTAGTAGAATAATTTTCGACACATATTGGAATCGAACACCGATTCGCAGTATTGGCTTAAATTTAACGCAATTAGAAGATTCCTATGAGCTGCAGCTTGATCTATTTTCTGATATTGAACGAAATGAAAAAATTGGTAATGTGATTGATGAGATTCGAAACAAACACGGTAAAACTTCAATTTTCAGAGCCTCGTCGTTGCAACCTAAAGGTTTATTTTTTGATCGTGCTAATAAAATTGGGGGACATCAGAAATGAAACGTGGGAATTTATTATGGGAAGGTAGCCGTATGATGCTTGCTGAGCACCGTAAATTATTAAATAGCACTAACCTACATAGACGTAATAATTGTGAAGAAGAGATTAGTAGTGACCAGATAAACTTTGAGGAGTGGCAGCGTACCTGGGGAGAAGCGCTATCTAAGGACTTAGAAATACGTATTCGGCTAAAAGGTACCAAGAAGAAAATAATAACGGGCAAGATTAATGGCTGGTGTTTTGAAGAGGGTTATATTTTATTAATTGATACGCAAGGAATTAAAAATAAGGTTATAATTAGTGAAATAGTTGATTTAATGATAAAATAATCTTAATTCAAATAAATGGGGGAATTATTGATGGCAAGGGTTATAGAGTATATTGTCGACAATCCAAAAGCTGTTGTAGTAACGGTCCATGGTTTAGGAGAACATTTTGGAAGATATCAACATGTTGGCGAGTGGTTAAACAGTCAACAAATTAACATGATTGGTGGCGACCTACCGGGTTTTGGCACCTCTACACTGCTACGAGGACATATCGATAGTTTTAATGATTATTTAAATCAGGTTGATCAGTGGCTAAGCTATGCAAAAATAAAATGGACTGAAGTACCATTAATTTTGTATGGACATAGCCTTGGTGGGTTGATTGTAATTCGTTATTTGCAAAAACGCAATGTTGCTAGTGTTTTAGCAGGAGTTGCTGTTACGTCGCCTTCTTTAAGCGTCAAGCTAGAATTATCGAGCGGTCTTTTATTTGTTGCTGGAGTTTTACAGAAAATTGCACCGAAAATTAAATTTAGCAGCGGAATTAAACCAGAGGCAGTCAGTCGCCATCCACAAATTAGGGCAACTTATGGCACTGATCCGTTAAATTATGGTAAGGTTAGTGCTGGACTTTTTTCTGAGATGCAATTAGCGATGAAAGAGGCTTGGGAGGATGTTGCTGAGATTGACCGCATTGGTATACCGATGCTTTTTCTGCAAGCAGGCGATGATCAACTGGTAGATCCTGATAAGGCTGATGAATTTGTTAAATTAATTATAAATGAGAGATTTACTTATATTAATATACCTTCGCTCTATCATGAAGTGTTTAATGAGCCAGAGCGTGATATCTACCTGAAATTGTTTTCAGACTGGATACTAGATACCATACAATACAGTGAAAGGCCGTTAGTCATTTCTGACTAACGGATCTTTTCTTAATATAATGCAATTGCTTTACGTTCTTTAATTACTTTAATTGTATTGAGGGTAATATCTTCTGAACCCTGCACCGGCAGTCCCGCTACCTTATTTTTCAAAATATAATCAATATTGTCCCGTGTAATCACTTCCCCAGGGAGTAAAACTGGGATTCCCGGTGGATAGATTGTTATAAACTCGGCGATTATGTGCCCCTCAGATTCTGTGAACGGAATTGTATCCGTTTCGCTGTAAAAAGCGTCACGAGGTGATAGTGCCATCGCTGGTATTTCCGGTAATTTAACGATTGCGTGGTTTAAACGGACATTTTGGCTATGCTGTTCAGATAAACTTTTTAAAGCAGTAAGCAACAGATCGATGGTAGCTTTAGAATCGCCGTTTGTTACGATGCACAATAGGTTATAAAGACCGCTAAGTTCTACTTCAATGCGATAATTGTCCCGCAACCAATCCTCCGCTTGTTGCCCGGTAATACCAAGCTCTGTAATGTTGATGATTATTTTCGTCGGATCTAAATCATATGTTGCTTCAGTACCGAGTATTTCTCTGCCAGGACAATAAAGTCCTTTAATCTGATTAATCTGCGTACGAAGATACTCACTAAGTTCAATTGTTTTATCTAAAGCTTCTTCTCCCATTGTAGCAAAATTCTTACGAGCAACATCTAGTGAAGCTAAGAGAAGGTATGAAGTTGATGTTGTTGTAAGCATGCTCATAATTGCTTGTACGCGCTTAGGATTCACTAAGCCGCTTTTCATATTCAAAACAGAACTTTGAGTCATTGAACCGCCAAGTTTGTGCAGGCTAGTCGCTGCTAAATCGGCACCTGCTTCCATAGCCGAAAGTGGTAGTCGAGAATTAAAATTTAAATGTGCTCCATGTGCTTCATCTACCAGTACGGGTATTTTGTACGAGTGAGCAATATCAACAATGGCTTGCAGATTTGCTGCTATACCATAATAGGTCGGATTAATAACTAGAACAGCTTTAGCATCAGGATGTTGCAATAGGGCATGTTTTACCGAATCTGGCGTGATGCCATGGGCAATTCCGAGTCTTTCATCCATTTCTGGATGTATAAAAATCGGATATGCACCTGCAAAAATAATCCCCGACAAAATTGATTTGTGCACATTCCGCTGAACAATAATTTTATCGCCAGGTGTACAAACCGCCATAATCATTGCTATTATTGCAGTGCTTGTCCCTTGAACGGAGAAAAAGGTATAGTCCGCACCAAATGCTTCTGCCGCTAGTTCTTCTGCATCCCTAATAATGCCGTGTGGAGAATGCAAATCATCTAATGGTGCAATGTTGATTAGATCGATTGCTAACGCATTTGCACCAATAAATTCCTTAAATTCCGGGTCGATTCCTGCCCCTTTTTTGTGGCCTGGAATATGAAACTGCACAGGATTGCTTGCGGCATACTTAGTTAAAGCTGTAAATAAGGGTGTTTCATCTTGTCTGCTTATAGTAACATCACTCTTTCTGAAGAATAAATACAAATGGATAAACCATTTGCTTTTGGTTCTAATATAATTATTATAAATTATTTTCTCAATACTTTCATTATAAGTATAAACTTTTAAATAACTTGTTTATCCAATAGTGCAGTTATATAATAAAATATGTTGGTAAAATTAACTAATAACCTGGAGGGGAATTACGAAATGCAGATTGGTTGTCATTTAAGTATCAGAAAAGGGCTCTATTCAGCAGGTGAAAAGGCGATTGACCTTGGTGCCAATGCTTTCCAAATTTTCACCAAAAATCCCCGTTCTTTACGACCGAAAAATCTAGATTTGGCCGATGCCATTAAAGGTAAGGAGTTCTGTGCTGAACATAACCTTAGCATTCTCTGTCATACACCCTATATAACGAACTTATCAACACCAAAGGATGATCTGCATCTGTTATCAGTTGATTCGCTAGTTGAAGACCTCAAAATCGTAGAGGCTTATGGTTCGATTGGCGGAGTCGTGCATTGTGGCAAACATGTTGGTGAAGGCGTGGAATATGGGATACAACGAATGGTTGAGACCCTAAATCTTATTTTTGACCGTTATGATGGACCGGCGATGTTACTTTTGGAGAATACTGCTGGTATGGGAACGGAGATCGGAATGGAGCCAGATGAGCTTGTACAGATTCGCCAGATGACCAAATACCCTGAAAGAATTGGTTTTTGCTTCGATACTTGTCATGCGTTCGCGGCAGGAATTTGGAATAATGAACTATTTGATCAGTTTATGGTGTCGATCGAAAAGAGCGGTTTTCTTGAGAACCTTGTTGCGCTACATTTTAATGATTGTAAGGATGCTTTTAATAACAAGAAGGATCGTCATGCGAAAATCGGCGAAGGGCAGATTGGAATTTCTGCCTTACAGAAGTTTTTAAAGTCTGAAAAATTGGCGCATATTCCTTTCCTACTCGAGACGCCGGTTGATGATGAAGAGGAATATCGTGATGAAATTGTGCTTTTGAAACGATTAATAGCAAATTAGAAAGTTACAGAAACCATTTAAGGGTGTGTTTATTTTGACAAACGATGAGAACGACTTTACATTAAGCAGAGTAAATCAACGAAAGAAATTACAAAAACAGATTCTGATTGGTATAGGGATTGCTGCACTGGTTGCATTAGTAGCGCTATTTGCATATAGTGGCTATGCTTATTGGAAATTTATTAATAAGATTTCAGAGGGACCAAATAGCGGGAGTGAATCTATCGAAACAGCACAACGTCTTGAAAATCAGGCTTTTGCTACCTTGATTATTGGTTTAGATGTACGTGAAAAAGTAATGGATTATAATACGGACGTTTTAATTGTTGCGATTTTAAATCCAGAGACAAAAAAATCAACATTGCTGTCTATCCCTCGCGATACCAAGGTTAATATTCCTGGTCATGGATATTCAAAAATTAATGCCACATATGCGATCGGTGAGCAGGAAAAGCGTAAGCAAGAGCGAAACGGTGAAATACCAACAATTAGTGGTACCAGTCTTCTCTTACAGGTTGTATCTGATTATCTGTATATACCGGTTAATCATTATGTATTTTTGGACTTCCAAGGTTTTGTGGCAATGGTAGACCAACTTGGTGGCATTACTGTAAATGTGGACCGTTATATGAATTACGTTGGCGATTCTGATGGGACGTATATAAACCTAAAACCAGGCGTACAAAAGTTGTCGGGTAAGCAGGCGCTTGATTTTGCACGTTTCCGTCTGTCTTCTGATGGTAATGATTCAAGTGATTTTGCGCGAAACAGACGACATCAAGAGATTATTCGAAGTTTCGTTAATGAATTGACCTCGCTTAATGGATTAAGCAATATTTTCAGTATCTTAAACGCTGCCGGCGATCACACGAAGGTCAGCCTTAGCAAAAACGAAATATTACCATTAGCTCTTAAATATCGGGACATTAAGTCCGAGAATATTGAGTCATTAAAGTTTGAAGGTGCATATTGGCTATCGCCATACGTTATTGTTCCGGATGCAGATTTAGAACGCATTCAAATGGCACTTAAGGAAAGGCTTACGGTTTCTGAGGAATATATCAAACAGTTAAAATAAGGATGACAATATTTATGGAAATTAAGAGATTTGTTCTTGGCTCAATGGCCGTCAATTCTTATCTTTTGGTTAATAATCGGGAGGCAATTTTAGTTGATGTAGCGGCGGGGGCAGGGGCGATTATTGAATATTTACAGGCACAGAGGATCGAGCTTAAGGCGATTTTGATTACTCATGGTCATTTTGATCATATCAGCGGGGTTGACCAGGTTGTTGCCAAGTTTGATGTACCTGCATACATACATCATTCCGAGGCTAACTGGCTAGTTAATCCTGCTTTAAATGGTTCCGGCAGTTTTGCTTTTTTTAAAGAAGTAAGTATTAAAACTAATCCGATACAGCTATATGGAGATAGCAAGTTAAAGATTAGTGATTTTGTTTTTGACGTTATTCATACTCCGGGACATACACCGGGCGGTTTGTCCTATATAATTGGTAGCCGGTTATTCACTGGAGACACCTTATTTAGAGATTCAATCGGCAGGACGGATCTCGGTGCTGGAAATTATCAACAGATTATTGCTTCAATTAGTGATAAGTTATTTAAATTAGATGATAATTTGATTGTGTTACCTGGACATGGTGAAGAGAGCAGTATCGGTTATGAAAAGGCCCATAACCCTTATGTGACTGATTTAAATAGATTATAAGGTGTGATTGAGTATGGTGTTCGTTAAATTTTTTCTGTTTTTAAGTTTAATTTTTCAAGGATTTTTCTTTCAGGTTAATCCTCAAGAAATTAGTGTGATGGTTGTGGGCGATATTATGACACACTCACCGGTTGTTCACTCTGCCTACAATCCAAGTAACGGTCAATATAATTTCGAGTCAATGTTTGCTGAGGTTAAACCTATCTTTGCGGAAGCTGACCTAGTAATTGGTAATTTAGAGTCGCCGATAGCAGGCGATCATCTTCCATTTCTTGGGTATCCGCAATTTAACGCACCTGTAGCGATTGCACCTAACTTAAAAAATGTTGGTTTCGATGTGCTAACAACGGCAAATAATCACGCGATGGACCAATATGAAGCTGGCCTGATTAATACCTTAAATGTTCTTGACCGCTATGGTATCTACCACACGGGCAGTGCTAGGAGTGCAGAGGAGCAGGCACAAGGACTGATTGTTGATGTGTCGGGAATTCGACTTGGGATAATAGCTTATACATTTGGCACTAATAGTATCCCGTTACCTGCAGGCAAACCTTATTCGGTAAATTTATTGAATATAGATCTGATTTCTAAGGAAGTGCAGACATTAAAAGATCGAGGAGCCGATTACATAGTAGCGATGATTCACTACGGTGTTGAGTATGTTCGTTTTCCGAATGCTCAGCAAATTGAGTGGACTAATCAAATTCTTGATAGTGGCGTTGATTTTGTGCTGGGCAGTCATCCGCATGTAGTTCAACCTGTAGAAATGAAAGAAAATGGCAAAGTCGCGATATACTCTTTAGGTAATTTTATTAGCAATCAAACCAATGAGTGGAAAGACTATGGTGTGATTTTTGATTTACGCTTAACAAAGGATTTTAAAACTGGAAAGACAACGCTGACAAAAGTTGAGGCGATACCTACGTATGTTGAACGCACACCTGGAATTGGTCGGAGCGATTATTTGATTCACCCACTGATAGAAGGTTACGATAAGGTTAACCGTACAATCCAGCAAAGAGGGCGGGAGCTTTTGCAACACCTATTTAGTGATGAAGGGAAGGCAATAGTTGAACAAGCAGCTTAACGCATTAGAACAGCGAATTATTGAGGAAATCAAGGGTGCCCCTGAACAAAGGGTCACCTTTTATAAGTTTATGCAACTTGCTCTATATGCTGAAAATGATGGCTATTACACAAAAGAGCAAAAAAAGATTGGGAAAGCTGAGGATTATTACACTAGCAGCAGCGTGAATCCTGTTTTTGCGAAAACAATGTTTAAGGGTTTTTTAGAACTGTATAAGAGTATTCCCGATTATGAAAAATATGCATTGTTGGAGATTGGCGGTGGCAATGGACAGTTTGCCTATGATTTGTTAGAGGAACTGAAAAGCAAATATCCGGATATTTATTCTGACTTTCGCTATTATCTGTTAGAGTTAAGCGATTATAACGAGCGACTACAAAAAATGAAATTAGACGAACACTTAGATAAGCTTGTTTTTATCAAAAGCCTAGCAGAATTACCTCCAGCTTTTCGCGGTATAATTTTTGGAAATGAATTGATTGATGCTTTTCCTGTGCATCGAGTCGTCAAGCTTAAGGGAAACATACAGGAAATTTATGTTGGTTGGAATGAGAACAAACAGGAGTTTGTCGAAGAGATTGCCCCAATCAGTGATAGTAGAATTATTAATTATTTTAAGGATGTTAAAATTGAGCTTCGAGAAGGACAACGTGCGGAAGTAAATTTAGATGTTATAAGTTGGCTAGAGGAGGTTTCGAAGAAGCTTGTAGCGGGTTATTTAATGCTCGTTGATTATGGCCATTTAGCTGATATACTCTACGATAGCAATCGGCACGCTGGAAGTTTGATTTGTTATTATAAACATCAAGCAAATGATAATCCGTATCAATTGGTTGGCGAACAGGATATAACAACACATGTCAATTTTTCAACATTAATTAATGAGGCGCAGAAGCAAGGTTTTCAGTCGGTTTATTATAATTTCCAAAGTAATTTTCTTTTAAATAATCAAATTCTGGAATATTTCACAGAGCAAGACCTAGTTGGTCCAACAAAAACCGATACAATTGACAAAAATGCAATAAAAACTAATCGCGCAATTAGACAGTTGATTGCGCCCGATGAAATGGGTGAAACTTTCAAAGTAATCATCTTCCAAAAAAATGTGCCTGAGCAAAGTTTTAATTTTCAAAAAAACTTCTGGGAGTAACCAGAAGTTTTAATTTTACTCGATTGGCAATAATACGATAAAGAATTGACAACAACCTTCACTAGTTTTGTCCACATCGCGTAGCAGTTCAATCTCACTAAAGAATGTTTCGAACATACCTCTAAAAATGTTGTTGTGCATTTCGCAGATCATTGCATTTTTTTCTTGGTCATTGCAGCGAATAAACAAACAACTATTCAAAGAAAAAGCGACTGAGTTCTCATCGCGTAATTCAATTTTCGGACTGATGCCGTCTGCTTCAAGAATCTGGGTAATACTCTTGATCTTCTGCTCTGCAGATAATTCATCAACGAAACTAATTCCATCACTTGTTAATTTGCGTAAAGCTGCCTCTCTGCCATAAATCCGAGCCATATTATAAAAGACTTCTCTTCCTTCTTTACCAAAAGTATGTAGTGCATCTAACGCAATCATTCCGAACGTCCGATAATTTTTGACTGGAAATTGTAGCGTTACCTCTTCAGTTGAAGGTGAATAAATTCGACTAGGTCGTCCGTTTCGGCCGCTTTGGACAGAGCAGGAATTTAGTAATTTAACTTCTTCTAATTTATTTAAGTGCAAACGTGCTACATTAGGGTGTATTGAAAACTCCTCTGCTATCTCGGCTACATTGACTGATTGATTTTGTTTAGTAATGTAACGATAAATAGAAAAACGCGTGGAATCAGCTAATACCCCTGCAACTTTTAATGTATTACCATCCATATCAACAATTCTCCTTTAATTATATCCTTGTTAATGGTATTAACCTAATTATAACAAGGTTTTTCAAAAAAGCAATGGATAAACACTATTGACATAGTGTAAAATGGGTATATAATTAAATTGTAAGATTTAGTGAAATCCTGCAACATTTTATTATAGAACTCGTATTAATAAGTAGTAGTGCATTTCGCTATTACGCTTTAAGCGTAAAGGAGGGATTCCGATGGATCATAAGGTTGTATTTTACACTTATCCTAGCTGCACCTCATGTAGAAAGGCGAAAGCGTGGTTAGCAGAGCAAGGTGTTCCATATGAAGAAAGACACCTATACAAAAATCCGCCAACTCCTGAGGAGCTAAAAAACATTATTACAATGACTAATAGTGGTACAGATGAGATTTTATCGACTAGAAGCCATTATTTTAAAAGTCTAGATATGGACTTAGATGAGATGAAGTTTAGTGACTTTGTTGACTTTCTTGCTAAAGAACCTAAACTTTTGAAAAGACCTATCTTGACTGATGGTGATAATTTAGTTGTCGGCTATGATAAGGACGCATTAGAAGAATATTTCGCTTCATAATTTGAAGAATTGAAATGATCTAAACCACACCTGCGGGTGTGGTTTTTTTATTTTTATACTAATCTTGCACAGCTCAAAACTGAATAATACGCTCAAAACACTAAAAAACTGATAATTAGCAGTTTTTTTTTAATATTTCGTTGTCAAAAAGGGAGGATTGTGGTATTATATGGTGGAAAGTGGAGATAGTATTGATTGGGAGTGTTCCACAATGTTCTTGGGAGAATACCAACATAATATTGACGATAAAGGACGGATTATAATACCGGCTAGATTCCGCGATGAACTGGGCGACATATTTATAATTACGCGTGGTCTTGATAAGGCTCTTTTTGTATATCCGATGAGCGAGTGGGAAGTTCTGGAGAAGAAGCTATCAAGCCTACCTTTTACGAAGGCTGTAACACGGCAATTTAATCGACTATTTTTCTCTGGTGCAATTGAATCTATTATCGATAAACAGGGAAGAGCAATCATTCCAAGTAATTTAAGAGATTATGCACTGTTAACTAAAGAATGCGTTGTAATTGGCGTCTCAACAAGGATTGAAATATGGAGCAAGGATTACTGGGATAAATACGCTAGAGATGCCGAAGAAGATTTCAATGAAATTGCCGAGACACTAATTGATTTTTAACTATAATGGTCGGCTGACGGAGGGCACATGTTCAAACATAAAACAGTTTTATTGGATGAGGCTATTGAAGCCCTGAAGATCAAATCAACTGGTATCTATGTTGACTGCACGCTCGGCGGTGCTGGACATTCGGCATTAATTCTTGAGAAGTTAGGTCCTACAGGCAAATTAATTGCGATTGACCAAGATATAGAGGCAATAAACAATGCTAAAAGAAAGCTTGCGGCGTACGGGGATCAAGTAATTTTTGTGAAAAATAATTTTAGATACATTAAAGAAAGTGTTGCTCAGTTTGGAGTTGAAAAGGTTGACGGGATTATCTATGACTTAGGTGTCTCTTCGCCGCAGTTTGACGACAGTGAGCGTGGTTTTAGCTACAAACAGGCTGCAAAATTGGATATGCGGATGGATAACGAGGCATCATTAACTGCATATGAAATTATCAATAATTGGGAAGCTGATGAGCTGATTCGAATTATTTATGAATATGGTGAAGAACGTTACGCCAAACGAATTGTACAAGCAATTATTCGCGAACGACAAAATAAACCGATTGAGACAACGACGGAGTTTGCAGAGTTGGTGAAAAATAGTATTCCTGCAGCAACAAGAAGAGTAGGTGGGCATCCTGCACGTCAGACATTTCAAGCGGTCCGAATCGCGGTAAATGATGAGTTGAATAGCCTGAAAGATTCGTTAGAAGATGCTATTAGCTTACTCAATCTTGGCGGGAGAATTAGTGTTATTACATTTCACTCATTAGAAGATAGGATTTGCAAAGATATTTTCAAGGAATATGCTACAGGGTGCATCTGTCCTCCTGACTTACCTGTTTGTGGTTGTGGCAGAAAGCCAACACTTAATCTCATAACTAAAAAACCGATCATACCTGGGGAATTGGAAGTTAATGAAAATCCCAGAGCAAGATCGGCAAAGTTGAGGATAGTGGAACGGATTACCGGATAGTCAATTACTAAAACGAAAGTGGCGAGCAAAATGATTAACTACAATAGTACAATGGCATTACGAAATCAGAGTAGCAGTTACCAAACTTCAGGTTTACCAGTACAAAGGAAACAACGAGCAGCCGCGGGTGCGCACGCTGTCTCTAATAGTACGCGTGAAAATGTGCTTTACTTCGTGGTAATATTAATATTTATAGCACTTTCTGTAACAGTACTGACAGGATACGCTGTCATAACTGAGAACAACTATCAACTTCAGCAACTAACTAAAAGCATTGAGCTTGCCGCACAAGAAAATACATATTTAAGAGTAGAAATTAGCAAACTACGTTCACCCGAAAGAATTATGGGAATAGCGCAAGAGGAGTTGGGCATGACGTTGAATAATGACCGGATAATTGTGCTTTCTAATTATTGATTTATTAAAGCGGAATAGAGATAATAGAGATTATTAAGAGGTGGTAGTAATGGATAGCGCTAAGCGAATAAGACGACGTTCATTATTAATAGGGATAATAATTTCTATTATCTTTTTTTTATTATTAATCAATGCATTTTTAATTCAGACAATTAATGCAGATCGCTATCGTGAACAAGCTGCAAGCAACTGGAATAATAGTTATGTGTTAGAACCGGAACGTGGAACGATATATGACCGTAATGGTGTACCACTCGCAGACAACACGCCAACTTATACTGTGATTGCAATATTAGCAAAAAACAATCCTGCAAGGATTTCCGACCCCGTAGCTGCCGCCGAGCAGCTTTCGCCAATCATCAATATGACTGAGAGCTCAATTATTTCGCTTTTAACAAAAGATTCCTATCAAGTAGAACTTCGGCCTGGCGGATGGAAGATTTCCAAAGAGCAAGCAGACCAAATTAAGGAATTGAAGATACCTGGGATTGTACTTCGTGAAGAGGGCAAACGCTACTATCCTTATAATTCTTATGCTTCTCACACAATCGGTTTTGTTAATTATGATAATGAGGCGGTAATGGGTCTGGAAAATTATTACGACAGTTATCTACGAGGTGTTGCTGGACACTTAAATGTGCAGGAAGATCTTAAGGGTTACCGTCTGCCGGATGGTGAAATTCTCTACGAACCAGCTGTGAATGGTAACAACCTTACTTCAACGATTGATAATACAATTCAGCAGTATGTTGAACAGGCTTTAGATAATGCTCAAAAATTATATAGCCCCAAAAATATGATTGCGATTGTGGCAGATCCTAACACTGGTGAGATTTTGGGGCAAGCATCACGACCAAACTTTAACTTAAATGAATACTGGACAATTACTGACTATAAAGATTCAACAATCAATTATAATTTTGAACCGGGCTCTACCTTCAAAATTATTACACTCGCTGCAGCGATTGAAGAAGGGGTGTTCAATGCTAATGATACCTATAAATCGGGCAAAATCGAAGTGCCGGGCGGGGTAATAAAAGATCCAAACAACGGTCAAGGTTGGGGCGACATAACTTATCTTGAAGGTACATACCGCTCAAGTAACGTTGCTTTTGTTAAGTTGGGATATGAGATGCTTGGGACAGAGCGTCTATTTTCATATATTGAGAAGTTTGGCTTTGGACAGAAAACGGGGATCGATTTAAAAAATGAATCAGCAGGAATGGTCAAAGGTGAGAGTCAAAGATACCCATTGGATGTGGCGACTACAACTTTTGGTCAAGGGATTGGGGTAACACCAATGCAAATGGTTAAAGCAACCTCAATAGTGGCAAATGGAGGAATCTCGGTAACTCCCCATCTAATCAAAGAGATTACCGATGCAAATTCGGGGGAGATCATTAAGACTTATAAATACGATTCGCAAGAACGCGTAATATCAGAAAAGACGGCAAGAGAAGTAAGTTCAATTCTCGAGGGAGCAGTTAATTTTGGCCGACAAGCAGGACGAATCGAGGGCTATAATGTGGCAGGTAAAACTGGTACAGCACAAAAGGTTGGTACGGATGGCAAGTATTTAGATGGAGCTTATATTGCCTCCTTTATTGGTTATGCGCCCTCATACGATCCGGAATTATTAGTTTACGTGATTGTTGATGAACCGCAAGTTGATTCGGTTTATTATGGAAGTACGATAGCTGCGCCAATCTTCACCGAGATAATGCAGAACAGCCTGCGCTATTTAAAGGTTCCGATAAACAAGGGGAGTGGTAACTTGGAAATTAAGGACGAGCGAGGAACGACACTTAGAGACTACAATGAAAAGCCGGTTACTAGTAGCTCAACTGAACTTGTGGCTGCTGGATTAGCACCGATAGTGATTGGCGATGGTGAAAAGGTAATCAAACAATATCCGCTAACTGGTTCTAATATTACAAAGGGTTCTAATGTTTATTTGATTACAGTGCCGGAGAATCAATATGTCATTACAGATTTAACTGGAATGTCATTGCGCGAAGCGTTAGAATATTGTATGGTGCTGAATATTGATTATAAATTCCAAGGTTCAGGCTATGTAGTAAGCCAGAGTATACCATATGGCAGTGTCTATGATGGAGCAAAACTAGTACTATTTTTAGAGAATATGAAAAAAGATTTAGATGAAAACGATATTAAAAAATAATCCGCATTAAAATAGCATTATAATAACAGTAGAGGTGAAAATAATGAGGTTAACTGATTTGTTAGCGGCTTTAAATATTTACGAAGTACGTGGAGAGATTGATGTAGAGATAAAGAATATTCGCGTTGATTCTCGCGAGACAAAAATGGGAGATCTATTTGTTTGTTTGCCTGGTTTTGTAGTCGATGGGCATGATTATGCAATTAAAGCTGTTGGAAACGGAGCAACTGCTATTTTGTGTGAGAGGGAACTAGCGATTGATGTTCCGCAGATTATTGTGCCTAATACTAGAAGGGCTTTAGCGATAATTGCTGCTAAATATTATGATTATCCATCTGAGAAAATGCGTTTAATTGGCGTGACTGGAACCAATGGTAAGACAACTACTACTTATTTAATCGATCAAATACTTAATGATAATAAAAATGTAACCGGCTTAATTGGTACAATTCAGATGATTATTGCGGGGGAAAAGGAACAACTTAAAAATACTACGCCTGATATTCTACAGATGAATGAGAGTCTTGCACGGATGGTTGATGCTGGTGTGGAATATGTAACGATGGAGGTTTCATCGCATGCGCTCGAACTTGGTCGTGTTCGTGGTATTGACTATGGTGTAGCTGTCTTTACCAATTTTACTCAGGACCATCTTGATTTTCATGGTTCGATGGAGAAATATATGGAAGCAAAAACCCTACTTTTTGCGCAACTGGGCAATAGCTACTTAAGAGATCATAAATTTGCGGTTGTCAATGCGGATGACCCAGTAAGTGAACACCTACTTAAAAGCACTTCTGCTGAAACAATCACCTATGGAATTGACCAAGCAGCAGATGTTCGGGCGACTGAACTTAAGATATCAGCAAGTGGTACCTCCTTTCAATTAGCAACCTATGCAGGGTCGCAAAAAGTTAATCTGAAGATGATTGGAAAATTTAGCGTTTATAATGCGCTCGCTGCAATCGCCGTTGGATTAATTGAACGGATTCCTTTGACGTCAATCATTTATAGTATCGAGCAAATTGTTAATGTTCGTGGTCGTTTTGAACTTGTTGAGGGAGATCAAAATTTTAGCGTAATCGTTGATTACGCGCATACACCTGATGGATTAGAGAATGTATTACAAGCGGCAAGAGAAATCGCTACAGGAAAACTTTACTGTGTTTTTGGAGCCGGTGGTGATCGGGATAAGTCAAAACGGCCACTAATGGGCAAAGCAGTGATTGCTGGCAGCGATATTGCAGTGGTTACATCAGATAATCCGCGCACTGAAGATCCGGAAAAAATTGTCGCTGAGATTGTCGCCGGTATCAAAGAGGTTACCACAGATGTAAGCAGATATATAACGATTACCGATCGCAGGGCAGCGATTGAGTATGCAATTAATCAAGCAGAAAAAGGGGATTTAATTCTGATTGCAGGCAAGGGACATGAGGACTATCAAATACTTGCTGATAAGGTTATAGATTTTGATGACCGTGAGGTTGCACTATCAGCTCTAAGGAGACGGTTTCAATGAGGTTTTCACTCGAAGAGATAACAAAGGTCGTTGATGGACAGCTAATTAATTGTACTGAGTGTCCAACAATTACTGGTGTTAGCATTGATTCACGCACTGTAAAACAGGGTGATTTATTTGTGCCTCTAAAAGGTGTTAATTTTAACGGGCACGATTTTATAGCTGACGCAATTGGGGCAGGTGCAACTGCTAGTTTTTGGAGTAATCAGGTTACTCCTTTGAATTTAGCAATTCCGCTAATCATTGTTGATGAACCAATTACTGCGATGCAGAAGTTAGCTCATCATTATCGCCAAATAGTAGATCCGATTGTAGTTGGGATCACTGGTAGTAACGGGAAAACAACCACTAAGGATATTTTAACTGCGATTCTTGCTGAACAATATAGAGTGCATAAGACTAGTGGTAATTTAAATAATCACATAGGAGTTCCTTTAACAATCCTTTCAATGCCGACCGATACTGAAGTTCTAGTTGTAGAGATGGGAATGAACCATGTTGGCGAAATTGCTCTGCTTACTCAAATCGCTGCGCCTGATCACGTGATTCTGACTAATGTTGGCGAATCGCATATTGAATTTTTGGGTACGGAAGAGCGAATAGCTGAGGCAAAACTGGAAATTTTGCAAGGGCTAGCGGAAGGCAGTTATGCTGTTTTGCCGGGGGATCAAGCGTTGGTCAGGAAAAAAATAACTAATTATGATTTGCAGAATATTATTTGGGTTGGCCGAACGAAAAAGAATGATAATTACATAGCTAAAATAAGTGAGAATCAACAGGATGAGCTTGAGTTTACTGATGCTAAAGGTGAGGCTTATCAGATACCTTTAATTGGCGCTCATAATGCTGTTAATGCATTGATGGCAATTGAGGC
The DNA here is from genome assembly GCA_964568525.1 of uncultured Caryophanales bacterium. GTDB lineage: Bacteria > Bacillota > Bacilli > Tepidibacillales > Tepidibacillaceae > CAYZPB01. The sequence goes on from CAZMPM010000001.1 coordinate 86,898, forward strand.
AGCTAAACTTTTGGGCGTTGCTGTAAGTAGAATTAAAGCCGGTTTGACGAAGGTTAAATTGAGCGCGATGCGGTTAGAGTTGATAGAAGTGGATGAGGATTCTCTAATCTTGAATGATGCCTACAATGCTAGCCCGACATCGATGCGTTGTAGCCTGGAATTGCTTGCTTCACTTCATGGTTACAAGTATAAAATCGCTGTGCTTGGAGATATGTTAGAATTGGGAGCAGCTGCAGAAAAATATCACTATGAAATTGGGCGCTTAGTGGCAGAACTTAAAATTGACTACCTCATTGTTATTGGTAATTTTTCTGAGGAGGTAATCGTTGGGGCGCTGAATAATCGGATGAGTGTTAGGAAGATTAGAAAAGCTAAATCAATTGAGGAAATTGTGGATTTATTGCAGAAAAAGAAATGGAGTAACCGGGCAGTTTTGATAAAAGGTTCACGCGGTAACAGGTTGGAAAGAGTGGTAGAATTGCTATTACAAAAATAATTATCAGGGAGATCAAACAACATGGAGTTAAAAGTAATATTAATAACTATCTTTACTGCTTTAGTAATCTCTTTTATTGTCGGATTAATTATTATTCCGCTATTTCGCAAATATAAAATTGGCCAATTAATTCGCGACGATGGGCCACAAGAACACCTCAAAAAGGCGGGGACGCCTACGCTTGGTGGGATAATGATACTGGTTGCTTTACTAGCGACTGTTGTAATATTCGCTCCATTCTCTCTAAGCATTAAACTGCTTGTGATTGCCACATTTAGTTTTGCATTACTAGGATTTATTGATGATGCCCTTATAATTGCCCGCCGAGATAACCATGGACTGAGTGCTAAACAAAAGTTTGGCGGACAAATAGCAATTGCAATTATCATATGTATATTTCTCGGCTTTCAAGGCTTCGACCAAAGTGTCAGTTTGCCAGGGACCGCTCTAAGTTTAGATTTAGGTTGGTTCTATTGGCCGTTTATTATTTTTTGGATTGCTGGATTTGTTAATGCGGTAAATTTGACTGATGGACTGGATGGATTATTAGCAGGAAGCGCAATCTTCTCCTTTGCCACTTACTTGATTATCAGTCTGTTCTATACACAATATGATATTGCAATCTTTGCAGCTGCAATGATTGGTGCATTACTCGGATTTTTGATTTTTAACCGCAATCCAGCGAAAATTTTTATGGGTGATACCGGATCTTTGGCCATTGGTGGCGCTCTTGTAATGGTTTCGATTCTGACAAAAACGGAAATACTACTAATCGTCATTGGTGGCTTATATGTTATAGAGACATTATCTGTTATTCTGCAAGTATTCTTCTTTAAAACACAAAAAAGAAGAATTTTCAAGATGAGCCCAATTCACCATCACTTTGAGCTATCCGGTTGGTCAGAATGGAAGGTAGTATTGGTATTCTGGAGTGCTAGCCTTATCTTTGCACTAATCGGTCTAGCGATTGGAGTGTTATTATAATGTGGGATGACTTTGTAAATAAGTATTCTTCCAAAAAAATAATGGTGCTTGGCCTTGCCAAAAGTGGAACTACAATTGCAAAAATATTGACTGATGCCGGCGCTCAGTTATTAGTTTATGATGCGAAGAAAGATACTGCTGAACAAAAAGAACTAGAGAATTTGGGGATTACTGTGCTGACTGAGGAACCGCCTGTTCAGCTGCTAGATGAGAGTTGTTTTTTGCTTGTGAAGAATCCTGGTGTAACCTATGACAACCCGCTGGTTGAACAAGCTATTGAATTAGGAGTTCCTGTGATTACGGAGGTTGAATTAGCCGGTGAATTATCAGCTGCACCGATTATTGGTATTACTGGTTCTAATGGAAAAACGACTACGACAACTTTGATTGGCGAAATTCTGAACTATGCTAATAATAATGCTGTAGTTGCTGGCAATATAGGAACTGTTCTAGCTGGTGCAGCGCGTGAAATTACAGCTAAACAGCTACTTGTCGCTGAACTAAGTTCTTTTCAGTTGAAAGGCACGATAAATTTTCATCCTTGGATCGCGATTCTTTTAAATATTTATCCAGCACACCTTGACTATCATCATGGCATTGATGATTATATTGTTTCAAAAAGCAAATTATTCGTTAATCAGACAGCAAATGATTATGCGATTTTTAATAAAAATTGTGACCGTTGCTGTGAGATTAGCCAAAACGTTAGATCACAAAAATATTACTTCTCAACCACTGGACGTAACTCAATCACGCAAGGTGCCTACATCGAGCAGGGTGTAGTATACTTTATCAATGGCGCGGAGACTGTGAAAATTATTGATTTAACCGAAACTAGAATGCGGGGAGCTCACCTGGAAAATTTATTGGCTGCTGTGATTGCAACGCGTTTAGCTGGTGTGGATTTTGAAGCGATTCGCACGGTGTTAAGAAGTTTTAAAGGGGTAGAACACCGAATCGAGTATGTCTTATGTACTGATGAGAATATTTCATTTTATAATGATTCTAAGTCAACAAATGTTCAAGCTACGATTACGGCTTTAGATTCTTTTGATGAACCGGTAATTTTGCTTGCTGGTGGGTTAGATCGTAAAATTGGTTTTGCTGATTTAACTGAACATTTTCAAACTTCTGTTAAGGCACTCATTGTATATGGTGAGACCGCAGAAGAACTTGCGCAAGTAGGGAAAAACGCTGGTGTCGCAAATGTTTATTCCGTTAACTCATTGGAAGCAGCTGTTGCTACTGCAATCAGCGTTGCGCAAGCGGGAGATAATGTTTTGCTTTCACCGGCGGCAGCGAGTTGGGATATGTTTAGCTCTTTTGAGGAGCGCGGAAATCTATTTAAAGAGCTTGTTAGAAGGCATTACAATTAAGTCGACTCAGGGGGTAATTAGATGCGAGTAATAATTTCAGGTGGCGGAACAGGCGGGCATATTTACCCTGCTTTGGCAATAATTTCTGAGATAAGGCGACAGCAGCCTGATTCAGAGTTTCTCTATATTGGGACGGCTAAAGGTTTAGAAAGCGATTTAGTTAAACGTGAGGGGATCCCTTTTCAGGAGATAGAAATTCAGGGATTTAAACGGCAGTTAACTACCGATAACTTGCAGACGGTTAAAAAATTTTTTAATGCGATTGCAATTGCAAAACGCCATATTAATCAGTTCCAGCCTGATGTTGTTATAGGGACAGGCGGTTACGTGTGTGCGCCGGTTCTTTACGGTGCTGCTAAATTGAAAATACCTACTTTTCTACATGAACAGAATATTATTCCGGGACTAACCAATAATTTTTTATCGAGCTATGTCGATACGATTGGTATTAGTTTAGAGGGTGCACGCGAGCACTTCAGAAAAGCCAAAAAGGTTGTGCTTACTGGAAACCCAATCTCTTCACAGGTAATTATGGCAGATGCTGAAAGTGGCTATAGCTTTTTGAATGTTGAGAAAGATAAGAAAGTAATTTTGATTTTTGGTGGGAGCAGAGGTGCGATGCCGATTAATCAGGCGATTATAAACCTTGTTCTACAGATAGAGAAGCGTACATCAGAGCACTATGTTTTTGTGACTGGTGCCGTAAATTATGAAGAGGTTTTAGCGCAACTTAATAAAAATTACCCTGAACTGCCGAGCAATCTTACGTTATTTCCTTATTTATATAACATGCCAGAGCTGCTGAAAATTGCAACTATTTTAGTCAGTCGTGGTGGCGCATCTACTTTGGCGGAGATTACAGCATTAGGTTTGCCGGCAATATTGATTCCTTCGCCCTATGTGACGAATAATCACCAATTTAAAAATGCACAATGGTTAGAGGCCGAGTCTGCAGCAATTGTTGTACGAGAACAGGACCTGACAGCAAATATTTTAGAAGATGCAATTGATAATTTACTTGTAAATCATGCTGTATACAGCAGTAATGCTTGGAAACTTGGTATTAGGGACTCTGCTCATCGAATTTATAACGAGTTACAGATTCTACTTAAGAAATAGGTGAGATTATGCAAAGATGGCTGGAAACACTAGCGAAAAATAATATAAAATTATCTGAAAACGAGCCACTGTCGAAGCACACGACGTGGCGAGTTGGCGGACCTGCTGATGCTTTTGTCCTACCTGAAGATCGAGCGCAGTTAATAACCACTTTAGAAATTCTGAATTCAGCTGCCGTTGAGTGGAAGGTAATCGGAAATGGCTCGAACTTATTGGTAAGCGACCACGGTTTCCAAGGTGCTTTAATTTCACTAACTTGCAATTTTGATGAAATAAGTGTTGAAAACACAATCATAACTGTTGGCGCCCAATGCGCACTCACAAAACTAGCTAGATTTGCCTTGGAAAATGGGTTAGCTGGTTTTGAATTTGCGGCTGGGGTTCCTGGCACAGTTGGTGGAGCAGTAACAATGAATATTGGCGCTCACGGAGCAGAAATTTCTGAGATTATACTTGATGCTGAGGTGCTCACGGAAACTGGTGAGGTTCAAGTATGGGATAAAACAGAATTTGGGTTTACTTATCGCGGTTCTAAATTGCAACGACAAAAAGTTGCTTTGCTTTCCGCTCGTTTTCAACTGTTAACTGACTCTCCAAAATTAATTAAAGAGCGAATGGAGATTTATAATGAGCGACGGATGAAATCACAGCCGATTGGTTTTAGCACTGCGGGAAGTGTATTTAAAAATCCTGAGAACAATTTTGCGGGTAAGTTAATTGAAGAATTGGGTCTTAAAGGTGAAACTTATGGTGGTGCCCAAGTTTCGACTAAACACGCAAACTTTATTGTTAACCTTGGAGCTGCTACAAGCCAAGATATTTACTGCCTAATTAATTTTATTCAAAAAAAAGTGCTTCAGGAGTATGGTATTAATTTAGAAACTGAGATTGAAATGGTAGGTAAATTTGATTTTTGCAATAAATTTTAGGGGTGTTATACTTAAGATAACGACATGTGCTATAGGGAAGGATAGAGATGGAAACAGATTATAGTAACCTACAATATGCGAGTCGTAGTACACGCGGGAAGAAAAAGAAAAAAACGAGGAATATTGTTTTATTAATTGCGCTCCTATTAATAGCGCTTTTTATCCTCTTTCTACTTTTACCCATCAGTAAAATAAGCGATATCACGCTTGATGGGGTTAAATTGTTAAGTGAGGAAAAGATTATGAATCAGGCGAAGGTTTACCTTGGTAAAAGTTACTTTTTAGTAAATCCAGAAAGTATAACTATAGAACTAGAAAAATTATCTATTTGTAAGTCGGCTACTGTTGAAAAGACCTTTCCAGGTAAACTCGCAATAAATATAGTTGAAAACGATGGAGTAGCCTACCTTTATGACAATGATCGCTGGTACCTAGTATTGGAAAACGGCTATATTACTGAGTGGATTACGAAACTGGATTTCAGTGAATTACCAATAATAACTGATTGGGCAGATAAAGGATTAATTGAAGAATTAGCTGTGGGTCTTAGCAATACAATGGATTCGGTGATAGCCGAACTATCAGAAATTCAGTTACATAACACAGAAGATAATCAGGAGCAGGTATTAATTTTTACTCGTGAGGGTTATATTGTGTATTTGGAATTAAAAGATTTTAGCAGTAAAATGAATATCTATTTAGATATTGTTGAGACATTGCGATCAAAAGATGCTGGATTAGGTAATATTTATTTATTCGACTCAATTCGCTTTGAAAAATTCTCTGGTAAAAACCCGGGAAATTAGTTGAAGGTGATTTTATGCTATACTTAACGCTGTATTTTTAATATACTGAAATTATATATATTAGGTAGGGAGGCGAGCAATAGATGCATGTTGGTGACTTTGTAGTTAGTTTAGATATTGGAACTTCCACCATTAAAGTAATTGTGGGTGAGATACAGAACGGCGCACTTAACATTGTTGGGATAGGGACTGCACACTCTGGGGGTATAAATAAAGGTGCTATTGTTGACATCGATTTAACGGCACAGTCGATACTTGAGGCGCTTGCTGAGGCAGAACGAATGGTTAACTTTGACATTCGCGATGTTTTTATTGGAGTTTCAGGAAACCATATAAATATACAACTAAGCCCGGGTGTAGTTGCTGTTTTAAGTGAGAACAAAGAGATTACTAAGAATGATGTTGAGCGAGCAATCGAAGCTTCGAAGGTCATTATTTTGCCGCCAAATAAAGAAATTATTGAAGTTATTCCAAAAGAGTTTATCGTCGATGGATTATCAGGTATTAAAGATCCTGTTGGTATGATCGGTGGAAGATTAGAGGTTATTTCGACCGTTATTACTGGCTCAATTACAGTAATGCACAATTTGTTTAGAACAATTGAAAAAACTGGTTTAAATGTAGCTGGCTTTGTTTTACTATCATTAGCTGCTGGCGAAGTTGCTTTATCGAAAGATGAAAAAAATCTAGGTATTGCTTATATCGACATCGGAAAAGGTACAACTGATATTTCAATTTTTCAGGGCGAGGAACTGGTTGACTCGATCGTGTTGACTATCGGCGGCGAATATATTACAAACGATATTTCAATTGGCTTAAAAACACCGGCTGATGCTGCTGAACATGTGAAGGTCCGTTACGGAACAGCTAGTATTGAAACAGCTTTTGAAGATATTAAGTTTCGAGTACCTAGGTTAGGTAGTAATTATGATGAAGAATTTACGCAGGTTGATCTTGCCCGGATTATTGAACCGAGAATTAGAGAGATCTTTTCAGTGGTAATTAGCGAGATTAATCGCTTGGGATATAATACAGATTTCGCGGGAGGAATTGTACTGTCAGGTGGTGTTGCTGCAACGAACAATATCCTAAAAATTGCTGAAGAAATGTTTGGAACATCTGTCCGAGTCGCTGCACCAACCTATATTGGGGCTAAGGACCCTTCATTTACCAATGGAGTTGGTATTCTAGTCTATACGATTAAAAAGATACTGCGGAAACCAACAAAAGGTGGTACATCAAAGAGTAAGCGAAGTGGTGGTTCTGTTGGTGGAAAGATAAAAGGCTGGTTCAAAGATTTCGTTTAAGCGAGTTTACTGCTATACAGAATGTCTAAGGGAGGATTATTATGTATGAATTTGAACAAAACAATGCACAGTATGCTAAGATAAAGGTAATTGGCGTAGGTGGTGGTGGGAGCAACGCAGTTGACCGAATGATTGAGGATGGGGTCAGGGGTGTTGATTTTCTGACTGTTAATACTGATGCACAAGCTCTCCATCGTTCAAGAGCAGAAGTAAAAATCCAAATTGGAAACAAATTAACTCGGGGTTTAGGCGCTGGGGCTGATCCTACAATAGGGAAAAAGGCAGCTGAAGAAAGCCGAAAAGAGTTGGAAGATTTTATAAATGGTGCTGATATGTTATTTGTGACTGCTGGAATGGGTGGCGGAACAGGAACTGGTGCAGCTCCAGTTATTGCTGGGATAGCTAAAGGTTTAGGCGTTTTAACAATTGGGGTTGTAACGAAGCCATTTACTTTTGAAGGAAAGAAAAGAGCACAGCAAGCTGAGATTGGAATTTCTGAGTTAAAGGGAGAGGTCGATACCTTAATTGTTATACCAAATGACCGTTTATTAGAGCTTGTAGAGCAAGATACACCGATTCTCGATGCATTCCGTGCCGCTGATAGTATACTGCGTCAGGGTGTACAGGGTATTTCTGAGTTAGTTTCTTCGCCAGGGTTAATAAATCTTGATTTCTCTGACGTTAAGACAATTATGACTGAGAAAGGTGCGGCAATGATGGGTATTGGCCGTGCATCACGCACCACAGGCGAAAATCGGGCTGTAGAGGCTGCGAAAAAGGCTATCTATAGTCCAATCCTAGAACAGACTATTAAGGGCGCTAAAGGCGTTTTAATGAATATTAAGGGTGGTTCAGATCTGAGTTTATATGAGGCTAATCTTGCTGCCAAAACTGTTACAGAAGCTGCAGGGTCAGATGTGAATCTGATTTTTGGTACAGTAATTGATGACAACCTTCAAGATGAGGTTTATGTTACCATTATTGCGACTGGATTTGGTGCAAAGGAAGAACGGCCTAAATATTCTAGTTATACCGCTGATATTAAACCTTTCAGCAATGAAGAGACTGACATATTTGATATTCCAACCTTTATTAGAAATAAAGAGGGTTATGTACATGGTGAAGATGATGAGGATTGGAAATTATAACTACCAGAGGTGACTGAATTGGTTAACATTGAAGAGAACCTGAAGGATGTTCGTCAGCGAATTGACAAAGCATGTCAAAGAGTAGGAAGAGCTTCTGAAGATGTTAAGATTATTGCAGTCACCAAATATGTGGGTTTGGCTGAGACAAAAGAGTTAATCCGACTTGGTTTAGTCGATATTGGTGAAAGTCGTGTTCAAGAAGCACTTCACAAAAAAGCAAGCATTACTTACCCTGGTCTTAATTGGCATCTAATAGGTAGTTTGCAGACGAATAAGATTAACAAGGCATTAGATACTTTTACTTATTTTCACTCAATCGATCGGCTTTCATTGGCTGAACAGCTTAATAGAAAAGCTGGCACGCTGGGACGGAAAATAAAATGTTTTATTCAAGTAAATATTTCTAGAGAAACTACAAAAAATGGGGTTGAGGTTGAACAACTCTTTGCGTTTGTTCAGGAGCTGGCGGGGTTAACGGATCTTGAAATTATTGGTCTAATGACAATGGCACCACATTTTTCTAACTCGGAGTTAGCGCGGCCAATCTTCAGAAAACTAAGGGAATTAAAAGAAGAAATCAATAATTTAGGGATATTGAGTTACGATTTACAGGAACTGTCCATGGGCATGTCCAATGATTATGAAATTGCGATAGAAGAAGGGGCGACCTACATTCGGATAGGATCAACTCTTTTTAAATAGCAACAGAAGTGATACTCTAATAATAAAATGAAATGGGTGATATAGTTTAGATGGCACAGTTAATTAGTTTCGTAGATTATTTGTTTTTAATATATCAATGGCTGATAATAGCTTATATAGTGTTTTCATGGTTTCCCAAACTTGCTGGAAGTAAAGTTGGCGAGATTATTGCTAGATTAGTAGAGCCGTTTCTTGCTCCTTTTAGAAAACTTCCTCCGCAAGTAGGAATGGTTGATTTTTCACCAATTATTGCGTTATTTGCATTAATTTTCCTTAAATATGCAGTATTGTGGCTTTTAGGAATATTTTTATAATAAAAATAGATTAATAAAATTTTGCAGGGGGTGTTTTTGATGGCATTAACACAATTAGAAATCCACAATAAAGAATTTGGGATTAAATTTAGAGGTTATGATGAAGATGAGGTAAATGATTTTCTTGATTTAATTGAACAGGACTATGAGTATTTCGTGAACCGCATTAGAGAATTAGAGGATAAAAACTTCGAATTAGCACATTCTCTAGAGAACTACCAAGAGATAGAAAGAAGGATTAATAATTCTACTGTTGATGTTGAGGAAGAGACTAATAGATTGCGCTCTCAAGCAGAAAAAGAGTATGAATTAATTATTAAAGAGTCACAGAAAAACGCAGATCGCATTGTGAACGATGCGCTTCTGAAACAGAAACAAGTTCATTATGAAATTGAAGACATGAGAAGAAGTGCAGCAGCTTTCCGTACAAGATTCCGCTCATTATTGGAAGCTGAAATTGATATATTAGACAGATATCATTTGGATGATAAAGAAGTAGAATAATTTTGACATTTAGTCAGTTTTTAGTTATATTTATACAATTAATAATAAAAAAACTATGAGTAGGACAAGTTTATTAAGTTGTAATTTCAAGCGAGTTAGGGACGGTGCGAGCCTAATAATTATCTTAATAAATATCACCTAGGAGTTGCTTATTCGAATTAATAGTAGGGTAAGCCGGATGAAACCGTTAAATTGCTAAGTGGCATATTTAGTATGCTATTAGGGTGGTACCGCGGGTTTCCTTCTCGTCCCTTGTGGATGTAGAAGGTTTTTTATTTTATTTTAAGGAGTGAAGCTGTTGTGTCAGAAGAGAAAATTGATTATGGCAAGACGTTGAATTTACCAAAGACAGAGTTTCCGATGCGTGGTAATTTGCCGAGCATGGAACCGGATATGCAAGCATGGTGGGATGAGATTGATATCTATTCGCTTGTACAGGAAAATCAAAAGGGTAAAAAGCAATTTATTTTACACGATGGGCCTCCCTATGCAAATGGTGATATTCACATTGGTCATGCCTTAAATAAAATACTGAAGGATTTCATTGTCCGTTTTAAAACAATGCAGGGCTATGATTCCCCATACGTGCCGGGCTGGGATACACATGGTTTGCCGATTGAACATGCAGTTGTCCAGAGCAACAAAATTGATCGACGCAACATCGACCCAATCGAATTTCGCAATTTTTGCAAGGAGTATGCACTTAGTTATGTTGATAAGCAAAGGGTACAGTTTAAGCAATTAGGAGTACGCGGTGATTTCGCTAATCCCTATATTACCCTAAAACCGGAATATGAAGCTGAACAACTGAAAGTCTTTGGCGATATGGCGAAAAAAGGTTTAATTTATAAAGGATTTAAACCTGTCTATTGGTCACCATCTTCTGAATCAGCTTTAGCAGAGGCGGAAATTGAGTACCTTGAGAAAACATCAGCATCAATATATGTTGCCTTTACGGTAACTGATGGGAAAGAAGTCTTAACCAATGGGACCAATGTAATTATTTGGACAACCACACCTTGGACAATTCCAGCAAACTTGGCAATTGCTTTAAATGGTGATTTTGTTTATACGTTATTTAGTGTAAATGGTACGGAATATATCGTAGCAAAAGAACTTCTAGACACTGTAAAGGCTGAACTTAATTTTGCTGAGGTGCACATTATTAAAGAGTTTAAAGGAACTGAGCTTGAGAGGATTATTACGCAACACCCGTTTTATGACCGAAAATCCCCGCTAATTCTGGGTGAGCATGTCACATTAGAAGCGGGAACAGGTTTTGTTCATACAGCGCCCGGACATGGGGAAGATGACTTTAATGTGGGGCGGAAATATAATCTTGATGTGCTTAGTCCAATCGATAATCAAGGCAAATTTACCGATGAAGCTCCTGGCTTCGCTGGTATGTTTTATGAAGATGGAAATAAAGAGGTCACACGACTGTTAGAGGAAAAGGGGAAACTACTTAAGCTAAGTTTTATTAAACATCAATATGCTCATGACTGGCGGACAAGAAAGCCGGTAATTTACCGAGCAACTGAGCAATGGTTTGCATCAATTGAGGCAATTCGCGCTGATATCCTTGCTGCGATTAAAGATGTGAAATGGACCCCAAGCTGGGGCGAACAGCGTTTGAGCAATATGATTGCCGATCGCGGTGACTGGTGTATTTCTCGCCAACGAATCTGGGGTGTTCCTATTCCAATTTTTTATTGTGACAAATGTGGCGTGGCAATTATCGATGATGCGACGATTGAACATTTGGTTCAACTGGTAGCAGTAGAAGGGACAAATGTTTGGTATGCGCGTAATGCAAGTGAACTTTTACCAGCAGGTTATACCTGTCCAAAATGTAAGGGCGCGAGTTTTAGCAAAGAGACTGACACAATGGATGTTTGGTTTGATTCAGGAACAAGTCATATGGCAGTTGTGGAAAAGCGTCCAGAATTACGTTGGCCGGCTGATCTTTATTTAGAAGGTTCGGATCAGTATCGTGGTTGGTTCAACTCATCTTTAACTACTAGTGTTGCTGTACGCGGGACTGCACCCTATCGTGGGGTTTTAAGTCACGGTTTTACACTTGATGGCGAAGGCCGCAAAATGTCGAAATCGATGGGTAATGTAGTTGATCCGGCAAAAATAATGAAACAACTTGGATCGGATATTTTGCGATTATGGGTAGCTTCTGTTGATTATCAATCAGATATGCGTATTTCTGATGATATACTTCAACAAATTACTGAAGTATACCGTAAGATACGCAATACATTGCGTTTCTTAGTCAGTAATCTCGAAGGCTTTGATCCTGCGACTGATCTTGTTCCGCTTGCCGCAATGAGTGAAGTTGATCAGTATACAATGATGAAAGCACAAAAGCTAATTGACAAGTCAATTAAAGCATATGAAAATTATGAATTTAATGCGGTTTATCAGTCAGTGCATAATTTCTTTACAATTGATCTCAGTTCGTTTTATTTGGATATTGTTAAAGACACCTTATATACTGAGCCGTTAAATGCGCCTGTACGCAAAGCTGTGCAGACAGTTCTTTATGAGATACTCCTTGCGACGGTTAAATTAATTGCACCAATTTTGCCGCATACAGCAGATGAAATCTGGCGTTATATTCCTAATGTTAAGGAAATAAGCGTACAACTTACTGAAATGCCAAACTGGGAGAAAATTTCAGTTGATAATGAGTTAATTAAAAAAGGCGATAGACTACTCGAAATTCGTGATGAAGTTCTTAAAGCGCTTGAAGTTGCTCGTAAGGAAAAGCTGATTGGTAACTCATTAGCTGCGGCTGTAGTGCTTTATCCAGAACCAGCAACAGCAAAATTTCTTGAGCAATTTACTGACTTAGAGAAAATATTTATTGTCTCACAAGTAGAGATTAAAACTGAACCGGCTCCAGCAGAAGCAGTGGTTGCTTCTGGCCTTAGCATTTTGGTTAAACAGGCTCCAGGTGAGAAGTGTGAACGTTGTTGGAATGTTTTAACAGATGTAGGTTCAACAATTGACGGGTTGTGTAATCGTTGCGCCAACATTGTGTCAGAAAATTACGCAGATATTTTAGAATAAGTTTTTATTGGAGGTAAATTAGTGCTCTTTTATTTGGTAGCTATTTTCATTGTTCTACTTGACCAATTTACTAAATTTGTGGTTGTTTCCAATATGGAGTTGTATGAGAGCATCCCAATTATTGATGGGTGGCTCCATATTACATCTGTACGGAATACGGGTGCAGCATTTAGCATATTGGAAAATCAAACCCTGATTTTTATTGTACTTGCATTAGTTGTTGCTCTTGTTCTAATTTATTCAATCTATCGAGTTTACCGTGAGTATCGCTTGTTAGCGTTTTTTCTTTCGATAATTCTTGGTGGCGCGGTTGGCAATCTCATTGATCGCATACTGCATGGTGCGGTAATTGATTTTATCGATATGCGGATTATTAATTTTGCAATTTTTAATGTTGCAGATATTGCGATTACAGTAGGTACCGGTCTATTAATTTTGTATATTCTTTTCAGCAAGAAGAATAAATTTCTAAATTGAGGTGTAAATGTGGATTACGTTGAATTATATGATTGGGAGGTTGAAGAGGATGATGTTGGTTTAAGAATCGACAAATTTTTGCCCACTAAATCTGTAGATTGGTCACGTACGCTGATTCAACAGTGGTTGCAAGATGGTTTAATCACTGTTAATGGACATGCAGTTAAGGCCAATTACCGCCTCAGCATAGGCGACGAAATTCAAATGCGGATTCCGCCGCTAAGCGAATTAAAAATTAAAGCTGAACCACTACCACTTACGATTGTTTATGAAGATGAGGATCTGCTAATCATCAATAAAGAACGTGGTATGACAGTGCATCCGGCACCAGGCAATTATGAAGGAACATTGGTCAATGCACTCTTGTACCATACTGATAGCTTGTCTACTATTAATGGGCTTCTTCGACCTGGCATAGTTCATCGCTTAGACCGTGATACGTCAGGCCTATTAATGGTTGCCAAAAATGATTTTACACATCTGCGGCTGGCAGAGCAGCTTAAAGAACAGACAGTTGAACGATACTATACTGCCATTGTCCAGGGAGTTATTCTTCATGAACGAGGCAGCATTGATGCTCCAATTGGTCGTGATCCAAGTGACAGAAAACGAATGACGGTTACTTCCAAGAACAGTAAAGAGGCGGTGACTCATTTTGCTGTGGTAGAGCGCTTTAAAGAGTATACTCTTGTTGATTGTGCTTTAGAAACAGGACGAACTCATCAAATCAGAGCGCATCTTAAATACATTGGGCACCCTGTTGTTGGCGATCCAAAATATTCAACGAAAAAAGTACCTGAGATCAAAGGTCAGGCGCTCCATGCAAAGGGGTTAGGTTTTGTCCACCCGCGTACAGGTGAAAAACTGCAATTTACTTCTGAATTACCTGAAGATATGCTTACTTTGCTTGATCGTATTAGAACTAAGGATAATCAAGAATAGATATTGACAAGTTACATTAACTGAGAGATAATAAT
>CAZMPM010000002.1:0-32680 GCA_964568525.1 uncultured Caryophanales bacterium
ATATCCGAAAGCGCCGTTCGCGCCTCTGGATCCCAGTTAATTATATACTTGCCGCGATAAATTAGCCCTTTCTTATACAGCCCCACAAAAACATGGCGCACCCCATTTGACAAACCCTCATCAAGCGTGAAACGTTCACGCGAGTAGTCAAGCGATAGTCCCAGCTTGCCCCACTGTTCGCGAATAATTGCCGCATATTTATCAGTCCACTCCCAGGTTAGATCAACGAAATTTTCTCGTCCTAAGTCGTGGCGACTTTTGCCTTCTTCACGTAGTTTACGCTCAACCACAGCTTGTGTTGCAATACCAGCATGGTCAATCCCCGGTAACCAGAGCATATCGTAACCCTGCATTCTTTTTAATCTTGCTACAATGTCTTGCAATGTAAAGTCGAAAGCATGTCCTATGTGCAGATTACCGGTTACGTTAGGCGGCGGAATCACGATGGAGAAAGGCTTCTTCGCTAAATCCGCTTCCTTACCAGCTTCGAAGAAACGATTCTCAATCCAAAACTGATTCCACTTGGCTTCAATTTCTGTAGGGTTATAACTTGTGGCTAACTCCTTTTTGTCTGTGTTTGTACTCATTTGTATTACCCCCTCAACATAATAAAAAGCACCTTCACCCAAAAAACGAAAATGCTCGCGGTACCACCTTAATTCATGACAATTGTCATACACTCATAGATAACGGCCTCAACCGGTCTTGCGACAGCTCCTGGACGACTTCAATTAGGAATTTCCTAGGAAATCTTGCAGCTAATGATTTCCCTCTCTTAAGGACTCGGTAATTTACTACTCCCATTCATTGCGATATAGATATATAGTTTTAAATTAGCTTCTTACACGCTTATTCTATGAATTTTCCTGTAGATTGTCAACTACTTACAATCGTCGAGCTTGCCCTCTTCTTCTAGCACTGCAACCAGAGCATCAACCACAGCTTCATCGTATAATATCCCTTTCATTGAAACTATCACTTCGATTACTTTACAAGTAGGTATTGCTTTACGATAAACTCGATCACTTGTCATTGCATCAAAAACATCAGCAACAGCAACTATTTTAGCCTCAAGCATAATTTCATCATCTCTAAGTCCTTGCGGGTAGCCGGATCCATCAACACGTTCGTGATGTTGCAGAATTATGCTAGCTATTTCTGCAAAATGCGTTTCAGTAATCATCATCGCACCAAGTTCAGGATGTTTCTTGATTAAGGCCCATTCTTCTTCTGTGAGTGCACCGGCTTTTGTTAATATCTCATCAGGCAAACCAATTTTGCCTACATCATGAAAAAGTGATGCAAATAATACATTCCTTTTTCTCGAGTTGCTTAATTCTAATTTATCAGCAAGTCTAATGGCATACTTCTTAACGCGCTCATTATGCAGTTGTGTATAGGGATCTTTCTCTTTCACCTGATCAGCTAACTCAAGCAACTCGTTAATGGACTTACTTATAAAGTTAAATTGCGGAGAGGTAGAGCTATAAAGCAGAGTGACATCTGTAAGTGTTTGAAATTGAACCGGATGTTTGATTCGGCGAACATAAAAATAGTCGCCTACAGCTAACTTGCATGTATCACTTCCCTCCGCAAACTCGATTTCTCCTTTTAATATATAAAAGAACTCCATCGTAGATCGATTTTCAGACGGTTCAATGAAGCAGACTTCTCCACTTCGAATATTCTGCAACATGATTTCTGCACCCTCTGCACTTGCTAACAATCTCAATTCTCCGCTCTCTTGTTCAAACCGCTCAAGATATCCGTCTTTATTACCAATAAATAGTCCTTTTCCCATCCCTAAAACCTCAGTTCATCAAGTTTAGTTGTATGTCTATAAAAAAAAGAGATACAGGGTATGTATCCCTTATACACTTTATACATTTCGAGTATCTTATAGCCCACCTATTATTAATGGGTCAATGAGAACAGTCTTCCCACCAATCACATATGGAGTATCTACACAATAAATTTCAATACCATATTTCGCAGCTTTTTCAATAATCACTTCTGCCTTAGTATCAATCCATTTGAGTAGATTCGCTATTACTCTGTCTACTTGCTCAGACTTTCCTTGAGCAACAAACTTATCAGCTTGTTCTGTTGCTGCGGCAACCTTCTTTTCAATCTGCGTATTCAGAGCGTCAACTTTTTTAATGAACTGATCTAAAGTACTTTCAGCCGCAAGTGCTGCAGGAGCAAAGATGAAAGCTGCAATAGCAACAACTAGCAAGACGCTAATAATTTTTCTCATTCGGCAACTCCTTTCTTAATATTTTTTTGTAATTAGTTATTATCATAAGCTCAGCTAGAGCATATATACATCTATTGTCATCAAAATCATTTTACTCCTATAATTAGGCGCTGTCAAACACTTTTCATTGATATTGCAAGGTTTTAATGACTAATTATGCCTTGCCCAATAGAGTGTGCTATTAACTGCTCGCTTCCAACCAGAATACAGCTCATCTCGCTGATTAGCAGTCATCTCCGGCTGAAAGAGGCGTTCAACTTCGATATTCTCAGCAATTAGGTCGCGATCCTGCCAAAACCCCACCGCCAATCCCGCTAGATATGCTGCACCAAGCGCTGTGCTCTCGTGCACTTTTGTGCGTTCGACCGGAACGTCGAGAATGTCCGCCTGGAATTGCATCAAGAAATTGTTTTCAACGGCTCCGCCATCAACGCGCAAGCGATTGAGTGTAATTTGAGAGTCGGCCTCCATTGAGGTAAGAATATCCTTAATTTGATAGGCAATTGCCTCCAAAGTAGCGCGTGTCAGGTGTGCAGCCGTTGTACCGCGAGTGATTCCGAAAGCCGCACCTTTGGCATCCATTTCCCAATAAGGTGCACCCAAACCGGTAAAAGCAGGAACCACATAAAGCCCATCACTACTCTCGACGCTTGTCGCTAGTTTTTCCGATTCAGCAGAAGATTTAATTACTGTTAGACCCTGAAGCCATTTGACTGCCGCACCTGTAACAAAGACACTTCCTTCAAGTGCATAGGTAATCTCATTATTTATTCCCCAGGCAATTGTAGTTACAAGATTATGCTCCGATAATATTGGTGTTTCGCCAATATTCATCAGCATGAAACTGCCTGTTCCGAAAGTGTTTTTCGCCATGCCTTTTTTAAAACAACCTTGGCTAAAAAGAGCGGCCTGCTGGTCACCAGCAATACCAGTAATCGGGATGGAGTAGCCGTTAAAAAGATCTTTAATAGTCTGCCCATACAATTCTGAACAGGAGCGCACTTCAGGTAAAAGTTGTTGCGGAACATTAAACAATTCAAGTAACTCGTCATCCCATTCTAATGAATTGATGTTATATAGTAACGTCCGTGAGGCGTTGGTGTAATCAGTAAGGTGGGCTTTGCCACCGGTTAATTTCCATAACAGCCAGGTATCAATCGTACCAAACAGCAAATCGCCACGCTCGGCCTGAGCACGTGCACTAGGAACGTTATCGAGTAGCCATTTAATCTTTGTAGCAGAAAAATAGGAGTCGATTAATAAACCAGTTTTCTCCCGGACGATATCGCTATATCCAGCAGCGATATACTGTTCACTTATTTCACTTGTCTGCCGTGATTGCCAGACGATTGCGTTATAGATTGGTCTTCCGGTGTTGCGATTCCAGACAACCGTCGTCTCACGTTGATTAGTGATGCCCAGCGCAGAAATCTGTTGCTCAATACCCGGATGCTCAGATAAGAGTTGTTTAATCACCGCCACAACCGATTCCCAGATTTCCTCCGCGTCATGCTCAACCCAACCTGGTTGCGGAAAATACTGCGGAAATTCACGCTGAGCAATGGCAAACAGCTGTGCTTGCTGGTCGAACAATATCGCACGCGTGGAAGTAGTCCCTTGGTCGATTGCTAAAATGTATTTTTTGTTAGCCAAATTGATGCCCCCTAACAACAAAATTAATCTTGTTTATTTACCATGCTATCAAAACTTTATCACATTTAAGTAAGTATGTAATTATTAAATCCTTGCAAAATAGACTCTGCTATCATTAACAAAGTCAAAATAGATAATCTGCAATAATGACTGTCTGCGTACCGCTCCACTCATTAAATACTGCGGTATATCATATTGTAGCTGATCTAGCATTAACTGCTTTTGCATCTGCTGCTTCGTCAGCCCCAACTCCACAAAATCGTTACCCGCCAATTCTGGATGTTCAGCCAGCTTTTCTAGCGTTGCTGTTTGTTTTTCTTTGTCAAATTTGTAGGGCCACCAGACACGACGTGGTTTATGTTTAAAGCGAGTAAAAAACTCATATTTCATTAAGTCGTAGACGAATAATAGATCAATATCGTCTAGATCGCCTGAGTTGCCGACTTCTTGCTTTTGTGCTAAAAACTGATAGAGGCGAGAATATAAATCTTCAAGTTGATAATCTATTGGCGAGTACCCCTGTGACTGCCAGTATTGACCCAATTGCAGAAAAAAATCAAATGGTGTCAGGCACCCCGACAGCTTTTGGTCAGTCAGGTATTTAATCGTTGTGCGTAGGTACCCTGTGTTCCAGTAACGATTCAGCATCTGTTCGACAAGTTTGATTGCTGCAATATCATCTACAGAAAGCACGTTATTATCGAGCACTTCATATGGCGGGTTTTTATCAAACTGGTAGCCATACAACTCTTGCTCGAGCCAAATCTGTGTACCACGCAAAACTTTGAGAAAGCCAAGTTGCAGTTCAGTTGCGCCTAAGGCAAACACTTGATTGAAGCTGTTGCAAAATGATGCATAGTCTTCCTCCGGCAGACCAGCAATCAGATCCAGGTGTAACTCAATCGTTCCCGCGGTTTGCAGGCGATGAACGTTCTTGTTTAGCCGCTCCCAATCTTGTTTGCGATTAATTAATCGGTTGGTCTGCTCATTAGTTGATTGTACGCCAATCTCAAAACGGAATAAGCCTTTCGGGACGTTTTCATTAAGGTAATTAATTAGCTCGTCCGACAGCAAATCGGCCGTTATCTCAAATTGAAAAACTGTTTCGGAGCTATGTTCGTTGTGATAATCCACAAGAAATTCGAAAATTTCCATGGCGTAATCTTGTTTAATATTAAAGGTCCGATCGACAAATTTTATCAGTCGAATGCCAGCTTCCAGCAGCAGTGTAAGATCTGCTTTGACACGTTCAATACTAAAGAAGCGAACCCTATTATCGAGCGATGACAGGCAGTAACTGCATGCAAAAGGACAGCCGCGGCTAGCCTCGAAATAGACGACACGATTCTTAAGCTTGCTTAAATCTTCATGTTGATATGGCGAAGGGATTGTGTCTAACTGCAATAGTTTCTGCGACTCCGCTATCACGATTGCCTCGTTGAGCCGGTAAGCAACACCTTTTAAGTCCCTTAACTCACGCGTCCCCTGAATATAATCTAATAATTCTTTTAGTGATTGTTCCCCTTCACCATAAACAATAAAATCGATTGCCGGCTCACGCTCCAACCAATCCTCTAATTCATAGGACACCTCGGGTCCACCAACGATAATTGTTAGTTCCGGCATAAGCTGGTGCAACAAGCGGATTAATTCCAAGGTCTGTTCAATATTCCAAATATAACAGGACAAGGCAATTACATCAGGCTGTTGCTCCAAAAGTCCCTGGGCTATTTTATCAATTGGTTCGTTGATGGAATACTCAAGAAGCACTGTCTGATGCTCCGGCAATGTGTAAGCCCTCAAGTAGCGTAGTGCCAGTGAGGTGTGAATAAATTTAGCATTTAGGGTCACTAATAATGTTTTCATAAGCTCTCCCTGATCTTTATTCAGAATAAGAAAAGCACCTTAATAGGTGCTTATCATAAATGTATCATAATCTATATTGAACTGCTTATAAATTATTATTCAGCTTTTGGTTTCGCAGCAGCTGGTTTAGCTGCGGCTTTTGGTTTCGCAGCAGCTGGTTTAGCAGCAGTCGTTTTAGGTGCAGCTGGTTTAGCTGCGGCTTTTGGTTTCGCAGCAGCTTTTGGCTCTGCTTTTGCTTTTGGTTCTGCTTTTGCTGCTACCGGTTTAGCCTCAACAGCTGGTTTCACTTCTGCAGCTGGTTTAGCAGCAGTCGTTTTAGGTGCAGCTAGCTTTTTGTCGCCCTTAGCAATGGCTACTAGTTCAGCAAAAGCTTGTGGCTCACTAATTGCCAACTCAGAAAGAATTTTACGGTTAAGATCTACTCCCGCAACCTTCAAACCGTGCATGAATGTGCTATATGACATACCATTCTCTCTTGCACCTGCGTTAATTCTTGTAATCCATAGCTTACGGAAATCACGTTTACGGACGCGACGATCACGATATGCATACATATACGACTTCATTACTTGCGCTTTAGCTGTTCTATATAAGCGATGCTTGGAACCAAAGTAACCTTTAGCAAGCTTTAATGTTTTTTTATGACGGCGGCGGCTTGTATAACCACCCTTAACTCTTGGCATTTTATTTCCCTCCTATTAGATGTGTCATCTTCTATAGATGCGTAATCATCTGCTCTATTCTTTTTTGATCGCCAGAGCTTACATAGCCGCCCTTGCGTGCTTTTCTTTTTTGTTTTTGACTTTTATTACTCATTAAATGGCTAATATAAGCACTACTTCTTCTAATTTTGCCGGTGCCAGTCTTTTTAAATCTCTTAGCTGATCCTTTATGCGTTTTCATCTTAGGCATTTATATGTCCTCCTTAAAATCAATTTATTTAGGTGCAACAACCATAATCATATTTCTACCCTCAAGCTTAGGCTTTGATTCAACAGTACCTGCCTCTGCTATCTCTTCTTCAACACGTTTCAATAACTTCATGCCGATGTCTTGGTGTGTGATTTGACGTCCTTTGAATCTTACGGCAAATTTTACCTTGTCACCAGATTTAAGAAATTTATGCGCGCTTCTGAGTTTAGTCTGTAGGTCATGCTCGTCAATTGTAGGGCTGAGCCTGATTTCTTTAGTGTTAATGATTTTCTGGTTTTTGCGTGCTTCCTTCTCTTTCTTCGTCTGCTCATACTTGAACTTACCGTAGTTCATAATACGGCATACTGGTGGTTTTGCTTGTGGCGCAACATTAACTAGGTCTAAATCTTGCTCTTGTGCAAGCTTTAATGCTTCCTTAATCGGCATAATCCCAATCTGTTCACCATCAGGTCCTACTACGCGAACCTCACGAGCACGAATCTCCTCGTTTACAAAATGTTCTTTGCTAATTGTTATTCACCCCCGAATAAATTCCTAGTAAAATAAAAAAGTGTGGACATACCACGCCCACACTCGAATAATCTTTAAAGATATTAACCCAGCGCCTTCCGGCAGATAAGGTGAGAAGCGGGCGCTTCTGCTTTGTTTATATTTTATTTCACTCGTGTAGTTTAACACGGATAAGACTTGCTGTCAAATATTAATCTGACTTAGTAGCTATCTTTATATTAGTTGTTATTTTCATATTTGTTTGTTATGCAATTCAACACTGTGTATTACATACTAATCAATAGAGCTATTTTATTTTTAATAGTAACAAAAATAACACGTTTTATATGCACCTGTGATATTATAAATGTGAGAAATGTTTTTACAAAAAAAATTCTTTTACTATTACTTTTGTGCAATATCATATTCTTAACGCATTCACTACTACTCTGCATGAATGAATATAAAATAAATATGAATGTAGGAAGTAAAATGAAAAGAAAAATTCCAATTGCCTTGTTTCTCTTTGCATTAATATTTGCATTTTCCCCTGCCACTACAACTTATGCAGTTCCCGCAACAGGCATTAATAATTATTGCATATACAATATTATTAATTCCAACAGCAGTAAATATCTTAATGTTCATTTAGGCTATGATGTTAATAACACCAACGTTTATCAATGGAGTAATGATGGTGCCATCGAACAGAGATTTAAAGCTGTTTATGACGCAAGTGAAGATGCGTACAGATTATATGCTATGAGCAGTTCTAATGGCACAAACAAAGTACTTGATATCGTCAAATTAAATGGAGCCGTTGTATCGGGATGTAATGTTCAAATATATAATCCAGTTGATGATGTAGCATAGCTGTGGTTACTTATCGAATTAACTAACAATAAATATAAAATAGTGCCTAAATATGATACTAGTGTTGCTTTAACCGTCTATGGCACCGCAAACGGAACTGGAACTGGTATCACACCTACTTCTCCAGGAAATGTCTATGTTAGTACTTACACCGGAGCTTCAAGTCAGTTGTGGACATTCAATCCTATAGAAAACGCTCCATCTTCTTTTCAGTATATGTTTAAATCGCCAGAAATGCAAACATACATTTCTAACCCATATGGATGGAGAGGAAATGAGTTTCATAAAGGTATTGATATCACAACCGGTATACCAGGTGAAATAGAAGACTATCCGGTTTACTGCGTTCTAAACGGAATAATTATTAAATATGGTTATTTTTCAGATAACATTACTACCTGCTCTGCAATCACGCACACCAACGGACAAACAACCCGCTCGATACACATTAAACTTAGTGAAACACTTTTTGTAAATAATTTTATAAATACAGGAACAAAAATCGGAACTGTTAGCAATAAAGGATGTGGACCAAATAATTATCACTTGCATTTCGATGTCAATACGATTAATACATCTGATGGTACAATATTAAATAGTAGCAATACGATTGATCCCGCAACTCTTTTTCCAAATATTTTTTAAAAGGAGAGGTTTTATATGAAGAAATTTTATATGTTTCTTTTTGTAACTATCCTATTAGTTTCGTCTCTGTTCTTCTAATGTGGATGTCAAAACAATTCAGTTGAAGAACGAAATACAAATGAGCAAGCCACTATGCCAGATCCGTTTCCTAAGAACTCTAGTGGTATTGGCGGTGAACTAAATGCACAATTTTACTCTACAGTATCTAGTGATTTAAACTATTTAGATATGGCATTAGTTCGATTGATTAATGATTCTGAATTTGATGAATGGATTTATTCACATAGCAGCTCTACCAGCGATTATACTGCCATTAATGAATTAGCAAATCTATATTCTCTTGTGTGGGCATTTGATATTCCAGAGACCACTGTACGTGAGCTTTTAGTTTCACAGCGAGAGTTTATATTAGAAAATAAAATAAACGACTCATATTTTTCTGAGGATGATATTAATTTGCTATTATCACTGGACAACACTGCCGTAGCACAAAGGTTTGTCAGTCCTTATGAAATTCAAAAAGGTGAAAATATATATTCCGTAAAATGGATGTACCAACACCCAGTCACTGACTACACAGCTGCAGGTATCACGAAAAATGATGTCGAGAGCAGGTTAAATTATTATAGTGAATTTGCTTATACAGCTGTTGCAAAAAGTGCCTTCGAAAAGAAACTAAGCGAATTTTTAGATAAGGAAGTAGTATTAAAGACTGAAGAAAAATATTCGATTACTGCAAAAGGTTTGACTTACACGATAGAATGGCTGGGCATGCACACTATTCAAGATTATGAAAAAGCAGGAATTACGACAGAACAGCTTTCTAATTTGCTCGCCAATATGACCGGATATGAAAGCACGCCTGAATATGATTGGATAAAAGGAGCTTATGACAGAATGATTGAAGACGGAATGTAATTTGGTTTAAGTACAATTTTCATTAATGTGCATATAAAACAATCTACTTTGACCCAGATAATCAAAGTAGATTGTTTTTATTGTGCTTAGAAACATGAATTAACCTTTCTGTCAAATATTATTGTAAATTTATCCGCCAATCTAAAGTAACCTCTATTCCGATTTCGTCGCTATTTCCTTGAGGATATTAATGATAACCTCATCCGCAGCTTGAGCGCCAAGATCACCGACACCGCGCTTACGCACAGAAAGCTCGCGGTTTTCTAACTCCTTGTCGCCGATTACCAGCATATAAGGGATTTTCTGTAGCTGAGCTTCACGAATCCGGTAGCCAATTTTTTCGTTGCGGTCATCGAGTTCCACGCGGATTCCTGCTTGTTCCATTTTGTAGCGCAGTTCTTCGGCATACTCATTGTGCGGCTCTGCGATTGGCAGAATTACTGCTTGAACCGGCGCTAACCAAGTCGGAAAAGCACCTGCATAATGTTCAATCAAGAGCGCTATAAAGCGCTCCAGCGAACCATAGATAACCCGGTGAATAACCACCGGCGTATGACGTGCGTTGTCCTCGCCAATATAGGAAAGCTCAAACTTCTCAGGCATCTGGAAGTCGAGTTGGATCGTTCCGGCTTGCCAAGTACGGCGCAAAGTATCAGATACGTGGAAGTCGATCTTCGGTCCGTAGAATGCACCATCGCCTTCGTTAATTTTGTAATCGATTCCCTTAGCATCAAGTACATTTTTCAAGGATTCAATCGCCTGATCCCAGAGTTCATCCGAACCCATCGATTTTTCAGGACGAGTTGACAACTCAACATGATAGGTAAAATCAAATAATGTGTAGAACTTATCGATTAATTCGATTACGCCTGTTATCTCGCTCTCAATCTGATCCGGCCGACAGAATAGGTGGGCGTCGTCTTGAGTAAATGTGCGAACACGCAAGAGACCGCTCAGCGCCCCGCTCATCTCGTGACGGTGTACTAACCCCAGCTCGCCATAGCGAATTGGTAGATCGCGATAACTGTGTAACTTGGTTTTGTAAGTCAGCATTGAACCTGGGCAGTTCATCGGTTTAATCGCAAAGTCAATATTATCAACCTTAGTGAAATACATATTCTCATGGTAATGCTCCCAGTGGCCTGATTGCTCCCATAATCTGCGGTTCAATATAATTGGCGTCTTAATCTCCTGATAGCCAGCAAGTTGATGTTCATGTCGCCAGAGATTCTCCAGCTCATTGCGGATTACCATCCCATTCGGATGATAGAACGGCATACCTGGTGCCTCTTCTGAGAAACTAAACAGATCAAGTTCTCGACCTAATTTGCGATGGTCGCGTTTCTTAGCCTCTTCGAGGAAATCTAGATAGTCTTCTAACTCTGATTCTTTAAAGAAAGATGTTCCATAAATCCGCTGCAATTGTGCACGTTCAGAATCGCCCCGCCAGTAGGCACCGGCAACGTTTAGTAATTTAAACGCTTTAATACCGCTTGTTGATGGCAAGTGCGGGCCACGACAAAGGTCAGCGAAATCACCCTGCTCATAAACAGAAATTTCTGAATCCTCGGGTAGCTCATTAATCAGTTCAACCTTATAGTTCTCACCAATATCACTAAAGCGCTTAAGCGCTTCCGCTCGTGAGAGGACACTCCTTCGGACAGGCACGTTTTCGTTAACAATTCGGCGCATCTCTTTTTCGATTTTCGCCAGATCCTCCGGTGTAAATGATTCCTTGTAATCAATGTCGTAATAGAAACCGTCTTGAATTGTTGGTCCGATACCGAATTTCGCTTCCGGATAAAGTCGAGAGACGGCGTGCGCTAATAGATGCGCTGAACTATGGCGATAAATATCTAGCGCTTCTGGACTATCGCTTGTAATAATCTCTAACACTGCATCCTCCGTAATCGGTGTATAAATATCGATTAGGCGATTGTTGATTTTACCAGCTAGTGCTCTTTTACGAAGGCCCGGGCTAATTGAGCCAGCTATCTCTTCGGTAGTAACTCCTTCTGCAAACTCTTTAACATCTCCATTTGGAAAAGTAATTTTTATCATTTCCCATTTCTCCTCCTTTTTAGTCAGACTAAGCTGCGTCGCTTAAGCCCCGAAAAACACAAAAAACATGCAGCTAATCCCGTATGGGACGATTGCATGTCGTGGTTCCACCCAATTTTAGCCTGGTTAGGCTCTCATTCAGATGATAACGGTTGCTCACCGGCTGCCGTTCGCGACAACTGCTCGTAGGTGGTAAACGATTAAGCCCGGTTAAGAGTCTTGCAGCTTGTGACTCTCTCTCTAGAAACTAGCGTCTAGTCGTTCGTGTCCTCTTCATAGCATTGATATGTTTTATTAATGTCACTATTATAAAGTTGCAGGTTAAATTAGTCAAGTTATACTATGAAACTATATCTAAAAAAAACATTGCGTATATATATAGATATATATGATACGATGCAAAAAGTAGATTGATATGGATAAAATGTTAAATTCTGTATTTGACATTTCTAATAGAAATTTATTATTAATAGAGGCTGGGCAAGAAATAATTGAATTTCTTAAAAACATCCGAAACAAGAAAGTGCGAACTAACACGAATAATAAATCCTTTAAAAATCTAGTAATCGGTTTAGGAATAACCAATTTTGGTGATAGTCTCTTCATGATAGCCGCTCCAATCATGATCTACGCACAGACGCAAAGTGACATCTATGTTTCTATAAGTGCCTCTGCAGCTGTTTTTACAATGTTATTTGGTTTTTTATTGGGTCCAATAATTAATAAGCTTGCCACCAGGAAATGGTTAATAAGATTTCAAATTGTCCAGTTGATTGCCATTGCTTTCATATTTTTATTTATCTATCTGGGAATTAACGTGTACTCCTTTGGCCTAATTGTACTAGGACTATTAATCTTTAGTATTGGCAATTACTGTTCTTACATTTTAACGCAAATGATTGTACCGAAAATTGTTGAGGATAGTAAACTCGAAAAATCGAATAGTATTGTGGCTGCGAGCAGAAATATTGTAAATGGTATAGCCGACGGAATTAGTGGTATTTTAATCGCCGTAGTCAGCTTCCTTGGCATATTTATTATAGATGTGGTCTCATATATTCTCACACTTTTCTTTGTCCGGAAAGTTGAAATCCCCCAAAGCGCACCAACAACTAATCCAGTTGCTAAAGAAACTAATCAAGATGACAAAAATAAAGTTTTTGCAAATTATAAAATGGAGTTAAAAACTGGTTTTGCGGAAATTATCAATAACTCATTTACAATCGGGATTCTGGCTTTTGCACTTGTTATACAGTTGCAAACGTCGATTTTGGCTGTTACCGCGGTAGGTTTTTTTTAGTGAAGCGGATAAAACATATTTATATGGTTTCTATTTTGCATCAATTCTGATTGGTTTTAGTATCGGGACCATCATTTCCAGTAAAATTATTCAGCGTGGAAACGTCGATAAATTTCTTGTTATTTCTTATTCCGTTGTGATTGTACTATGGATTGTAAGTATGATTATTTTCCAAGAATTTGGTCTACTTATTGTTGTCTTTATGATGGCCATCTTATCAGGGATTTTCGAAATCTATATCGTAACTAAGTTCCAGCGAATTTACCAAGAAAGTTTAGGGAATGTTATGACGCTGTTTATGGCAATATCTATTTTAGCACAATTATTAGGACTTATATTAGCTCCAGCTCTTATCTTCCTACTTGGATATTATAATGTGGTAGTATATGTTTCGTTACTTAATCTTCTAGCAATCGCCTTATATCTGTTAGCAAAACTTTTAAATAAAAACAAAAAAGTAGATAACAACTAGTCATAGGAAACTATTTGTCATCTACATCGCAAAATCTTTTTCCACTTGTTCACCTTCGGCAAAAATATGCAGGATCTCATAGCGTGTATTCCTCTGAGCTGGTGTAAAGCCCGCGAGACGAATTTGTTCCAGAACCTGATTAGTATTTACCTTAAACTCAGTGCCCGCCGCAGCCACAACATTTTCTTCCATCATTGTGCTGCCAAAATCATTACAGCCATAGTGAAGTGCCTCACGACCAACCTCAGCACCCATCGTTACCCAGGATGCCTGGATATTCGGGATATTATCCAGAACTAAACGACTGATTGCTACCAGTCGCAGATACTCTTCAGGTGTAACCTTGGGATAAGTTCTCTCCATCGCCAATTCTGTATTCTCTGGCTGGAATGTCCAAGGAATAAATGCTGTAAAACCACCTGTTTCATCTTGTGCGTCACGTAACCTGATCAAATGTTTAATCCGCTCGTGCAACTTTTCACCCAACCCAACTACCATCGTACCTGTCGTGCTTAAACCCAAACGGTTAGCCGTCTTCATCACATTTATCCACTCTCGCCAAGATCCTTTATTTTCACTAATCGCTAGACGAATGCGATCATCAAGAATTTCTGCACCAGCACCAGGTAATGAGTCAAGTCCCGCATCCTTCAGCTGTGTAATCACAGACTCAAGTGATTCGCCGGACATCTCAACCATCTTTAGAATTTCCGAAGTTGAAAAAGAGTGAATATGTACATCGGGAAAACGTTCTTTAATCGCTTTTAGGAGCTTCAAATAATAGCTAAGCGGTAACCCTGGATGTGTCCCACCCTGCATCAGGATTTCTGTTCCACCGACATCGACCAGCTCCTGTATCTTCTCCAAGATAACTGGTGTTGACAGCACATAGCCACCTGGTTCGCCAGGCTTTTTGTGAAAAGCACAGAAAGCACACCCTGTATCGCAGACATTGGAATAGTTAATATTTCGCCCAATCACAAAAGACACAATGTCTTCCGGATGTAGCTGATTTCTAACTTGATGCGCCGCCGACCCCAACTCAGCAAGGTCAGCATTTTCATAGAGAAATAGCGCCTCCTCTTCAGAAAGCCGTTCGCCAGCTATGCGTTTATTCAAAAGCTCCGTGAGGTCAGACCCCTTGTGTAATTTCATATCAATCCCCTGCTCCAATCAATTTCATTTTTGCCTAACTCACGCAGTATCTCATTCACCTGCGAAAAATGATGGCAGCCAAAAAATCCGCGATAAGCAGATAACGGACTAGGATGCGCCGCCCTTAATATGTAGTGGTGGCTTGCAGTAATCAACTTCCCCTTCGTCTCGGCATTTCGACCCCATAAAAGAAAAATAACCGGTTTAGGGCGTTGGTTAAGAACATCAATTACTCGGTCGGTAAACTGCTCCCAGCCAATATTCTGATGAGAATTAGCCTGATCCGCGCGAACGGTTAAAACTGTGTTTAATAAAAGTACTCCCTGTTTAGCCCAGCTAGAAAGGTCGTCATTTGTCGCAGCTAAATCAGACATAGTTATGCCTAAATCATCTTGCAACTCCTGATAAATATTGCGTAGTGACGGCGGTAGCGGTTGCCCCGCTTGAACAGAAAAAGCCAAGCCATGCGCCTGACCCTCACCGTGATAAGGATCCTGCCCTATAATTACCACGCGTGTATCATCATAGGTTGTTAAATTTAGAGCAGTGAACAATTGATTACTTGCCGGATAAATTGTATATAGTGCAGACTCCTCTTCCAGCTTCGCCGCTAGTTCAATAAAATAATCCTCAGTCAGCTCGCCCTTTAAAAGCTCAGCCCAATCATTTTGTGGCCAATTCTCAAATATTCTCCGCATTTATCAATTCCTTCTTTATTTTCTTCTATCTCTTAACTCAGCCTTAATCTCCTCAATGTTCACATTCTCATTAACCATCAGCACCAGTAAATGATAAACTAAGTCGCTAAGCTCATAGACTAGTTCGTTTTTATCGTCACCCTTAGCGGCGATAATTACTTCGCTACTCTCTTCGCCCACCTTTTTCAGAATCTTATCAAGTCCGGTTGTAAGCAAATAGCTAGTATAGGAATCCGCACTTGGATTCTCTTGACGCTCCTCAATTATTGCATAGAGCTCCTGCAAAATATGCGTTGTTTCACTCTCGTCGGCAATTACTTCATTGAAGAAACATGAGCGGTCGCCAGTATGACAGGCAACACCAGTCTGTTTAACCTTGATTAAAAGCGTATCAGCATCACAGTCATAGTAAAGGCCTTTTAATTCCTGGATGTTTCCAGAAGTTGCGCCCTTCTTCCACAGCTCACTACGACTACGACTATAGTAATAGACCTCACGTTCCGCAAGTGTCCGCTCTAATGCCTCCGCATTCTGATAAGCAAGCATCAACACTTCACCAGTTCGGTAATCCTGAGCAATCGCTGGTACTAGGCCAGCCTCGTTAAATTTTATTTTTGCAACCAATTCAGCATATTCCATGATAATCACCTCAGTCTCCAACCTTAATCCCTTTATCTCGTAAGTATTCTTTTAAGTCCTTAATATCAATCTCACCAAAATGAAAGACCGAAGCCGCAAGTAATCCCTCAACATTAGCCTCCGTTACTGCTTCGTAAAAATGCTCAAGCTTCCCGGCTCCGCCAGAGGCAACGACTGGCACAGCAACAGCAGCAGTTAGAGCTTTTAATAGTTCGAGATCATAGCCAGATTTCATACCATCGCCATCTATGCTATTAACAACGATTTCGCCTGCTCCCAACAGGACCGCTCGCTTGACCCACTCAATCGCATCTAGACCGGTATCTTCCTGTCCACCTTTTGCATAGACATGCCAACTGCCATCAGCATTGCGCTTCGCATCAATTGCTACGACCACAGCCGCAGACCCAAACCTTGTAGCAGCCTCCCTAATCAATTCGGGATTAGTAATAGCTGCGGAATTGATTGATATTTTGTCGGCACCTAGCGCAAGCAGTTCAGCAAAATCGTCAACGGTTGATACGCCGCCGCCAACACAGAACGGAATATCGATTTTTTTAGCGACGCGGGCGATGAAATCACGAGCAGGCCCACGCCCGTCGATACTAGCTGTAATGTCGTAGAAGACTAGCTCGTCGGCACCACTTTTGTTATAGAATTCTGCAAGAACTTCCGGATTTTCCACATCTTGAATTTCCACAAATTGTTTCCCTTTAACAACCATACCATCACGCATATCGAGACATGGGATGATACGCACCGGCTTTAATTGTGCTTCTTCCCTGATGACTCTGGTCACATCTAACGCATCAACAAACTCAATCCGATCATCATACAACGCTTTCCCGATGATACAGCCATATAGACCCATTTCATCAAGTTCAACAATATCCGACAGTGCAGTTATGCCACCAGAGGCAATAACTTTTAAATCAGTCTGTTCAGCAAGCTGCTGATAAATAGCAAAGTTCGGCCCTTGTAGCATACCGTCTTTGGCAATATCTGTGTAAACGATTATTTTAACACCCATGCTTTCAAGTTCTTTGCAGAATTCTAGCGAATCAACATCGCTTAGAACTTCCCAGCCATGAACAGCAACATAACCGTCTTTAGCATCAACGCCAACAACAATCCGTTCACTGCCAAATTCTGCTATTAACTCACCAATTAAATTACGATTCTCAATCGCCGCTGTACCAATTATGACGCGTGTTACACCAAGTTGGAACAGCTCACGAGCTCGTTCAATAGTACGAACGCCACCGCCAACCTGAACTGGAATGAAAACTCCTTGCGTAATTTTCGCGATTGTTTCGCTGTTAACGGCAAAATCCCCGCGAGCACCGTCTAAATCAACAAGATGTAAATATTCTGCACCCTGCCGCTCCCATTCTCGCGCCATCTTCAGTGGATCATTAGAATAGACTGTCTTTTGAGAATAATCGCCCTGCGTTAAGCGGACGCATTGATTGTCTTTTAAATCTATCGCAGGTAGTAATAACATCTAGAGGACCCCTTTAGATGATGTGACTTGATCTGAGACGACACGGACACCCTTACGTAAAGCGCGGGCAAATGCTTTAAAAGCCGCCTCAATCGCATGGTGATCATTTTCAGCATATTGCAAGTTTATGTGTAGAGTTATTCGTGCTTCATTAACAAAAGCTCGGAAGAACTCCTTAAAATTCTGCGTATCAATTTCGCCAATTTTTTCAGCTTGGAATTCAAGATTATAAACAAGATATGGTCGATTACTAATATCCACAGCAACGTAGCAAAGCGCTTCATCCATCGGTATCGCAACATCGGCATAACGTTTAATACCTCTTTTGTCACCAATCGCTTCAACAAAAGCCTGTCCTAACACAATCCCAATATCTTCAACTGAATGATGGTCATCAACAATCGTGTCACCCAAGCACTCTACCTTTAAATCAAAATTACCGTGAAAAGCAAATAGTGTCAGCATGTGGTCAAGAAAACCAACCCCCGTGTTTATGTCCGCTAGCCCGGTTCCATCAAGGTTGAGCTCTAGCGTAATCGCCGTCTCAGCAGTTTTTCTTACGATTTTAGCTTTTCTCATTTTCCACAATCCCTTCTACAATTTTTATAAATGCATCATTATCTGATTTATCTCCTACAGTAATCCGGTAGAAGCCACTCATTTGCGCCGTATAATCGCGGATCTGAATTCCCTGTGCCCCCACTTTCTCGCCAAACGTCGGAATCAGCGTATGCACAAAAACAAAATTTCCGTGCGATTGATAGGTAGTGAATCCAAGTTCTTTTAGGCGCTCCTCAAGGCGTTTACGCTCGCTTTTGACTGTCTCGGCATAGGTTAACAATTGGTCGCGATGTTTAAGTCCTAAAACCGCCAAATACTGCGACAAATTGCCAGTATTGTATGGTGTTCTAATGCCATCGATGACTCGCGCTAATTTCGCATTCGCTACCAGATAGCCGATGCGTAACCCAGCAAGACCAAAAGCTTTCGACAACGTACGCAGAATAATCAAGTTATCGTAATAATTTATCTGATCAATGATTGTTTCACCACAAAACTCAAAATAGGCCTCGTCAACTACCACCATGCAATCAACACTTTCAATCAGCTTAATTAGATCGTTACGCGGTGTTAAGTAACCGCTTGGGTTGTTCGGATTTGCAATGAAGATTATGTCAGGCTTTAACTCATGTGCTTTTGCAATCAACTTATCATAATCTAACGAAAAATCCGGTTCACTATCAATGCCGACAAAATTGCCACCATAAATCTGTGTAAAAACAGAGTACATGTGGAATGTCGGAACGAAACTCATTACCGTTCCGCCAGGTTCAAGAAAAGTTTTCATGATGGTTTCTAGTAGTTCATTGGAACCATTGCCAATCACAATATTATCCCAATTGTATCCAATGTAATTAGCTAACTCTGCTCGCAGTTCACGCGCCATACTGTCTGGATAAAGATGAAGCGGACAATTGCGATCAAGTAGAATGCCATCAGAAAATGCCAGCTCAAGGAGCAGGTTTTTTCCCTCGTTCGCATCGAGTTTTATTTCACAAGGCGCTTGTTTTGGCACATAGCCTTTGAAATTACGCAAATCTTTTCTAACGTACTCCATCAATTCTCCTCCTCAAATCTTATTCTAACTGAATTAGCATGGCCTGTTAACCCTTCATCCATTGCAATTCTGATAATCGCATCTTTCGCATTAGCTAGTGCTGTCTTATTATAATAAAGAAGTGAGCTTTTTTTAATAAAGTCATCAACAGATAACGGCGATGAAAATCGCGCAGTTGAGCTTGTCGGTAGCGTATGGTTAGGACCAGCGTAGTAGTCGCCAACCGGCTCCGGCGTGTAGGAGCCCAAAAAGATCGCTCCAACATTTCTCAACCCTTTGCTTGTCTGCTCTGGATCCTTTGTCATTATTTCCAGATGTTCAGGCGCAATCTGGTTTGCAATAGCGACCGAACTAGCCTCTGACTCAGTGATTATAATCTGCCCATAGTCAGCCAGTGATTTAGCTATAATGTCGGCACGTTCGAGTAGCGCTGTCTGGCGCTTAAGTTCACTATTAACAGTTGCCGCCAGTTTTGGCGAAGTAGTAATCAGAATTGACGCAGCCAATACATCGTGCTCGGCCTGAGAGATTAGGTCAGCTGCTACATAGCGCGGATTAGCCGTCTCATCGGCAATAATTAGTATCTCACTCGGTCCGGCAATCATATCAATACCCACATAGCCAGCAACTTGTTTCTTTGCCATCGCAACATAGATATTGCCAGGACCAACTATTTTGTCAACGCGTGGAACCGATTCGGTACCGTAGGTTAGAGCCGCAATCGCTTGCGCACCACCTAATTTAAAAATTCGATTAACACCAGCAAGTTTCGCTGCAACCAGGACTGCTGCTTTAATGCTACCATCAGCCGTAGGTGGTGTTACCATAATTATCTCCTTAACTCCGGCAATCTTTGCTGGAACAACATTCATTAGAACAGTAGATGGATAAGCAGCTGTTCCGCCAGGAACATAAACACCCACTTTAGCGATTGGCCGAATAAGTTGACCAATATAGGAACCATCCTCATGCTCCAAAATATATGGTTCGCGCAACTGTGCCTCGTGAAAACGAGCAATGTTATCGTGCGCTGCTTGTAAAGATGCTAACAGCTCCGGTGCAATCTTTTCATAAGCTACAGCAATTTCCTCAGCCGTAACCTCTAACTGCGTCAACTTCACACGATCAAACTCTTCAGTATAGTTAAATAAAGCCGCATCACCAGTCGCCTGCACATTTTTTAAAATCGCGCTGACCGTTTGGTTCACCTTGTCATTTTCAAACTGATTACGCGCAAGCAAACGCTCGAGATAACTTTCATCTTTTGTCGCATTAATTATTTTAATCATTAGAATCACCTATACTCTCGTTCAGAATACGCGTTAACTCCATAATACGATTATATTTAAAACGATAACTTATTTTGTTAGAGATTAAGCGAACGCTAATGTCATACATATTCTCAATTACTTCAAGACCATTTGCGCGCAATGTGTTACCGGTCTCTACAATATCGACAATCACGTCGGAAAGGCCAACAAGTGGTGCCAGCTCCACTGAACCGCTTAGCGGAATAATTTCCGTCTTCTGATTCCGTTGCTCGAAATATTTTTTCGTTAATTGCGGATATTTCGTCGCTACTTTCAATACTTCATCCTTGTTATAAATTCGCTGCCCACTGCGCCCAGCAATCGTCAATTGACAACTGCCAAAGCCAAAATCGAACAGTTCGTAAACCTCGAGGTCATATTCCAAAATCGAATCGCGACCAACAATCCCCAGATCCGTGATGCCATTTGCCACGTAGGTCACTACATCCGCCGGCTTCACAAAAATATAGCTAATCTGCTGCTCATCATCGTTGAAAATTAATTTGCGACTATTCAGATCAATTGGTTGACCGAACTTCGCCGCTGCAAGGATCTCACTCGCCTGTTCAGCAATTCTTCCCTTAGAAAGAGCGATTGTTAAATATTCCAATTTGCGTCGCCTCCCTCTAATAGTGACCAGAGCAATTTATCGAGATTAATCGAAAAACCGATTGCTGGTAAACATTTGCCAAAGAGTGCGGTCAGCGAATCATAACGGCCGCCGCTTAAAATGTCATAATTTGAATTAGGAAAATAGCCCTTGAAGATTACGCCATCATAATAATCAAGTTCTGTAATCATCGATAAATCAAGATGAATATTCTCAGTTGAACCATTCTGCTCGACGGTTGTAGCCAACGAATCAAGTTCTTTGACTGCAGCTTTCATTTCATCGTTAATACAGTATTTATCGGCAGCAGTCAGCACAGTATGTAAGTTGCCCTGCAGAGTTAGTAGCGCAGTAAGCGCATCTCTAATAGCAGGCGCTAGTTCAAGCGTTGCCAGATATCTGGTCAACTCGGGCTGATTTTTACGAGCAAGTAGTTGTTTTAGCGTGATAATCTGTTCCTGATTCGTAATCTCAGCAAGTAACCCACCAATATATTTACTGCTACCCAGTTCTAATAAGAATCCTTGGTTATATTTTCTGAGAATCGTAAGTGCCAGTTCCATTACTTCTCGATCAGCAGTCAGCGACTCTTCACCAAGATATTCAATACCGAGCTGTTTCGTCTCTTTTATACTGTTGTCGCGTCGATTGCGATAAATGGTCGAATTATAAAACAGTTTTAACTTATCTCCGGCTTGCCAGCGCGGAATCAGACTCCTCAATACATTAATTGTCGTATCTGGACGTAGAATTAGCACCTTACTACTTCCGCCGATTAATTTAACCAGTTGTTTTTTGTTGATACCACTATTTACCGCAACATAGCTGTCATATTCATCAAAGATAGGCGGCTCAATCTGAGTATAGCCAGACTGCACAAATAGACCCTCTAACTCTTGTTTGAGGCGATATCTAGCAGCACTATATTCTAACTCATTTTTAATTGTTAAAAATTCCATTTCAGCACCTACTTTATCTCTACTTAATTTCAAAAGAGCTTTTCAAGGCAACAATTCGATTAAATACCGGTTTATCTTCAGTTGTATATTTACTGTCAACCGCAAAGTATCCATGACGGAAAAATTGAAAGCGATCGCCTGGCTTAACGTTTACCATGTTAGCCTCTATGTAGCCCTGGAGAATTTCGATTGAATCATGATTAAATGAATCTAAGATTGACTTTTCCGCAATTTCTTCTTCGACAGATTCGGAAGCTACAATGTCATCATATAATCGGAACTCCGCCGGTATAGCGCCGGTTGCATCAACCCAGTGAATCGTGCCTTTAACCTTGCGTTCCGTAAAACCACTCCCACTTTTTGTACCAGGATCGTAAGTACAATGCAACTCAACAACTTCACCCTGATTATCCTTAATCACATCATTACATTTAATAAAATAAGCGTTCCGCAAACGCACTTCATTACCGGGGTATAACCGATAATATTTGCTTGGTGGCTCTTCCATGAAATCCTCACGCTCTATATATATTTCGCGTGAAAACGGAATCTGGCGACTGCCCATCTCTGGATTATCAGGGTTATTCTCTGCATCAAGCATTTCAATCTGTCCTTCTGGATAGTTAGTAATTACAACTTTTAATGGGTCGAGTACACTCATTGTCCGTGGTACAGTCATACGTAAATCATCACGGATAAAATGTTCGAGCATCCGCACGTCAACCTCCGCATCATTTTTCGAAATGCCAGTTTCACGAACAAAATTATTTAAGGCATTCGGTGTCACACCACGCCGTCTTAGTGCAGATATAGTGTAAATACGCGGGTCATCCCAGCCATCAACATAGCCACTATCGACTAAAAGTTTAAGATTCCTTTTGCCCATAATTGTATTTGTAATAGAAAGTTTCCCGAACTCAATCTGTCTTGGCACATGTTCCATTTCGCATTCAGCAACCACCCAATCGTACAGCGGGCGATGATCCTCAAATTCAATGGTACAGATTGAATGCGTAATTCCCTCAATCGCATCCTCAAGCGGATGTGCGTAGTCATACATCGGATAGATAACCCATTTGTTGCCAGTGTTGTGATGCTCAGCGTGAGCAATCCGGTATAAAACTGGGTCGCGCAAGTATAAATTAGGTGAAACCATATCGATTTTTGCGCGGAGTACTTTTTCGCCATCAGCAAATTTCCCTTTGCGCATCTTCTCAAAAAGTTCAAGGTTCTCCTCAATTGAACGATTGCGATACGGACTCTCTACGCCCTGCTTCGTAAAGCTACCACGATACTCGCGGATTGCTTCAGCACTTAAATCACAAACAAACGCTTTATCTTTTTTGATTAATAGTACTGCTCGTTCGTACATCTCTTCAAAATAATCGGATGCAAAAAAGAGGTTATCCCACTTGAAGCCGAGCCAAGCGACATCCTCCTTAATCGCTTCAACATACTCTTCATCCTCTTTCAACGGATTAGTATCATCAAAACGCAGGTTTGTTTTTCCATTAAATTGAGCAGCTAGCCCAAAGTTTATATTGATCGATTTAATATGCCCAATGTGCAAGTAACCATTAGGCTCAGGCGGAAAACGTGTAATAATTTGCTCGTGTTTCCCTGATTCTAAATCTTCAATCATTATACTTCTAATAAAATTAGAGCCGTCGTTGATTTCCATAAGTTAATATCACCTTTTCAGCACCAGTTAATTTATAAACTATATCACAGAAAACAGCCATATTCCATATTTCTAGATTATTTACGACGATTAGGCCCGTCTACTAGATATGCATCGGTGTAATGGCGAAT
The DNA here is from genome assembly GCA_964568525.1 of uncultured Caryophanales bacterium. GTDB lineage: Bacteria > Bacillota > Bacilli > Tepidibacillales > Tepidibacillaceae > CAYZPB01. The sequence continues at coordinate 23,773 of CAZMPM010000002.1, forward strand.
TCTTTCCATTATCCGCTTAGCTTTTAGCAGCTCTTCGCCGCCCTTACTGGAATATGCAAGGTGATGTTCTAAACCATCATAGTCAAGATTAGAGCTATAAATGGTAGGCAACCCCTTAACCATCCGTGCTTGCAGAATCGCTCCAAGAATTTCATCTCGTTCCCACTGCGAAATTGACTCTGCCCCAATATCATCGAGAATTAAGATCTCGATATTTTTAAGCGCATCAATCTTTTGATTTAGACTATCATCACCAATCGATTGCTTAATATCGCGGAAAAAATCAGGCAGATAGACCATTAATGTAGCAACATCTCGCTCCGCCAATTTCTTCGCCAGTCCAACCAGCATATAGCTTTTGCCAACGCCGAGCGGGCCATACAAGTAAATGCCGCGTTGCTTAGTGCCTGGTTTATAATCTGTCACGAAACGCAACACTGCTTCGTAGGATGCAAGTCGGCCTTTTGTCTTATCAAACTCTATAAGGCTTGCTTCGTATAACTCATCAGGAAGATGTTGACCTTTAAATAGGCGACTCTGATAATCAGCACGATCCTTAGCCTTCTGTTTACTGCATTTATCAAGATAAGGGTAAAATTGCTGCTTAATATAATTTATCGATGTAAAATGGCCAGCAAAAAGATTGGGACAATTCTCAATTCCCGGGCAATTACGACAGTTGTTTCGCTCCTCCATGTATTGAAAGAGGGTTGCAATTGCTGGGCGCAGAGTTTCCTCAGGAATATTATGCTTTGTGATCAGCGCCGCTAGTTCCTCATCATGATAAATCCGTTGCAAAAGTTGCTCCGCTTCCCGCTCAATCCCAGGCGCAATTTCATTGATAATCTCTTTAAGACTCTTCATATAATCTACTCCTCACCTGACAATTCATCTATTACGATGCTATTTCACCTAAATATTGCTTAACCCGTTTATAGAAATGCGGTTGAATTTCCGGATAAGTTAGCTTGCTTGGCAGTGTTTCATAAAGTTGCCATTCGGCAATTTCCGATTCCGGTTTCTCCGCCAATCGATGGATCTCCGCAAAAAAGAGCTGCCCATAGCCACTTTTACTGTTTTCAATTACGCGATATCCATTAACCGCAATTAATTCGCAGTCAACCGCGCCAGTCTCTTCGTATAATTCACGTAGGGCCGCTTCGTAGATTGTCTCATCTGATTCCAAGTGCCCTGCCGGTAACGACCAGCTATCTTTATCATGCTCGCGCACAAAAATCCACTTGCCCTGGTAACGTGCAACGATAACTACGTAAAGAACTTGCTGGCTTCCCACATTCTCTGTTGAATAAAAATCAATCTCAACCATCAAGCACACCTACCAATATTCAGTCTAATCATTCTTGTTGTTAGCAACGCCGAAGGGTACATGGACAGAAGGAAATTGTGTAGCAACACCCTCGATGTGTCCTACTTGGTCATCGAAGAAGATATGTGGCCGGAAAACTTTTAAGACACTATATTTGTCGATACCGCCCAAGAAGAATGCCTCATCCACCATAATATCAAGCCGACGCAGCGTCGTAATCACTCGCTCGTGTGCCGGTGCATTGCGCGCAGTGGCAATTGCAATTCTAATTTTCGGTTTGTAGTTGCTATCCTCGCGGTGTTTCGCAAGCTCTCGTTTTTGTAGGTTAGAAATCTCTTTAAAAAAACGTGAAAGCGGACCTGGCGGCAATGGTGAGCCAGCCAGTTCCTTCTCATGTGTATTAAAGGCTCCAAGTGAGCCATTTTTAAAGATTGTCTCTGCTGAATCATCTGCAATTATTCCATCAAAATCAAAAGCAATTCTCAACTCTTGATCATTTTCATCATCAACATAGCTTGTTGGATAAATTGTGCCTGCTGGGAAACCGTGTTTGACAGCCTCCTTGACATCCTCCGGGTTGCCAGATAAGAAGAGTGCGGCATTAAAGGAATCCATATAAGGAAATGGATTGTTACCCGCCACAAAAACCGCCCGAATAATTGGCAAACCATAATGTTCAATCGATTTAAAGACTCGCAGGCCGGTATCTGGGTCATTCCTGGAAAGTAAAATAACCTCAACTGGTCGTTCATCAGGATCAATACTTAATAGCCGTTTAATCAGCGGAAAGGCTACTCCACGCTTAAGCGTTACCTGTTCATTCTCGCGCTGATAAATGCGGTATTTATTTTCGCCTTGCTCACGAAAAACTTTGTCTGCTTCAGTTAAATCAAATAGAGCACTTGAAGCAACTGCGATTACTAATTTGTTTGTAAGATTATATTTCATCCTAATTACCTACACTTTCATTAGTTTAATCCTTTTAAAAGTCGTTCAATCTCAGCTAATCGTTCAGGATCCAGCGAGTCCTCATGTTCTTCCGCCCAACTTTGATGGTAACGTTCATCTTGCTGCACGATATAGTCAGGCAACTGCTCGCGCTTATTCTGCTTAGCACCTTTACCGGTCTGTGCACTGTTCTTGCTAGTTTTGCCTGTGGTCCAATCTAGGTAAAGTTGATTTTCTTTCTTTGCAGCATTCATCGCTTGATCAACCGTGCTCAATCCCAATCGCTTCCAATGTGCTGCAATCTTCTCAATCAGGTTGCGTGATAGCCGATAATCATTAGTCAGCATCACGTATTCTAGTAAAACGTTAGTAACTGGAGGTGACAGCTGATACTCATATAACAAACTGTCAATGATTTTAAGATCAGCGTTCGCAATCATCCCTTTGCCCTGATACTGCTGAATCAATTGAATCGGCGAATAACTCTCAAGAGCCTGGCGGTGGCGCTCAGCTTTTGTCAGCTTACCACCAGCCTTAGCGACAACAGCAGCCTCATCTTTCTGATTAGTGATTGCAAGCTCTTTACCACTGGCTCTGAACATCTCCAAAGCACGTTCACGCAGTAGCTGCTCATCAATCATGCCATTGGCATCATATACATAGGGGTCGTTCAGTATTCTGGCAATTTCTAAATCTAAATATTGATACAAAAAGGCTAACTCATTTAATCTAATAATCAGCTTTTCATCTAAACTTTTTTCAAGGTTGTGTAGATTGCTGACTAACCCTTTAATAAACTCGATATTTAAGTAATTATTCCGTAATCTAATTGCTGGGTTTTTTAGCTGCTTCTTGCCAGAATCGAGTGGCTCAGCGGTGTTAGCAAATGATTTATAATCGCCCTGCTTGATCGGTCCAAAAACGTCATCGAAAGATTTTGTAATCTCCCCTTGAAGTAGATACTCACCATCAGTCCAATCCAAGTTTCCTGCGTATTGTTCCCGAATCGAAAGGTAACGCTTCTCACCAATTCGATTATATAAAATTAGGCTAAGTACATCACTGCTAAAAAAATCGTGACCAGTCAGCGGCTCTTGCAAACGATATTCAAACAGATATTTCTCCTCGTTAGCTTTTTTATAGCTTCGAGTCTGCAACAGACCAACCGCTTCTAACATTTCTCTTGCCTTAATCAGAGCAGGAAACGAAAGATTACTGGCAGTGACTAAATGCCGGTGCAACCTAGCGTCCTTGCTGGTAACATTAGTCGTTTTGTCACCATTATGTAAAGTAAGGTAGAGGTTTGCAGCTTCAACACCGATAATTGGCTGATACAAGTCTAATAAAACTGCCAGATCAAATATACGATTCGGTGCTATAACAAGATAAGCATCCTGCGGCGTTGTATCGTTGTAATCAACAGACATTAGACTTTCACCTCTCTTTATAATTCTTACATTTTTAAACACCTACAAAATTGTGTATTTACATTTTACCACAGCTAAATAATAAATGCCCCGCTATTTTGCAGGGCATCGACTATTTTTATCAAATGTTATTTTGCCTTGGCGTAGTACCACCAATTTTGAATATCGTAATAAGGGGTTAAACTATTCTCGATGCTAATTTGGTACTTTGGTGTAGCAAGCAAAATCGTATCAAGCGTTAGTAGTGGTGCAATATACTGTTGCTTACCGAAATAAGTCTGCCACTCATTATATTTGTTTTTGCGCTGTTCAGAATCAATCAGCGAAACAGCTTCTGTTAGGAGATTGTCTGAAGTCGCATCATTTAAATGAATTACATTATAGCCATTATTTAAAACATCGTTCTTCGTTAGCCATCTATAATTCTCTTTCGCAGGATTCATTTCAAAATTGTTGCTTGCCAAAAATAATTCAAATTCGCCTTTTGAGTAGAGCGTTGCAATATATTCATCACTTGCAATTGGTTTTAACTGAACAGTTACACCGCTAGCAGTAAGGTCAGCAGCAATTTTTTCAGCAATTAACTTGTAGAATACCGTATCCGCATATGCCAACTCTAAAGACAGACTAACAGCACTTAAAGTTGATTTGACATCACGGGCTGACATAGTGGTGAAGCTTTCCTTATATAGCCATGAGTCCTCTTGCATCACTGACAGTGGACGTTCAGCATATCCCCCAAGTTGATTTTTAATAATCTCATCTAATTTAATTGTAGATGCTAGAGCAGTTCTGACAGCAGAATCTTTCAATTTATCTGAATTTAAGTTAAAGCCTAAATAAAAGTAGTTTGCTCCGCCAATGTCATATGCTTTTCTTCCGGCAAAAATTGAATTTTGAACATCAGCTGGCGTTGCGTAAAACGCACCAGCTGTTGCTTTATCCGCAGTTGTGCTAACACTTATCCGATCAAGAAAAACCTGCTCACCGTAGTTTTCGTTTCGCACTAGCTCGAGCCCAGACTCAGTGGCAGACTCGATACGAAATGGCCCGCTAGCAAGCAGCTGGGATGCACTATTTTTTTTGCTGGAAATCAGTGGTGCTGTAAGAAATTCTAGATCGCTAATCGTTAGTTTTTTAAAATTAAAGGTAATCACATTATTCGTTGCATCAAATTCAATACCTGAAATGTGTTCTGCAGTTTTCATTCGGAACTTGTCTGTTCCCACTAAATTAAAAGTGTAACTTTTCCAGAAACCATTGTAATTCGTGCTACTATATTGTTCGAAACTATATAAGATATCCGCAAAAGTGATCGGGCTACCATCTTCCCATTTGACGCCATCATTTAGCTTAAATTTAAGCTGGTTTTTATCTATATTAGCTGTTAGCTCACCAGCAAGATCACCAACAATTTTGAGATCCTCATTAAACTTAAATAGACCACGATAAATTACTGATTGAAGATTATTGATAGGCAATTCCTCACCCGTAATTGCAAGTGGATTATAGGAAAAGTTTTCTAATTGCAGAACCATTGTACCGCCAGCCACGGGCACCAAATCTTTAGGTTCCTCAGTCTCATTACAACCGACTAATAAAAAAAATGATGCAAGTAAAATTACGAATATGCTCTTCTTCAAGTAATGCTCCCCCTATACTATTTTTCGAATAAATTAGAAATCTCATCAATAAATACATTTATATCCTTGAATTGACGATAAACTGAAGCAAAACGTACATAAGAAATCTCATCAACCTGATACAACCTCTCCATTACCATCTCGCCAATTTGTTTGCTTTCAACCTCAGAAACCAGTTCATTACGCAACTCACGTTCAACCTCTTCAACAATATTCTCTAGTGTCTCCATTGATACGGGTCTTTTCTCACAGGCACGAATTAGACCGCGCAAAATTTTATCACCTGAAAATTCCTCTCGCGTACCATCTTTTTTTATTACAAGAATTAGCGGTTTTTCTACCTCTTCATAGGTATTAAAACGCTTAACGCAAGACTCGCACTCTCTTCTTCGTCTAATCGACTTTCCGTCCTTGACAGGGCGAGAGTCAATCACCCTTGTTCCAATGTAATTACAGTATGGACATTTCATTTAACATCGCACCCTTTTAAAAATCAACTATTACTCTTAATCATCGCTTAGAAAAAGCAAAAGGTCAAGCAATTCTTAACAGCAAAAAATCTTTAATTAATTCAAAATATTTCCTTGAATATTATTTTTTTTATAATAACATTAGATTATAGTTTTACAACAACTTGACATTAGTTTTACAACATTATTTATACTTCGTTTACATGGAGGAAATCAAGTGGATGCAATGACTATGATATTCTTATTTCTTGGCGGCCTTGGTATGTTCTTGTTTGGTATCAAGTACATGTCTGATGGCTTGCAAAAGGCTGCGGGTGATAATCTGCGCAATATTCTTGAACGGATGACTTCCAATCCTGTTAAAGGCGCACTTGCTGGTATGATTGTTACCGCTATGATTCAAACCAGTACAGGTACAACCGTTCTAACAGTCGGCTTGGTAAACGCCGGATTTTTAAATCTTCGTCAAGCAATTGGTATTATTATGGGTGCAAACGTAGGTACAACGCTTACCAGTTTTATTATTGGTTTTAATATTACAAAATATTCCTTACCGGTAGTTGCAATTGGTGCACTACTGCTCTTCTTTTCTAAGAGAAAAAATATTAATAATATTGGTCAAGTAGTCTTTGGCTTCGGTTTACTTTTCTTTGGCCTAAAAACAATGGGCGATGCTATGTACCCGCTCAGAGACTCAGAAACATTATATAATTTGATGCAAAACTTCACTGACAATCCTTTTATCGGCATCCTTGTTGGAACAATCTTTACAATCATTTTGCAGAGTAGTGCGGCCACTATCGGTATTATGCAAATGTTAGCAGATTCTGGCATTCTCACACTTCAGCAGTCCTTACCAATTTTGTTCGGTGATAATATCGGAACAACCATCACAGCGTTAATCGCTGCAGCGGGAGCTGGTGTTGCAGCAAAACGAGCCGCACTCAGTCATACGCTGTTTAACTTAACAGGAACGGTTATATTTATGATTTTATTGCAACTCGGTATCTATCCGGCGATGATTAATTTTTTTGCAGGTGATCTTAATATTAAGATGCAGATAGCAGTGGCACACGGACTATTTAACTTCACTAACTTATTAATTCAGCTTCCATTTATCAGTTTACTTGCCTGGATGATTACAAAAATAATTCCAGGTGATATTCGCGAGTTTGAGTACGGCGTCAAATATATTGATAAACGACTTCTTGACAACCCTTCACTTGCGCTAAGACAGGTTGTTCACGAATTAGCACGAATGGGCGGAGTTGCAAGAGACGCTTTGGCTGATGCTGTTGAATACTTCTATACCGGCAATGAGGAGAAGGTAATGCATGCCTCTGCGGAAGAAGAGATTGTAAATGAATTGGAGAAAAATATTTCTAGTTATCTTGTAAAAATTAGTCAGCGTTCGCTTTCAATGAAACAGTCGAATCAAGCATCAATTTATTTACAAATCGCTAACGATATCGAACGAATTGGTGATCATGCCGATAATATTATTGAATTAGGACAATACGCACATAAAAATAAATTAATTTTTTCAGACCAAGCAAAAGAAGAATTGCAAAGTATGTTCGATCTAACACTGTTAAGCTGTTCACAAGCGTTTGAGGCGTTAGGAAATCTAGATGTACAACTTGCAAAACAAGTTATTGAAAACGAAGAGGTTATTGATGGTATGGAGGCGGAATTCCGCAAGTCTCACCTAAAACGCTTGAATAGCGGAGAATGTGGTGGTAGTGCTGGCGTTGTCTTCCTTGATATTATCGGTAATCTTGAACGAATTAGTGACCACTGCTTTAACGTTGCACAAGCGATTAAAGAAGATGTGTATGCAAAATAAAGAGAGATAAAATAAAAGGAAGGATGCATCGCATCCTTCCTTATTTTTTTATTCTTGTATTAGCGTCCGTAAACTGCTACTTTTGGTTGTTCGATAGCAACTGGTGCCATTCCTCTAGCAACCTCTATCGCTTCGTATTTAGTAGCTTCCAGCTTCTCAGTTATATATTGAGCTGCAACATTAGGATCAATTATATCCCCGCAAGTGTAAACATCGATGCTTGCATAACCATGCTCTGGAAAACTGTGAATTGTAAGATGAGATTCTGAAATAATTACAACACCGCTAACTCCCATTGGTGCAAACTTATGAAATGCTACTTCCCTAATCTCTGCACCTGCCTCCAAAGCCGCGTCAACCATAATAGTTTCAATTAGCTTTAGATTGTTTAATTTCTCAACGTTACAATTCCATAACTCTGCAATAACATGACGACCCATAGTATCCATATGAATACCCCCCCATTTGTAAAATTCATGCCCTCTCAAGCACGCGGGACCTAATCTACAACGGGGGAAAGTTAGTCCAAGGAGATCCTAACCCTTTAAGTAGATACCAGTTCCTAGTTGAAAATAAATTACCAAAATTCATTATAGTCTTTTTAATAAACAAATGCAATAGCTTATTTTCGCTTATCCGAATATGCTTTGGAAATGTATTTGGCTACATCAACTATTCGGCATGAATAGCCCCATTCGTTATCATACCAAGCTAGTATTTTAATCTGCTTATCACCAATAACCATCGTCGATAATCCATCAATTATTGAAGAGTGAGCGTCACCGACAAAATCAACTGACACAAGCGGCTCCTCTGTATAGCCAAGAATACCCTTTAAGGCACCCTCACTTGACGTTTTAAGCACGCTGTTAACCTCAGCAATCGTAACCTTCTCTTTAACATTAACCACTAAATCTACAAGTGATACATCTGGCGTTGGCACACGAATTGCTAAACCATTCAGCCTACCAGCCAATTCTGGGATAACAAGTGATAGAGCGCGTGCCGCACCGGTCGATGTTGGAATCATAGAAAGAGCTGCTGCTCTTGCACGTCGTGGATCTTTGTGCATATTATCAAGTAATTTTTGGTCAGTAGTATAAGAATGAATCGTTGTCATCATTCCATATTCAATCCCAAAATTATCGTTTAATACCTTCACAAAAGGAGCAAGACAGTTAGTCGTGCAGGATGCATTCGAAATTACATGGTGCTGATTGTAATCGTACTTCTCCTCAGTAACGCCC
>CAZMPM010000002.1:32690-78981 GCA_964568525.1 uncultured Caryophanales bacterium
ATTGTAACATCTTCATTAGTTGCTGGCGCTGTAATTAACACCTTTTTAGCTCCAGATAAAAGATGTGCTGAAGCAGCCTCCTTACTTCTAAATTTCCCCGTAGCTTCAATCACTACCTCGACACCCAGTTCAGACCATGGTAACTTAGAAGCATCTCGCTCAGAAATCAATAGAGTCTCCTTGCCATTAACAATTAAGCTGTTTTCAGTATATTCAACTGGGTACTCAAACTTTCCATGCACAGAATCATATTTAAGCATATGTGCAAGCTGTTCAGGTGAATAACTTGCATTAACGGCAACTATATTAATATCACTCTCAGAAACCATTCGACGAAACACCATTCGTCCTATTCTCCCAAAACCATTAATCGCAACCCTTACCTCCATCGATTGCTTCCTCCTTTTATTTATATTTGTTCAATCCTATTAAACGCCGGCAGTCTTTAAACTATCTAAACTATCAAAAACACGTTCAACCTCAGCTTCTAATGTTGCTAAATCATTATTATTATATATGATGATGTCGCCTTTGCGAATATTCCTTCGGATACGTGTCTGTGAATGTATTCGGTAAAGTGCCTCCTGTTCAGAAATCTGATCTCTTTTCATTAAACGTTCTACCTGTTTTTGCATGTCTGTAAAGACAACAACTACTAGGTCAAACAACATTTCTGCTTTAGTTTCATAAAGCAGCGGAAATTCAACGAGAACTCTGCCGTGTTCTCGTTCAAGCTCACTTGCGTTTTTCATCGTTTGCCTAATAATAGACGGATGGGTAATTTTGTTTAAATGTCTTCGCTTCCACCAGTTGTGGAAGACGATATTGCCAAGTTTCTTGCGATCAATCTCTCTATTGGCCAACAAAATGTCCTCACCAAAATAATCAACAATCTCTTTCCAAACAGGGGTATCTGGCTTAATGATCTCCTCCCGATAAACGAGATCAGCACTTACTACCGGTATTCCCCTTTTTTCAAACATCTCTGCAATGGTGCTTTTACCACTTGCAATTCCACCAGTCAAACCAATTAACATATTTTCAACCCCTCACATCTATAGTCTCTGACAGTTCGGACAAAAGTGCGTTCCCCGCCCAGCTACTCTGGTCTTCTCAATTGCTGTCCCACAGCGAAAACAGGGTTTGCCTGTCTGTCCATAGACAATTAAGTGCTCTTGCATTGAACCTTTGCCATAAATTGTTTCAAAAGATTTAATTGTTGAGCCACCATATTTAATCGCTTGAATTAATACCTCGTGCATTGCGTTTACCAGTCGCTCAATCTCTTCATCTGACAGGTTATGCGCCAATCTAGTGGGATGTATCATGCTCTTTGCCAGCGCATCATCAACATAAATATTGCCTAATCCACTAACGATCTCTTGATTTAATAATGCCTGCTTGATTGAAGTGTTTCTGTGACTTAACTGTTCTTTGAATGCATCTACATTGAAATTTGGACTGATAGGCTCCTGTCCAAGCTTTGCTAGAGCAGGAAAGCTATTTAACTCTCGATTCCAAACAAGATCCATTGTGCCAAACTTACGCACATCATGATAACGCAATTGTGATCCATCTGTATGAGTAAAAATAATATGTGTATGCTTATCAGGTGGCTGCAATGCTTCAGTAGGTTTTACATATAAATATTTGCCTTCCATTCGCAGATGGGAAACTAATGTTATATCGTCGAAGATAAATAAGAGATATTTTCCTTTTCGTCCGATTTCGACAAATTGCTTTCCTTCAAGTAAAAATTTAAACATATTAGAGTCACTTGGTGTCCGGATTATTTTCGGATAAATAACATTAATCTTACTGATTGTTTTCCCTACAATATGCTCCGCTAATGTCCTTTTTACTATTTCAACCTCCGGTAACTCTGGCACTCCCCTTCAACTCCTCTATTTCGCCTCATACCAATTTTTACCCTCGTTCATATCTATTTTAATTGGTACATTCAACTGCATTGCATTTTCCATCTCATCAGTGATTAATTGGCGCATCTGTACTAACTCATCTGGTGCAACCTCACAAATCAGTTCATCATGCACCTGGAGTTTTAAATGACTCTTAAACCCATCTTTTTTTATCGCTCGGTCTACTCTCACCATGGCGATTTTTATAATATCAGCTGCCGTACCCTGAATCGGCGTATTAATTGCCGTTCTCTCCGCAAAACTTCTTAAGTTAAAATTAGTACTGTTGATGTCCGGTAGATAGCGGCGGCGGTTTGCTAACGTACTTACGTATCCAGTTTTTTTGGCGGCTGCTATTGTATTATTCATATATTCCTTCACTGCGGGATAGATTGCAAAATAACGGTCAATAAAATCCTGCGCTTCTTTTCGCGATATATTTAGGTTCTGCGATAAACCGTAATCACTTATCCCATATACAATTCCGAAGTTTACAGCTTTTGCCTGACGACGGTGAAAAGGTGTTACTGCTGACTCAGCAAGGTCAAATACTTCCATTGCTGTTGAAGTGTGAATATCTTTATTATTTTTAAACGCTTCAATTAGCGTTTCATCATTTGCAATGTGTGCAAGCACCCTTAACTCAATCTGAGAATAATCGGCACTCATTAGCGTCCAACCTGCATTTGAAGCAACAAATGCCTCTCTAATTTTTCTACCCTCTTCTAAGCGAATTGGGATATTCTGCAGGTTAGGATCTGTACTACTAAGTCTTCCAGTTGTAGTCAACGCTTGGTTAAAAGTCGTATAAACATGCCCTGTCTCATGGTTTACCACTTTCAATAGTCCATCAATATAAGTGGACTGTAGTTTAGCAAGTTGTCTATATAAAAGAATTTTTTCTATAATCGGGTGATATGGTTCTAGCTTCTCTAGAACATCAGCATCAGTAGAATAGCCGGTTTTTGTTTTTTTAATCACAGGTAATTCTAGACGTTCGAATAAAATTTCACTCAACTGCTTTGGAGAATTTAAGTTAAACTCTTCCCCAGCCAACTCATAAATTTCTTCTATCAGGTTATTTAAGCGTCTATCTAAATCCTTGCCCATCTCCTTGAGTTTTGCAATATCAATCTTAAAACCACGCTTCTCCATATTCGCTAGGACACGCGCCAACGGCAACTCAATCTCTTCTAATAATTCAAGCATTTGGTTTTCAGCTAGAAGTTTTTCTAATATAGGTATTAACTGATAAATTGCCGTTGCCTGAGCACCTAGATAGCGTGCTAACACACTCTCGTCTGGCAATGTCCATTTTGCCCCTTTGCCAAAAATTTGTTCCTCGCTCTCTAAGTTGATCTCTGAGTAACGATTCGCTATTTCCGCTAGCTCAAAGGTTCCAGCCGCGGGATCTAGCAAATAATTGCTCAACATTAAATCACCACGCACGCCAGCTAGTTGTAAGCCTGCGCGGAATAGAGCGATTTCGTTGCTTTTGCTATCAAAACAGTATTTGGGTGCGTTATCATCAGCAAAATACTTGTGAAAAATATCACTCGCATTTACATCAGCTAAACGCATAAATACGCACTCATCACCATCAGAAATGGCCAGACCAGCTATTTCTTGCTTAGGCAATTTTTGTTTATCCAGACAAATTGCTAGAGCAGTAGCTCTTTTTTCACTAAAATATTTTTGCCATTTTTCTCTATCGATTTGCGGATAAATTTTTACATTAGCAGAAAAATTTACTTCAGTTGTGGTTTTTTCAACATCCCCTTGGCCGATTCTATCTAATAAAGATTTAAATCCAAGTCGTTTAAAAAACTCGACCAACTTCTCATTGTTCGCTTCGCCTATGCGATAATTACCTAAGTCTAAAGCCATTGGAACATTTCTATCAATTGTCGCGAGCCATTTGCTTAGAGTTGCTGTTTCCTGATAATTGCGCAAATTTTCTTTTAGTTTGTTCCCACTAATATTATCGATATTCTCTAAGACATTTTCTAATGTTTTATATTCGTTTAATAGTGTCAGTGCAGTCTTTTCGCCAACGCCAGGAACTCCCGGTATGTTGTCCGAGCTATCCCCCATTAGACCCTTTAAATCGGTCATTTGCGATGGTTTAAGATTATATTTAGACATTAGGTTAGCCCGATCATATACATCCATCTCAGTAATGCCTTTTCTCGTTATCTGGACAGTGGTATGATCAGAGATAAGTTGAAATAGATCCTTATCACCACTATAAATGATTGTTTCAATTCCCTTTTGATCGGCATAATCAGAAACTGTGCCGATTATATCATCTGCCTCATAACCTACTAACTCAAAATAGCTTAAACCAAGAATATCCAACAGTTCCTTAATTAAAGGAAATTGCTCATTAAGTTCAAGTGGTGTCTTCATCCTTGTGCCTTTATATTCATTATACTTTTCATTTCTAAATGAAAATTTGCCGGCGTCAAAAGCAACTAATACATAATCAGGGTTAACCTCTTTTAAAATTCGCAATACAATCTGTGTAAAGCCATACACAGAATTCGTATAAACGCCTTTTTTATCCATTAAAAGTGGCAACGCATAAAAGGCCCGATTCGCCAAACTATTACCATCAATTAAAACCAGCCTTTCCATTTCGGCGCCCCCTATTCATAATCAATCCTCTATAATTTATCATACCATAACCTCATAAATTTATTGTGATAAAAATAAAAACAGCTCTCATTTGAAAGCTGTTTTTATTTCTAATTTATAATTGTCAAATTAATTTTGTTTAAGTGACTCCAGATCAATAAATGGTACTGCTCCACCAGTCACGCTTGGCAAAATTCCATTCCATTTTTGGATTGCAGCCATCTGCGCTTCAATCTGGCGTAAACTGATTAGATCAGAAGAGATAACCTCTCTTTGTAATCTAAGTGCTTCTGCTTGTGCTTTAGCGCTTTCAACTGTTTGCTTCGCTTCAATCTCAATTCTTTGTAGGTCTAGTTCTGCTTTTAGTGCCTGTTGCTCCGCAATTTGTTTCTGCTCGATTGCATTATTAAATTCTTGGCTAAAACGGAATTCAGTAATGTTAATTTCATCAAGAATCATATTATAAGTATTAAATCTTTGCTGTAATGCCTCTTTAATCAACGCACTAACCTCAGCACGTCTTGTAATTAATTGCTCAGCTGTAAATTGTGCCGTAACCGCTTTTACCGCCTCACCAATAGCAGGGTCAACTACACGTTCGTTGTACGAAAGACCAACATTTTTAAATAATTGTGGCACCTCTTCGTTTACTAAGTGATAGTTAACAACAACATTGGTTGATACAGTTTGTAAGTCGCGAGACGCCGCGGTCTGTTCTGACTCGCGTTTCTGCACCCTAACTTCAACTTGAACAACTTCTTGGATAATTGGAATCTTAAAGAATAAACCCTCTGGTACAGCATTAGGCTGGACCTCTCCTAAATGAACAACAACACCAACGTGACCGGGTTGAACAATTACAACCGACCCATAGGCAAGAAGCGCAATTATTAACAGAACAACAATAAGTACAATCCATTTGCCAGAATTTTTATCTAATTTGGACTTCACATCAATTATTTTTTCATCCATTCTTCTTCCTCCTTAATTAAATTTCAGATTCCTAAATAATATGAGCTAGTAAACAATCTAGTCTCAATCATCTACTTTTTATAACCAGTTTTTATTATATCATAATAAGTATGCTAAGATAGATTACAAATTTAATTTTGTGCAATAGAGTTTTTTTTGCGATAATGCTATAGTATTAAATATAAAAACAAAGCGAGGTTTATGATGAAAAAAAGAGCATGGGCAATAAGACTGCTAGTAACCTTAATGGCGATGGTAATTGCTTTACTAATCGCGCTGATAATGAAAGGCCATATTTTAGTTAATTATCTGAATGTTAGCTTTATTATTAGTCTGTTTTTCTTGATATTTGCTGGCATTGCCTATACCATAATTTATGGTTTTTGGGATGTATTTATAATAGGCTCCAAGTTTCTCTTTAGTAGACGAGATGAAGAAAAAGATAAAAATTTTTGGACGCTAAGCAAACCACAAACCACAAAAACTGAAAGCGACCTTCTGCGAGAAAAAGCAAAAAAAGAATTATTCATCTTTATTCCATTAACGGCGGGGATAATAATCTTAAATATAGCTGTTATTATTACATTTTTTCTTATTTAACCACAAAAGCAAAAAAGCTGTGGTCACTAATAAGTGGCTACAGCTTTTTATTTGTTCCTAATTATATAAATGACATGCTACGAAGTGCCCTGGTTTAATCTCTCTAAACTCTGGTCGATTCTCCAAGCAAACCGGCATAGCTTTTGAACATCGTGGTGCAAACGGGCAGCCAGCAGGTGTATTAATCGGGCTAGCAACATCGCCTTCCAAAATAATACGCTGACGCACTCTTTCAACATTTGGATCAGGAATTGGAATTGCAGAAAGTAGCGCTTCCGTGTAAGGATGTAATGGATTTGTACTTAACTCAACGCTCTCTGCCAATTCAACAATTTGACCAAGATACATGACCGCAATTCGGTCACTAATATGCTTCACCATCGATAAATCATGGGCAATAAATAGATAGGTTAAACCCTTCTCTTTCTGAAGGTCCTGTAGTAGATTAACAATCTGTGCTTGAATTGATACGTCTAAAGCAGAGATTGGTTCATCACAGACAATGAATTCAGGTTCAACGGCTAATGCCCTAGCTATTCCAATCCGTTGCCGTTGCCCACCACTAAATTCGTGTGCAAACCTGTTCGCGTGTTCCTCATTAAGCCCTACAGTATTTAATAACTCATAAATACGTTGTCGTCGCTCTTCACCCTTTGAAATCTTGTGGATATCAATTCCCTCACCAATAATATCAGCAATTGTCATCCGCGGGTTAAGGGAGGCGTAAGGATCTTGAAAAATCATTTGCATTGAACGAGTGAAGGTCTTCATCTCTTTTTTCGATAACTTAGCAATATTTACACCCTTAAAGTAAATTTCTCCTGAAGTTGGCTCATATAAACGTATAATCGTCCGCCCAGTTGTAGATTTCCCACAACCAGACTCGCCAACAAGCCCTAAAGTCTCACCTTTTCTGATTGAAAATGAAACATTATCAACTGCTTTAACATCTCCTGCAGGCACCTTAAAATACTTTTTTAGGTGCTTAACCTCTAAAATAATATCATTCATATTTTCAATATTATTTGGCATTTTTTGCACCTCCTATTGCAATTGGCAAATTCTCTTTAGGCGCAAATTCATGCTGTAACCAACATTTTGCAAGATGTCCATCACCAATAGTAGTGGTCTCTGGATTCATTCTCGTACAAATATCCATCGCAAAACTACAGCGCGGATAAAAAGCGCATCCATTTGGTGGTGCAATCATATCCGGCGGTGTTCCATCAATAGTTAAAAGACGCGTTCCCTTTGAATCAAGACGCGGCACCGACTTAAGCAATGCCCATGTATATGGATGTTGTGGATTGTAAAAAATGTCATCTTTTGAACCAACTTCAACAATTTCACCAGCATACATTACTACCACGCGTTGTGCCATATTAGCAACAACACCTAAGTCATGAGTAATCAAAATAATTGATGTATTAAGTATCTGTTGCAAGTCCTTCATCAATTCTAAAATTTGCGCTTGTATTGTAACATCTAGAGCAGTTGTAGGCTCATCAGCAATTAACAATTGAGGTTTACTTGCTAAAGCAATTGCAATCATCGCGCGTTGGCGCATACCGCCACTAAACTCATGCGGAAATTGTTTAATGCGAACTTCAGGATTAGGTATCCCAACCAGATGCAGCATTTCGATTGATTCTTCCTTTGCAGCATGTCGAGACAAACCTTGGTGCTTAATTAAGCCCTCAGCGATCTGTCTCCCAATCGTCATCGTTGGGTTCAATGAAGTCATCGGATCTTGAAAAATCATTCCGATTTTTGATCCGCGAATATTCTCCATCTGTTTATTGGTAAATTTTAATAAGTCTTCCCCATCAAATATGATTTCTCCATTTTTATAAGCAGTTGGTGGCGAAGGATTTAACTGCATTATTGACTGTGCAGTTACACTTTTACCGCTACCTGATTCTCCTACTATCGCAATAGCCTCACCCTTCATTACATCAAAGGAAATCCCACGAACTGCTTGCACCTCTCCAGCATAGGTAAAAAAGGAGACTTCCAAATCTTTTACGCTTAAAATTTTCTCAGTCATTTGCATCTCCTCCTACTTCCGTGACCTTGGATCAAGTGCATCTCTAAGACCATCACCAAATACGTTAAATGCAAACATAGTTATTGAAATTAAGATTGCTGGAAAAGCTAATCTCCACCAATAACCTGTTAACATAACGGCAACACCATCATTGATCATTAATCCCCAACTTGTATTAGGTGGTGCTATACCAATCCCGATAAAACTTAAAAACGCTTCAGCAAAAATAGCTGATGGAATTGTCAAAGTTAGGTTAACAATAATTAATCCTAAAGTATTAGGAATTAAATGCTTGAATAATAGACGTCTTGCATTAGCACCAAGCGTTCTAGCAGCTAGTACAAATTCCATCTCTTTTAATTGCAGCACTTGCCCACGTACTAAACGAGCCATACCAACCCAGCCCGTGGCCGCAATCGCCAAGACGATTGTCAGAATTCCTTGTCGATCAATTGCTACCATGATTAAGATAACAACAAGTAGATAAGGTAACGCGTATAATACGTCAACGATACGCATCATTATTTGGTCAACTCGACGGTTACTATAACCGGAGATTGCACCATAAATAACTCCAACGACTAAATCAATTGCCGCAGCAAAGAAGCCAATTAATAGTGAAGTTCTTCCACCTTCCCAGCTACGTGCCCAAACGTCACGGCCAAGATGGTCAGTGCCGAACCAATGTTCTAAAGATGGACCAAGGTTCTGGTCAGCTAGAGCAATTGCTCGATAACTATATTCGGTCATATACGGCCCCAAAAGTGACATTAAAATCATGAAAATTACTAGCCAAAAACCAATCATCGAAAGTTTATTCTCTCTTAATCGTCTAAAAGCATCTTTAAGTAGGCTTGTACTAGGTCGACTAATAGTTTCCGCCTCAATTTTATCTGCATGATATGGTTTAAACATTTCACGTGTTATCTGCGCCATATTAATCTTCCCTCGTTCCTATTTTTATTCGCGGATCAATTATGCTATATAGAATATCTACAATGAAATTTGCAATAATCAAAATCGCGCCAAAGAAAATAGTAGTACCCATAATAACGGGATAATCACGTTTAGTAACACTATTTACGAAATACTTACCTAATCCAGGAATCGCAAAAACTTGCTCAATAACAAAAGTACCTGTTAATAGGCTGGCAATTAGTGGACCCATAATAGTAATTATCGGCATAATTGCATTTCTAACAGTATGTTTCCAAACAACTGCTAAATTAGTTAGACCCTTCGACTTAGCAGTTCTAATGTAATCTTGGCTGAGTACTTCAAGCATATTAGATCGCATCAGTCTGGCAACAACAGCCGTTGAGTGCATTCCTAATGCAACAGTTGGTAGCACAATGCTTGCCAAGGAATCCCATCTGGCAATTGGAAACCATCCCAAGCCAACTGCAAATATCATAATTAAAATCGGTCCTAATACAAGGTTAGGGATTGATACCCCAAAAACAGCGATGCCCGTTGCTGTATAGTCAACCCAAGTATTTCTCCTTAGAGCAGCCACAATGCCTAGCAACAAACCAAAAAATAATGCAAAGCCAAGCGCACCTGCACCAAGTGTTGCTGAAACCGGAAAATGGTCAGCTATAATTTCATTTACTGTTCTTGATTTTGAAAAATAGGAGGGACCTAAGTCACCGTGAAGAAGATTTTCAAAATACTTTAAATACTGTTCAGGAAACGACTTGTCCAAACCATAATATCTCTCAAGATTAGCCCTTACTTCTGCCGGTTGATTACCTTCCTTGTTCAACGGACTCCCAGGAGCTAAGTTCATCAATATAAATGTAATCGTAATAATGACCCAGAGCGTAACAACGAGCATTACCACTCTTTGTGTAATAAACCTCAACAAAAATAAACACCCCCATGGAACTCTACGTCTTTTTAGTAATATGTTTTTACAGAGAGAAGTCTCGTAAAATTATGTACAAATATAGCTTTAACTATAACATTAAAACTGAATAAAATACACAATTTTTAAAATATTATACCATTTTAAATAAAAAAGTGGCATACAATTTTGTATGCCACTTTTGATAATTTTAAGAAATCGCCTGATTAGTCAAGTAAGTTTCCGTTATATTCGCGGAAGTCAACGCCCATATCAGGAGATGCTCCAGGAGGAACTAAACCAGTTGCTGGTAATTGTCCACCTTTTAGAATTTGGTTAACAATCGCTTCGCGGTCAATTGCAAGTGAGAAAGCTTTACGAATGTTAGCATTTTTGAATATTTCGTCTTGATTGTTGAACATAAAGAAGTAAGTGCCTAGGATAGGTACAGATGTAGCTTTACCACTTTGCAACAATTCATATGTTAATTCGCCAGGAGCTGAATCTTCATGAATTTCATTGTTTTGGAACAATTGATAAGCAGTATTATCATCATTAACCATAATCCATTGAATTGAATTTAATTTAACGGCATCTTTATTCCAATATTTATCATTTTTAACAACTACGATTTTATCATCATGTGTCCAGCTTTTAAATGCAAATGGTCCATTTCCAACAAAACTAGCTGCGTTTGCTGCCCAGTTTGGATTAGCTTTAACAACTTTTTCATTTACTGGATAGTAGCTACCAAATGCAGTTAATTGTAAGAAATAAGGAGTTTGTGCTTCTAATTCAACTTTTAATGTTTTTGCATCAACTGCAGTAACCCCAACTTGATCAGCAGTAGCTTCACCAGCATTGTATTTTTCACCATTTTTCAATGGATACAATTGGTAAGCATAGTCAGCAGCTGTTTCAGGATCTAGAACTCTTTTCCATGCAAATTCAAAGTCTTGAGCAGTAACAGGATCACCATTAGTCCAGAACACGTTGTCTTTAAGTGTAAATGTATAGGTAAGTTGATCTTCAGAAACTGTCCAATCAGCAGCCATACCAGAACCTTTAGTTACTTCACTCTCTTTATCAAGTCTTGTTAAACCTTCTTGAAGGTGGCGAAGAATTTCAAAAGAAGTAGTGTCAGTTGCTTTTGCTGAGTCTAAGCTAGGTGGCTCAGTACGAGCATTAAGCAATAAATTATTGTTATATTTTGCGTCAGAGATTGATGCCCAAGTGTAGTCACGGCTACCTTCACCATGAAGAACTGTATCTTTAACATAATCTTGTCTTACGCGTACTTCAGTGTAGAAGTAAATTGGAGCAATTCCAGCTTCTTTTAATAGAATTTTTTCTGCTTTAGATAGATACTCTAAACGTTTTGCTTGGTCGCCAGTTGCTTTAGCATCTGCAAGTAACTTATCATATTCAGCATTACTGTATTTAGCATCATTATTTCCGCCGCCAGTAATCCACATATCAAGGAATGTAATCGGATCCATGAAGTCTCCTAACCATCCAAGACGCCCAATTTGATAAGTGCCTTCAGCTAATGTGTCAAGATAAGCGTTCCATTCCATGTTGTTGATTTCTACATTAACGCCTAACTGATCAGCCCACATTGCTTGAACTGCTTCTGCAATTTTTTGGTGAGTATTGTTTGTGTTGTAACTGTACTTAACTGTTGGTAGTTCACTAAGTCCTAGTTCTTTCAAACCAGCCTCTAAATATTCTTTCGCTGTGCCTGGTTCGCTGCCTGGTTTTGGTTCTTTATCGCCACAACCAACTAGCCCTAGACTCACTACCAATACTAATGCTAGAGTAAGAATTAGCATTTTACGAGCTGCTTTCATAAAAATATACCCCCTTAAGTTTTTTGATTTTTATAATAAAGTTGCATAGCAACTATTATAAACTCCGATTAAATAACTTATATTTGATTATAATAACACATTTATAAGTGTTTGGCTATAAATATTCCATTATTATACATTATCCGTTGATACAGATTTCAGATATTTTACAGTCTCTCAATCAAACAAATCATCCCCGCACACATCATTTACCACTATAGCAGGAAATTTATCGACTTCTAACCGCAAAATAGCTTCAGGTCCCAACTCTGGATAAGCAATCGTTTCAGCAGCTTTGATCTGACGAGAAATTAGTGCAGCCGCACCACCTACCGCCGCAAAATAGACCACGCCATTCTTCTTCATAGATTCTCGCACTGGTACACTACGCTTCCCTTTGCCAATCATCCCACGCAGGCCGTGCTCAAGCAAAAGTGGCGTATACTGATCCATCCGACTACTGGTCGTTGGTCCAGCAGAACCAATCACCTCGCCAGGCTTAGCCGGACTTGGCCCCATATAATAAATTACTTGGTTTAATAAAGCAAACGGCAACAGCTCACCATTATTTATCTGCTCCACCAGTTTTTTATGGGCGGCATCTCGGGCAACAAAAATCGTGCCGGTAATCAATACCTCATCACCAACTCGTAACTTATTTATTTCTGCGTCGATTAATGGTGCTTCTATGCGATGTATAGTCATTTCATACTCCTTATAAAATAATCTCTTTATGCCTACTTGCGTGACATCCAAGATTTACCGATACCGGCAAACTTGCCATATGCGTTGGGAATATTTCGATATTAACAGCAAGCGCTGTTACTGTTCCACCTAGTCCTTGCGGACCAACACCGCTACTGTTGATTGTAGCTAGTAAATCTTTTTCTAACTCAGCGATATCTTCCAACTCATGAGCTACACCAATCTCGCGAAGCTGCGCCTCCTTAGCAAGTAGCGCCGCCTTCTCAGAAGTACCACCGATACCAACTCCGACTATTAGCGGCGGACAGGGATTCCCTCCCGCCGCAATAACTGTATCAAGAACGAACTGCTTCACGCCGCTACTTCCATCGGCTGGCGTCAACATTCTGCTAGCAGACATATTCTCGCTACCGCCACCCTTAGCGATATAACGCAACCGCAATCTATCACCAGAAACGATTCGATAATGAACAATAGCGGGGGTATTATCTCCAGTATTAATTCGATTAAATGGGTGACCAACGATTGACTTGCGCAGGTAACCATCCCGATAACCAACTCGCACGCCTTCGTTAATCGCCTGCTCTAAATCGCCACCCACAATTCTTAAATCCTGCCCCACTTCAACAAAAAAAACAGCAATTCCAGTATCCTGGCAGATTGGCACCTGGTTATTGCGTGCAATCTCCTGATTCTCGATTAGCTGTTTAAGTATATTTCTACCAATTGGTGATTTTTCATTCTTTTCAGCATTAACAAGGGCTGTCAGCAAGTCACTGTTTAATTCGTAATTTGCCTTTTGAACCATCTCTGAGACAGCAATCGAAATTTGTTTTGCATTAATCTCCCTCATTTAATCAGCCTCCATCACCAAGTTCCAGCGCTATTTACATGTTTTTAATTAATTCAGTGCCAAACTCTGAGCACTTTAACTCGGTCGCATCATCCATTAAACGGGCGAAGTCGTAGGTAACTTTTTTGTTAGAAATAGTTTTTTCCATTGTAGATATAATCAATTCCGCTGCTTCATTCCAGCCAAGATAACGTAACATCATCTCTCCGGATAAAATTACAGAAGATGGATTAACCTTGTCTAATCCTGCATACTTCGGTGCAGTACCATGCGTTGCCTCAAAAATTGCTATGCCGGTGTCATAGTTGATGTTTGCTCCTGGCGCTATGCCGATCCCACCAACTTGTGCCGCTAAAGCATCGGAAATATAGTCTCCGTTTAAATTCGGTGTCGCAATCACATCATACTCTTTAGGTCTGAGTAATATCTGTTGCAAAAAAGCATCAGCAATCATATCCTTAACTAAGATTTTCCCCGCAGCTATAGCAACCGCCTGTTGCCTATTCGCTTCCTCTACTCCGCTAGTTTCAGCGATTCGATCATACTGCCTCCAAGTAAAAACATACTCACCATACTCCGCCTCTAAGAAATCATAACCCCACTGTTTGAATGCGCCCTCAGTGTATTTCATGATATTGCCCTTATGAACAAACGTTATTGATTGTCGCTTACTCGCAAGCGTATATTCAATCGCAGCACGTACTAAACGTTCAGTTCCTTCTTTAGAAATCGGTTTGATTCCAATTGATGAGGTTTCTGGAAAACGAATTTTCTTAACCCCTAGTTCATCCTGAAGGAATGTAATAATCTTTTTCGCTCCCTCAGAACCAGCCTCCCACTCAATTCCTGCATAAATATCTTCAGTATTTTCGCGGAAGATAACCATATCAACATATTCCGGATTTTTAACTGGTGAAGGGACGCCTTTAAACCACTGAACGGGACGAACGCAAGCATACAGGTCAAGTTCCTGACGAAGAGTCACATTCAATGAGCGGAAGCCACCGCCGATAGGTGTTGTGAGTGGTCCTTTAATACTCACCAAGTATTCTTTCATCGCCGTAAGCGTATCTTTAGGTAACCATTCTCCCCATTTATCAAACGCTTTCTCGCCAGTATAAACCTCATACCAGACAATTTTGCGCTTTCCTTGATAAGCTTTTTCAACTGCCGCATCTAGAACGCGTTGAGCAGCTGCCCAGATATCTGGCCCAGTTCCGTCTCCCTCAATGAAAGGAATAATTGGATTATCAGGAACCTGTAGTTTACCAGCTTTAATCGTTATTTTATCTCCCGCTTGTGGCAATTCATACTTCTCAAAAATACTCATTTACATCCTCCTAATATATTATCTATCCTCAATTATCTACTCTCAATCGGAATATACCTACGGTCAGCTGGTCCCAAGTATTCTGCACGTGGTCTAATCAATCGATTATTTTCATACTGCTCCATAATGTGTGCAGTCCAGCCCGACATTCTACTTATAATAAAGATCGGCGTAAACAAATCCGTAGAAAGCCCTAAATAATAATATAAAGTTGCCGAATAAAAGTCGACATTCGGTAATAAGCCCTTCTTCTCATACACGTAATCAGCTATATTACACGATAAATTATAACACTCCATGTTATTATTCTGCTCAGCTATCTTGTAGGCAACCTCTTTAAGGTGGCTGGTGCGCGGATCACCGTTTTTGTAAACTCGGTGTCCAATCCCCATGATTTTCTCACCTTTTTCAAGCTTATTGTCAATATACGGTTTAATATTTGCCTGTTCACCTATCTCCTCAAGCATCAGCATTACTTGTTCATTTGCACCACCATGTAGACTCCCTTTAAGAGCGCCCATAGCGGCGATAACACCTGAATGCATGTCAGATAATGTTGAAACGGTAACACGAGCGGTAAAGGTAGAAGCATTTAGCTCATGGTCAGCGTGGAGAATTAGTGACTGATCAAACGCTTTTTCAGCAAGTTCATCAGGCTCCTTCCCCGATAACATATAAAGAAAATTAGCCGCATAACCTAAGTGCGGATTTGCTCTAATCGGTTCTAAATTGTTTCGCACCCGATGTAATGTAGCAACTATTGGTGAAATTTGCGCCATGAGAAATGTAGCTTTTTTCAGATTGGCCTCATGAGAAAAATCTTCAATCTCAGTATTGTAAAGTGCAGAAATAGAAATTATAACACGCATTACATCGATAAAATCAGCATTCTTTGGTAATAACTTCATTAAAGTAACAATATTTTCTGATAGATTGCAATGTTTCTTTAATTCATCTTTAAAGACAGCATATTCAGCTGTTGTAGGTAATTCTCCGTACCACAACAGATAAATTATCTCCTCAAACGTAGCATTGTCTGCAAGGTCATCTAGTCGATAACCTCTATATCTAATCATCTCATCATCAAGCAAAGTAATCGATGATTTTGCAGCAATTATTCCATCTAATCCTAATGTAATGTTCATAACTAGACTCCTTTCTTTTCAGAAATAATACCTAACAACTCTGCTCGTTGCTTAGCTATTCTATTCTAATATATTTAAACAAGATTGTGAATAACTATTCACTCTAATCTTCCCAACTCTTACTTCCAACAACTTTGCCGTCAGCTAATTCTGTTAGCTCAATTTTATTAATTAAAACGAATCGATCGCGTTCAACCTCAATCAGCTTTTCATCAGCCATGCGATATAGATAACGGCAAACTACTTCTTTAGTCGATCCAATTGTTGAAGCAATCTCCTCCAAAGTCATATTTCGAGGAATGCAACTTTCGTCTGAAGCTTCAAATTCACTCATCAATAACCGCGCCAAACGACTTCCGACCGGGCTAGAAGAGAACTCTTCAATAATCTGAGTAACATCAAGTGACCGCTCATTAAGTTGACAGCAAACCTGCCACAACACTTCTTTATTATTTCTAATTAACGGTAAAATAATGTTTTTATGCCACCGATAAATTGTTGACGGCCGAAAAACTACTATAGTAGATGGTGTAGATTTCTGAGTGAAAAGATCATGCCCAAAAAAAATATCTCCAGTATTGAACCTCTTCATCGTAATACTTCTGCCATTAATCAACTCTTTAATAGCGTAAAGCAGTCCATCTTCTAAGACAAAAACATACGGAAATTTATCCCCACTGAAATTAAGATATTGGCCTTTCTCCAATACAACCTTCTCGACATTAGCAAGTAACAAACTTTGCTCCGCTTTAGTAAAGGAGGCAAATAATTTATTTTCCCCAAGAAGTTTGTTTAGCTCCGCCATACTTCTAACCCTCCACTTTCACTAACAGTGAGTAATTGAATAATGTTACATTTCATTATATTAGATTATTCGCTTTTATTAAAGAATGATGTTCTTTTAACCTGGGTTAATTGTTCACATGTTAAATTCTGATATGTTTGAAATAGGTAATCATAATATTCTTAGGAGGTTTTAAAATGAATCAAAATCTTTCAAAAGGAACTCGGATGACAGTACTTGCTGTAGTACTAATTGCTGCTCTCTTAATGATTGCAGTACTACCTTTGACTGTGCCAGATGCTTTAGAGCTAATTCAAGTTGAACAAGCAAAAAGGATTGCTAAATTTTACGCAGATAATAATCCTGATGCTTCATTAATCAGCAAAACTCGTGAATTAGTTGGGTTCTTCTTCCCACTTTGGACATCATTGACAATGTTTGCAGGAATGGTATTACTTGTAATTGCTAAACCATTTTATCAAGGAGCTAAATGGGCTAGATCGTTAGCGCTTGCCTGTCTGTCAATCCCTTCTATTGGTGGAGCTTACATGACAGTGCCTTACCTAAACTTCGCAAAAGTTGGTACTCCAAACGGGCTTTGGTTTGCTGCAGTTGGACTTATCGCCTACTTTGTTGTTGTACTTGCAACAAAAGCATCTGCTAAAGCTAAGTTAATTGATTTTTGGGTATTCTTAATTATGGGCGTAACTGCTGCCGAAGCATTCTCTAACGGACACGCTGCTAGCCGTATTGTTAGTGGTCACTTTGCAAGACCACACTATGCTGATGGAATCTTTATCTTATTCCCAACAATGGCAATTGGCTGGATTGCAACTATTCTATTACTACTCGCAATCTATTTCGTTGCACAACGCCACATCGCTGGCTGGTATCTTGCTCTAATGAGCGGACTTGGTGTTATGATCATGGGATTTGTTACGCAAACTGTCAGAACAGCAACATTTGACTACCTATATCAAGGTCTAATGGGACTAGCTATCCTTGCAACTTTCTTGATCCCAGTAGTAAAAGCAAGAATGATCGAAAAAGAATAATTGTATAATTATATTTAAACAGTGAACCCGATAGGAGATAATCTTATCGGGTTCAAATATTTTAGAATAATATTGTATAATTATTTATAAATAGCTTAATCCCAACTTCTCTTTGTTACGGTTTCTCCATCGGCCATCTTACTTAATTCTATTTTATTAATTAAAATAAATTTAGAGCGATCTACCTGAATTAGATTCTCATCAGATAAACGATATAACAACCTACATACTACCTCTCTCGTCGAACCTATCTTAGCTGCCATTTCGTCTAGTGTCATATTCCGCGGAATCTGCTCGTTATCCACTTCTTCAAACTGATCAACCAATAGTCGCGCTAATCGATTGACTACTGGATTAAATACAATTTCCTCCATAGCCATGTTCGCCTCAATTGTCCGTTGACTTAATTGCACGCACAGATCCCAAAGAGCATCTTTATTGTCCTTTACAAGCGGCACAATATCATCACGATGCCACTGATAAATAGTAGTGTGTTTAAATGCAACAATTGCTGTAGGAGTCGGCTTATCATGAAACAGAGCATGTCCCCAGAAAGCATCCCCCTTGCCAAAAGACTTTAATATAAATTGTCTGCCCTCAGCAGAGTCCTTATTAGCATGAAGTAGCCCTTCCGCAACTATAATGACATACGGAAAACAGTCGCCCATCAAACTAACCATTGCACCCTTTTCTAAATCGACCTTAACAGCACATTCTAATAATTTCCGTTTCTCTTCGCCCTTAAACTGGCGGAAAATTAGCTGGTCTGAAATTAAGTCTTCTAGCTCCCTCTGCATTATTACTAATTCACCTCCTAGCAACTTATAATCAAGCCTTCGGTCAATTTGCCTCCAGTCAATTATAACATATTTGTGAAATTATTATGTATAATCATTTACAAATTTTACATTATTTCTGCTCGTTATAAATTTTTAGGATTTTTTCATAATACTCTGGCAATGTCCGATCAAGTCTTTTTAATTTAAAATCCTCATCAATATAAACATGCTTTGTCTCGCCCTCCGCTAACAGCACTCCGTCCTTAGCCCTAATTACCTGATAACAAAAATTAGTTCGCACTCCAGTATGCTTAGAAATAGCAACGCGAATAATTAGTTCGTCATCATATTGAGCTGGGACATGATATTGGCAGTTAACATCAACAACAGGCATAAGCAAACCTGTTGCTTCCATCTCTTTATATGTAATCCCGATATGTTTAATCATTTCCGTACGCGCAATCTCAAACCAGACAAAATAATTTGAATGATAAACTACTCCCATTTGATCCGTCTCTTGATAACGGACATCTACTTTTGTCGAAAACCAATTTTTCATTAGTTAATCCCTACTTTCTAATATCATCCCTAGCCAAGCCAGTTTTCCGAGCGGATTCCGCCACTGCACCAGCAACCGCCTGTGCAACTCGCTCATCAAAAGGATTAGGGATTATATACTCTGAACTCAACTCATCTTTATTGATTAATCCAGCAATTGCTTGTGCAGCAGCAAGTTTCATCTCTTCATTAATATCGCTCGCTCGAACATCTAATGCTCCACGAAAGACTCCAGGAAAAGCCAATACATTATTTACTTGGTTAGCATAATCAGAGCGACCAGTCGCAACCACCTTCGCCCCAGCATTTCGTGCCAAATCAGGCAAAATCTCCGGAACTGGATTCGCCAGCGCAAAAACAATCGGTTCTTCGCCCATCGTCGCGATCATCTCAGCTGTTAATGCGCCAGCAACCGAGACACCGATAAATACGTCCGCTCCTTTTAAAGCATCCGCCAAAGACCCAACCAGTTGCCGATAATTCGTCATCTCTGCTAGCTCTTGTTTAACCGGAGTCATGTGGCAAGTCCTACCCTGATAAATAATACCCTGCGAATCACACATTATAACGTCGCGAACACCAAAACTAATCAGAAGCTTAATAATTGCTGTGCCGGAAGCGCCAGCACCATTGGCAACAACCTTTATCTCGTTAATGCTTTTGTTAACAATTTTAAGAGCATTGATTAGCCCTGCCAATACAACAATTGCAGTGCCATGCTGGTCATCGTGAAAAACCGGGATATCGAGCTCCTTTTTTAACCGTTGTTCAATTAGAAAACAATTCGGCGCCGCTATATCCTCTAAATTAATTCCCCCAAAACTAGGTTCAATCAACTTTACAGTCTTAACAATCTCATCAACATCATTACTACGAATACAAATCGGAAAGGCATCTACGTTAGCAAACTTTTTAAATAGAGCCGCTTTCCCCTCCATCACCGGTAAGGAGGCCGCCGCTCCGATATCACCTAATCCAAGTACTGCAGAACCATCTGTAACAACAGCGACCATATTGCCTTTTGCGGTGTAGTCATATATTTTGTCGGGATTATCTGCAATCGCGAGACTTGGAGCAGCTACACCTGGAGAATATGCTAAGCTCAGGTCCTTTGCTGTGTTCAACTCTACCTTGCTATTAACCTCAATTTTGCCCTGTTGATCCTTATGCATTTTTAACGATTCTTCATATAGCTTGTCCAACTCGTCATCTCCATTTTGTCAAATTCTTAATCATTCGTTTTATTAGGCAGAACTACTGCATCTAATGTCACCATTTTATTCACAATAATTTTCGTGATCTCTTCATTATGGCTAATTATACCTTCTATCAATATGCCGCGATCAAGCTCTAACTCCGCTTTATAACGGCGAAAAGCTTCTGGGAAAAAGATTAATTCCACTTCGTCTGCTAGTATTTCCAAACGAACGAAAGCCATCTGATCCTTTTTCTTCGTTAGAATTTGCTTAATATCAGTCACCAAGCCACCCAGTCTAACAATAGCTCGGTCATCCAGCTGC
Source organism: uncultured Caryophanales bacterium (assembly GCA_964568525.1). GTDB lineage: Bacteria > Bacillota > Bacilli > Tepidibacillales > Tepidibacillaceae > CAYZPB01. The sequence continues at coordinate 53,291 of CAZMPM010000002.1, forward strand.
TCAAGCTCATCATACTCATGCGTGGTATAGCGAGCAAGTATCTCCTGATAGGAGGATAATGGGTGTCCTGATAAATACAAGCCAAGTACCTCTTTCTCCTTTTTCAAGAGATCAATAAAAGGAAATTCTCTCACATCAATCCAATCGAATTCATTATTTACTTCATTTGTTAAATCATCAAAAAGGTAAATTTGTAAGTCAGCTTCGAGTTTTCTTTTCTGATTAATTCGCTCAAGCAAGTCATCAAGATTGCCCATTAATTTAGCCCGATGTACACCGAAAGAATCGAATGCACCACTTAAAATCAACGATTCCATAACCTTGCGTGTAGAAAGCTTTGAATCTGAATTCATGCAAAAATCAAGCACAGTCGCGCATTCACGTGTATTATCACGTTCAGTCAAGATGGCATCAATTACGCTGTCACCAATATTTTTGATACCGGCTAGGCCAATTCGAATGCTACCATTTTCTATCGAAAAAGAGGCTTGGCTCTTCTTAACATCTGGTGGCAGGATCTCAATGCCTTTACGTCTTGCTTCCTCAATATACTCAACAACTTTTTTGCTGTTGCCCATCGATTCGGAAATTAAGGCTGTCATAAATTCAACCGAATAATTAGCCTTCAAATAAGCTGTCTGATAAGCAATCACGCTGTAGGCAACCGCATGCGATCTGTTGAAACCATAATTGGCAAAGCGGACAATCATATCATAGACATCATTAGCAACGGCTTGATTGTAACCCTTCGATATCGCTCCCACCACAAAATGCTCTCGTTCCCGCTCCAGAATTTCGCGGTCCTTTTTGCTCACCGCACGCCGCAGTAAATCCGCCTCACCTAAGCTAAACCCCGCCATTGTTGATGCAATCTGCATGATTTGCTCCTGATAAACGATAATTCCGTAAGTATCTCTAAGAATCGGCTCTAAACTTTCATGCGGATATTCTATCTTTTTGCGGCCATGTTTTGCAGCAATAAAGTCCGGGATAAAATCCATCGGACCAGGCCGATAGAGTGCTACAACCGCTACAATATCCTCGAAATTTGATGGTTTTAATTCTCTTAGCACCTTATTAATACCAGCAGACTCTAGTTGGAAAACGCCTTTGGTGTCACCATTTGCAAGCAATTGATAAGTAGCAGGATCATTTTCCGGAATATCATCGAGAATAATCCGCTTACCTGTCGTTTCTCCGATGAGCTTAATCGCCTTCTCAATAATCGTCAAGTTTCTGAGTCCTAGAAAATCCATTTTCAGCAGACCAATCTCCTCAAGTATTCCCATTGTATATTGAGAAAGGGACAGATTATCGATTCCCTGCTGTAGCGGGGTATATTCCGTCAATTGCTTATCAGCAATAATAACCCCCGCAGCATGAGTCGAATGATGACGCGGCATTCCCTCAATCTTCATTGCAATGTCGATTAGCTGACGAAGCTGCGGGTCGTTATTATAGGCATCTTGCAAATCCTTAACATCGGCCAAAGCCCGTTCAATCGTTATTCCCACTTGCAGCGGAACAGCCTTAGCAATGCGGTCTACTTGGTTATATGGTATCCCCATTACGCGACCAACATCGCGAATTGCTGCCTTTGCCGCAAAAGTCCCAAAGGTAATAATCTGTGAGACATGGTCAAAACCATACTTCTCTGAGACGTATTGGATTACCTCATCGCGGCGCTCATAGTTAAAATCTATATCAATATCCGGCATATTAATCCGTTCCGGATTTAAAAATCGCTCGAACAAAAGTCCGTATTTAATCGGGTCCACATCGGTTATACCTAAGCAGTAGGCGATGATACTACCCGCCGCCGAACCACGACCTGGCCCCGTCATAATTCCTTCTTTATGAGCATATTTCATGAAATCCCAAACAATAAGAAAATAGTCAGCAAAACCCATGTTTTCGATTACTGAGAGCTCGTAATTTAGACGTTCAAGATGCTCAGATGTTGGCTTGGTATAGCGCTTTTCTGCACCTCTTGTTGCTAGTGCACGTAAATAATCGATTGCCGCTACTCCGTCCGCCAGCGGATAGCTAGGTAAGAGTGACTGCCCAAGCTCGATAGTAAGGTTGCACCGCTCGGCAATCTTTTGTGTGTTATCCACTGCATCAGGCCGATGGGCGAATCTTTTGCGCATGTGAGTCTCGTCAGAAAGAAAAAACTGGTCTGTTCCAAACTGCATGCGATTCGGATCATCAAGTGTCGTGCCCGTGCCAATTGTGATTAATACATCTTGAATTAGCGAGTCTGCCTGTTCAATATAATGAACGTCATTAGTAGCCACTAAAGGGATTCCTGTCTCCTCGCTCAATTTAATAATTGCAGGTATGACTCGCGCCTCTTCTGGCAGACCATGATCCTGCATCTCTAAATAAAAATTATCCGCACCAAAAATTCTGCGATAAGTAAGCGCAGCGGTTTTGGCAGCTTCGTAATTATCAGCAAGTAACCAATCGTCTACCTCCCCAGACAGGCAGGCGCTAAGAGCAATAATGCCCTCGCTATATTTTTCTAGTGTCTCTTTATCTACACGCGGACGATAATAGAAACCCTCAAGATGACCAATTGATACTATCTTCATTAAATTGCGATAACCCTGTTCATTTGCAGCAAGCAACACAAGGTGATATGTCTTCATCTCCTGACGAGAAACACGCTCGGTGCGCTGTCCTGGAGTAACATAGATTTCGCAACCGATGATTGGCTTAATCCCATTTTTGCGGCATGCCTGATAAAAGGGTATAGCACCATACATGCTACCGTGATCAGTAATCGCAAGTGCACTCATCCCAAGCTTTTTTGCGGCCGCCACAATATTGGTCACCCTAGCAGCACCATCAAGCAGACTATATTCAGTATGTACATGCAAATGAGTAAAACCGGACATTGAATGTTCTCCCTATAATAAAATTAGATTGTCACTGCTTTATTTGTTGATAAAATTTCGCCAGCAAGCCCTTTTTTAGCTAGTTCATTAACAAATATCTGAGGGTCCTGCACTGTCGTCGGAAAAGTATTGTAGTGAATCGGAATAGTTTTTTTTGCCTTAATCAATGAGGCGGCAATTAATGCATCATCAATCCCCATGGTAAAGTTATCACCAATTGGTAATAGAGCAATATCCAGCTGTTCTTTTTCTAACAGCCGCATATCGCTAAACAATGCTGTATCGCCAGCGTGATAAATTTTTTTGCCATCCATTTCAATTAACACGCCACTCGGTACACCCGTGTAAGTGATTTCCCTAGTAAAATTATTAATAATTGAAGAGCTATGGAAAGCCGGCATTACTTTAAGTCTGCCAAAAGGAAACTGAAAGCTACCACCGATATTTACAGCATGTGTGTGCAAATTCTCCCAGCTTAAATGTATAGCCAATTCATATGGTGCAATCACTAAAGCATCATTGTGTCGAGCAATCTCAATCGTATCGCCTAAATGATCGCCATGACCATGCGTAACATAAATAAAATCAACTTTAACCTCTTTTGCTGTTATTTTAGTATGTGGATTGTCAGTAATAAACGGATCAATAATTAATGAATAATTCTCACCGATGAGCTCAACGCAACTATGACCGTGATACCTAATATCCATAACAAATCACCTCATATTTTTATTCTTCAGAAACACTGCCTTTTGGCGCCAATTCTTGAATTGGTTCATTGATAATTTTGTAAACATCGTTAAGTATCACGCTAAATTGACGTTCCACTTCGAACAACTGTTTAATATCCTCATCTTCGAGCAGTTCAGCATAGTCAACATTAAGTGCCTCAATCTCTTCCTGCGGCAACTCTTCTCCCGCTTCACTTCTCCCGAATAGTTCCATCTGTTTCAATTGATAGGCTTTAATTTTCTCAAATTTTGCAGGTGAGTTATTAATCTTATTCGATAATTGTTTGAAGTTAATGTAACTTTCCTCTTTCACTAATGCCGCTGCAAACTCATAAGCTTTATCATAAATATTTGCCATTTGAAAACCTCCTATATATGTACTATATTTCATTATACCTTAATTATGCCTAATAAAAAAACAAAAGATAGAAGAGAAAACTCTTCTATCTTAAATTTGCTTTCCATTCATGTGCAGCAACCGCAGTTATATCGGGGGTTGATTTTGTCAGACCGTATTTAGATGGCCCAGCGTTAATCGCCACAACAACAGTCGGCTCTTTTACCACAATCTCAACATCAATATCATTTTTGCTAAAGATATAAGGATAGTCAGTGTTTAGGTCATCAAAATAATTAATCGTATACTCAACTGGTTCTGACCAGTAGTAACCGACCTCCATACTATTTTCAATAACTCTGCGAGCAGCTCGATTACCCTCTGCTTGATTGAAAACTAGATAACCATCTTTATATTGCGTTAACGAGATAAATTGTGCTGCAGCAGCAGCTGATTCTTCTGCAATGAACTTTAATAAATGAAGTTGCTCTTGATGCTTATTATAATCTGCTTGAAAATTTGTAAAAATTACAAAAACGATAAATAATGAAATACCAATAATATATGATTTCATATAGGCAACAGCTCACTTGGAACCTCTCCACTAATAATGTATTCGTAACTATTGGCTTGATCACTAATTCCATAAAAGATATTTGCTGCAATAATCTTGTCAATTGGTATACCGACTTCAAAATATATCATTTCTCTCTCATCAAAATTATCTAAGCGGTATTTAGGGGTTGTTGTCGCTTCAATTCTTACTTTAGATGGCTCAACCTTTAACTTTGTGGCGAGTTGAATCCTTAACTCATCAAGGTTTGATTGCTTGAAGTAGCCGTCAGTTCGTGCCTTTTGAGCCGAATTATAAACAATATTATTTGCGGTTTGAATCTTATAATGATTAATCTGATTAATTGACCACTGTAATGGGAAAAAAATTAATACAAGAAATATTGCAAAGCCTACTATATATTCTTTCATTACTTACCTCTTCAATTATGGTGTTATTGGGGCGCCTTTCACATCCTTAATTTCGCCAATCATGGTTGTAGCAAGTGTTTCAGTCCCTGATTTTAAGCTATCGCCTTCGCCTAACACCAGTGTGTTAGCAATAAAAACTCCTAAAATAATCAGTGCTACAGTAACAATTAATTGTTTCATTTTTTCACCTCGATTCTAATTTATATATAATTGAATATTATTAATTGCCTCAAGATAGTAAACAATAACTACAAAATTTAACATAATGGCAACAGTGGTCACAATTACACTAAAATAAATAAGATTGCTTCTATTTTCATTAGCAATTAAACGATTAGTTTCACGCTCCTTTCTAATAAGTTGAAGTAAGAGATCTATTTGTGCTATCAAATCCTCAGTTGTTAAATCATCTAATTTTTTTAAAATGACTGTCAGTTCGCGTGCGATGCGAGTACCTATTGCTTCGCTAAATAGATTGCCCGCATTATTAGTCTGCCCCAATTCCCAAAGTGAAATCATTTTCCCAATTACCGGTTTTGTTAAGTTAGCCGATTTATACAGCGTGCTTAAAATGTAATTTGCACTGTAATTCTTATATTTACTGGCAGTTGCAAGATTTTTTAAATGTAATGTTAATTTATATAATTCAAAATCAATCTGCTTTTTATGCTTGTTTTCCAGGAACTCGAGAAGATATTTATATGGAGTTTTCTTCCCGAGAAATATTGTCTTCGGGAAAAATACAAAGTAGAGAGAAATAACAAGGATAAATAGCATTTGTAATACGGAGTTAGTGTTGATAGTTAACATTATTAGACCCAAGAAGATTGTTATAACTAGCAAAATTCCATGGAGAAAAATGTAGCGACTTGTATTTATTGTGGTCATAAGGAGTTTGTCTGTAGATGCAACCTGTTGATTAGTAATTAATTTGTAGTATCTTTCTTTAATCACAAAAAAACTACGACTTGTAAAATCGATTGGCACCCGCCTCGCGGCTACAAACCGTGTACTTAAAATAAATAAAGATAATAACGCTAGTGATGTAATAATAATGGGATAAATGATATTGATATTCATCGTAAATTTAAAAATCTCTTTTCCTTTTTTTTATTAAAATATAGATTCCACTATTTATAATCATAAATATAAGAATTAAAGCGAAAAACTTTAGCCCAATCGTGTTATAAAACTGATAATCAACATACTTTGAGAAATCAAAACCAATTATGGCAACCATCGCATAAACACTAAATAAATAGACTGCCGGCGTAACATATTTAATCATAAAGAGCGCTTCATTATTCTGCTGGCGATCTTTTTCATAGATGCTGTTCATTGTTTTTGATTCTTCTAGTATATCCTCTAATGATTGATAAACATTTTCCCCATAAACTAAGCTATATTTTAGGTTCTCAGATAGAATTGCAGACCAGTTCGTCTTTAATGCATAATTGAAATTATCGACCGAACTAATTATTACCGCATCCGAGTCAGCCTGTTTAATTGCAAAACTTAATCTAATCAGTGCCTTTTGTAGATAGGGTGCGCTTGTTAAACGAGGAATCGTCTGGTCAATTGCTTCATACATATTAAAGTGATTAATACGATATTGACTTAGCAGTTCTACTATTAGCAGCTCCACTTCATTGCTACCTGCAAATCTCAGCTTTTGCAGCCTAAGCAACAGTAACAGATATGGTATCGCCCCTAACAAAAAAGATATACAAATTATAATAAATATGTTGCTTCCAACCGTATAAAGAACCAGTGCTGTAAAAACCGCAATAAAGAATGAACCAACTATTAATAGATATGTATTCTCTTTTTTATTAATAGCAAAAGTAGTTTCAGCAAGAAGAAATAACCTATTAAAATATTTGGTCAATATTGTATTATCCTCACGCATCTGAATCTCTTTATACCTACTATAAATACTCATTCGGCGATGAAGTCGTTGGAAAAATGGAAGACAAGCCAATATAATCCCAACCAGCAAGAATAAAGAAAAACCTAGATAGACAATGATATTAGTAATTTCAATCATCTTACTACCCCTCCCTTACTCTACCGTAAAAAGGTCTAGTAACATGCTCACCAACCAACGGTTTCGCTATAGCGAGCTTTTTAAGTTCGCTGCTAAATGTTTCGTATGCTGCACCCTCCTCTTGCAATGCAATCTCTTCCTTATCTCTGCCAATATCAAACTTATAAAACCAATCATCAGTTTTATAATCATATTTAATTATTTGATGAATGGTAATCGATCTGGTTTCAGCATCATAGCGCAATTCATAAACACCTTTTAAGCGTTTTTTTGATCGATCATGCAATTGGATGAATTCATATAAATAATGATATCCTTTGGCCAGCTTAATCATTGTTGACTGCAAATCTCCGCCAAATTTCGCAATGATTTCGTTTGCTGCATCATAAACAAAATCTGTTGCATCGGCAGAGTGATAAGTGCTTTTTACTCTACGTGTACCCTTTGTAGTTATTTTAACCGCTAAGTTTAAAGCTACAGCATCACGTGCTTCAGCAAGTATAAAATAATCCGCATCAGAGCGCATTAAAGACTTTGTAATCTGATTAAGTCTTTCATCGTCAGCTATTATTTGTATGATGGGTGCTTCTGGCATGATTTTGTGAAGTGGTATTTCAGGGTCGGTCTCGATTAAAACACCCTCAAGTCTCTTGTCTTCGTAGCTCTGCCAAGTCTCCAAAAATGTCGTTTTCCCACTCCGAACAGGACCAATGAAATTTACATTATAACCAATCTTAATTTTCGCTTTTAGTAGTGGAATTATTTCCTCGGGAATAGTTCCTCGTTTTGCTTGCTCCTCAAAATTTAATTGCTCAATTATATATTTACGGAATACAATGGTTGGCTCCTTTGCATCTTCAAAAATAGTGATACGTGTGCCGTCAAGCATGTAAACCTCAGCATATTTGTTGCTTAGATGGATTTCCGGGTTGCGTAACAAAAGAGCTTTTCGTAACTGTTTTAAGCGTTCACCGGATATCTGTTGTTGTTGAAGTTGCATGCTTCCATTTATTAAGAAAAAGATTTTTTCTCCAATGATTTTCGATGAACTACTCTCCTTAATATTTTTCCAGGGAGCAATACCTGCCAACCCCCAATTTTCATGAAATATTGCTGAAGTGAGATTTTCATGCCAAGTTGGATACCAAGTATTCATCAAATTATTTTTTCTTAAATATGTTTCAATTCTTGAAATAAAATAATTTATCTCCGATGGATAACCTATAATTGCTTTCTTTTGATATTCCAATAATTGCTCTGCTGTAGATCCATCCTTCCCTTGTTCAGACTCCCAGCCCTCCAAGAAATATTGACTAATCTTTTTGCATAAAGAGTAGAAACTCACTAAATTTTTATTGGCATTATAGTCCTTCTTTTCTGTGTCTTGTTCTTGATTGGCTGTTTCTAAATAACTATTTAAAGAAAAATAATTTGTTGACATCACATGCCTCCAAGACTATTAATTTTTTTTCTGATTAGTCCTTGTCTTGTCTCAACTTGGTAAGGTTGTCTGATTTGCATTGCAATAATCCGACATAAATAATCAATTTGATTGTTGTAACCCTTCAATCCATAATGCAACAAAGTCTTTCGCTCAACTTCTGCTTTCCAACCGTAAAAATCAGTATGCGGCACAACTGTCGCAAGTATGGTCCCATAGATGCTGCCTAATTGCTGGCTATTGTACATAAAATCAGAGCTTATATATTTATTTGCAACTAACATAAATTGCTTAATATCTATACCTAAATTATGCAGTACTTGAGTTTCTACTCTTTTAAAATTCTTCCGTACCGCCTCTTGTTGAGTGACTATTAAGTATTTTATCTTTGCCATTTTTATAGAAGCTATAGCTAATCCCGAATCAATATTCCCTCCAGCATCGATCAGCACTAGATCAAACTTATGTGCCGCCATCTCAATTAACCCCTTTATGTGCTCAGGATGGAAAAGCTTAGCATCCGGGGAATAACTAACTCCTGGCAAAATATATAATCCTTCAGTCTCTTTGATACAGGCGTGCACCAATTCGTCTCCATCCAAAATATTGTTAAATAGCTTTATTTTAATATTGTCAATTCCAGTATCTAGATCGCTTTTTAAATACTCTCTACTTGGATTATTATTTAGGCAAAGCAACCCTATGCTTAATTCAGTATTTTTCGCAAGTGTTTCAGCCACTGAATGTGTTAGCATTGTTGTGCCAACCTTATTATCCGCACCAAAAAATGTGATTACATTAGACAGTTCACTTGTCTCAAAAACCAGTCCGTTTAAAATCTTCTTAATTATTTCATCATCAGACAAATTCGAAGAGATTAGTTCAATACCGTTCAACTGACAAATTGTCTTCATATTATTAAAAATATTTTTGTCGTAAGCGTAATGATAGATAAAAAATATTTTTCTCTTTTTGTTTATCTGTTTATGGTTACTCATTATTACAGCTAGTAATTTCTCATAGCTAACAAGTTTTTCAGAGACAATATAAAAGTCTGCGTCTTCAGTACCATCTATAAATTCTGCTTCTTCTACAAGAAGATCACTCGTTCTTCTCAACAGATTAGCTAGCTTATTATTTTCCTCTACAATAAGAATTTTCATTATTCAATCCCCTCTGCATATAAAATAATAATTTTATTACCATCTTTAATAACCTCTGTTAACTGATTTAACTCTTCTAAAGTTAAAACTACGGAAACTTCCGCTATTATTCCTGAACCATCGATTCTTTCCCTTGAGCCAACACTTACAATTTCGCGATTCATACTGTCTTTTACATAAGCGATCTCGGTTTCAAAAAGTACAACACTTGCTCCGTTGCTTGGTTTAAATATATAGAAATATACTTTATCCTGTCGTCTCAATGAATTTGGAATGGAATAAATCCATTCACTTGGGATTCTGGCAATATATTGATCAATTGCTAATTCAATTTCGGTCGAAGCAAAGTATTTTTTATGGAGTAGGGCTCCTCTTGGTATATAATGTGTTGTTTCTAGTCCAATAATCTCATTAGGATCAATGACCGCCTCGCTAAATATTTTGCTCTTTTCAAAACTTTGATAAGTGAGCATCGATTCATCAATTAAAATGCCTTCAGCAATATCTTGTTTGAAAACCACTCTTTCTTCATACAAAAAATATTCGCGCCCCGCAGTTTCCCAAAACCAAATTAGGACAAGCACAACCACTATCAACAAGATCCCAAGCCCCGGGATAAGATAACCGAAAAAAGTTCTTAACTTACTGTTAACACTGTAAAATTTTTGCAAATAATCACCTTCTTAAAAAACTATATTTATTTTTTTGTTGTGAATTATTTGTTCTGCCTCTTTGCAGAACCACAATATCTGAAGCAATCTCATTTAAAGTAACCTTCAGCATGTTGCTTACATCTGTATATTCATAGAGAATGTCGCCATTATAAGCTGCTCGATGCACTATCGGTAATGCAATGTTTGGACAAAAATGCACAGGTGCAAAATCAAATAATTTTATTAATTCACGCTTCGGCAGACTTTCTGTCCAGTTATTTAGTACAAGTTTTACCTTTACTCCACCCTTTGCTAATTCACAAAACTTTGATAAACGACGCAGGTTCTGTGCAATATTAATTAAGATTGGATCAATAACCACTATTAGATAATCTACATTTTTGACTGTATTAACTATTGCAGGATGTTCAATATAATTACCGACATCAATTAAAGATAGGTTGCTTTTACGAGCAGAATAAAGCAGATTTAACATCATCATTTCATCCCAGTCTTCTTCTTTGATTAATGGTCGCCTGGGGTCGACCAGCGTCCATAAAATTCCCTTTGCTGAGTACCTTCTTTCTTTTATAAGCGGTCTTTTTTCGTAGAGTTCATTCACTACACTATAGAAACTACTCTCCTCTTTTAGTAGGCTACTCAATCTCTCTATACCAAGATAGTCAAACAGATATGGGCTGAATGGTATCTCAACCACATTCGGCACAATACTTTGTTCACTTATAAATTTTGCTAAATTTGTTGTGATGAAGGTTGATCCAGCGCGTTTTGAAAGTGAACACACCATTATCTGTGATGTTACATTACCCAAGTTTAAATTAATATCCTCTTCTGACTTTATTATTTCTTCTTGGATTGAATTAGTAGTGAGAAGTTCTGTACGGTCTTGGTAATATATTTTGGCAATTTCAAGTTCCTGAATTACATCAGTTATATTTTGATAGCGATTTTCAGGCTCAGACATCAGTAATTTATTTATTATGGTATATATTATGGTTGGAAGATCATTACGTAGATGTTGGAGTGGTTTTCGTACGCTATAATAGTGTTTGCCCCTACTAAATAAATAATAGAACAACGCACCTAACGAATAGAGATCTGATCGGTGATCAATCCGACTTGAATTAAACTGTTCCGGAGCAGCATATCTGACAGTCCCAAGCTGTTCACTATCATATTCTTGTCCTAAAATATATTCTTTTGCGATACCAAAATCGATTAACTTAATATTGTCTTGCTCATCAATCAAAACATGATTAGGCTTTAAATCTCTATAAACAATCGGCTCTTTTAAATCATTATGCAGATAATTAAATAAATCACATAATTGCAAGCCATATTTTATGATTTTTATCTCCGGCAGAACTTTCCCTGTCTCTGTAATGCTCTGCAAACTATTTCCCTTTATAGAATCCATAACCAAATAGGAACGATTAAGTTCTTTCTCAAAATAATAATCAATAATCTTTGGTAGATATGGGTGGTTGAGTTTTGCTAAAACTTTTGCCTCTCTGATAAATTCTCCTTCATCTATCCTGCTATTTTTAACCTCTTTAATAGCCCAATATTTGCCTTCAATGCGTTGATCCTCAGCATAAAACACTTTCCCCATGCCACCTTCACCAATTAGAGAAACTATTTTATATCTATTTTTAAAAATATCACCCACTGCTAACATGCTTCGATTATTAATAACCATCACCTCCGTTTCTTTGCACGCTTCTGACAGTATATTCTGTAGACGCCAGTTTAATTAAGTCGCCCTCATTAATCGGATATAATTTATTCGCTTCTAGAGGCGAACCATTGAGAAATGAGCCGTTCTTCGAATCTAAATCCTTGATTAAGTAACCACTTTTATCCCTCATAATTTCCAAATGCACACGCGAAATCTCTTTAGATTCCTCATAGTAATTAGCCACATTTTTGTTTCTGCCAATGATAAAACTTTGTTTATCCAAATCTATTCTCTTTGCCTGACCGCCCTGTCTTTTTTCTAAATACAATAGCGGAACATATCGGAACAGAACCCCTGTCTCGATCATCGTCTTATCGTATGCTTCGCTTTTCTGTATAAAGTTTTGCTTTTTAACTTCAGTTTTTTTACTATTCTTCACAAAAAGACTAGACAACCAGCGTAATCTACTTTCCCTAAACCCTTCCTTATGTGCCTCAACTACATTTGTAGGTTCTATAAATTCGTCGAATCTCGTTCCAATCACTTTTTCAAATAAGCCATCAAGCGTAAAATCACTGGCATCAAAATAATCAATTATGCTGTTATAATAATTCAACTCCACTCCCTCCTTATGCTGAAAAATATTGATGAATAATTGTTTATACTCATTCGCTATACTTGTTCCCTTCGCAACTTTCTTCAATGGTAAATAGATTAGGTATGGCTCATTTTTATTAGGATCAACATAGATTAGCGGTAACTTTAATATGTATTTATTAGCATCTAAAAGGTACTTATTGCTATCGAGCACAATGCTTATTATTCTTAGATACAGTTCCTGCAAAACTCCCCACTCATGTTGTATGGCCCTTAGATAATTTTTTAACGATTTGTAACCGCGAACATCATAGTAAAACTTAATTTCTAAATTAAACTCCTCGATTGTAAAATTTAAATGACCAGGCAAGCGATTACCAATAAGCATTTCCACTTGAACCATGAAAATGTCTTTTTCCTTTAAACCTGCCGACTTATCGATGACTAAACTTTTGCAGTGATCATTCGGGTAATGTAGCCGCACATCATATATCCCTTCCACTAACAAAAAACCCCCCTAACCCCGCTTGCTTTAGCTTATCGATTTTCTTAAGACTGTTCCCCGTTGCTTTCAGCTCGCCAATGACATTGTCCTGCGCTCCAAACGAGGTTTCTTCAAAGCGATATAATCTATTTAGCTGAATATTGCTATCTACCATGCCAATAATTTCACTGATTTCAACCACTCGGCGACTGCCATCTCTTAGTCTCGCAAGGTGGATGATTATATCGATGGCTGCAGTTATCTGTTTGCGAATGGCAATAATCGGAATATTCGCATCTCTTAAAACCATTACCTCCAGCCTACTTAGCATATCCTCGGCACTATTACCATGACCAGTTGAAATTGATCCATCATGTCCTGTATTCATTGCCTGCAACATGTCTAATGCCTCATGTCCACGCACCTCACCAACTACAATACGATCTGGACGCATTCTAAGCGATGCTCTTATCAAATCGCTAATCGTAATCTCGCCTCTGCCCTCTGTGTTTGCATTACGAATCTCCAGCCGGACTAAGTTTTCAATGTTCTTAATTTGAAGTTCAGCCGAATCTTCAATTGTAATGATTCTTTCTTTCTGCGGAATAAAATTCGATAAGACATTTAAGAAGGTGGTTTTTCCTGAAGCTGTTCCTCCACTAATAAAAATATTGTATTTAGCTTTCACTAATAGGTCTAAAAAATTGGCAGCGTCCTCTGATAATGTTTTGTTAGCAATCAAATTCTCAATTGTTAGCGGATCTTTGGGAAATTTACGGATTGTCATTGTTGGACCATCCAATGCAAGTGGTGGAAGGACGATATTTACTCGGGACCCGTCCTTCATCCTTGCATCAACTATTGGGGAGGATTGATTTACTACTCTATTTACTTTCGATACAATCATTTGAATAATATCTTCCAACCGCTCTTCACTTTCAAATTGCACCTCTGTCTTCACTATCTCACCATTTTTTTCAATAAAAATTTGATCATACCCATTAATCATTATCTCTGTAATCTCAACTCCATCAATTAATGGCTGCAGAACATCATATCCTCTGAACGAATTAAAAATGTTATCTGCTAAAGCAATTTTTTCTTGTGCCGAAAGTTTAATTGCTGTTGCATACTCAAACACTTTTTCTTCAATATACAAGCGAATCTCCTCATCAGTTATTAGATACAATTCGTTTAACTGATTTCGGATTTGTTCTCTTAACAATTTGCTTCTTGTTTCACTCATAGCTAATTTCCTATCTAAATTTCATTACATCTAATTGAAATATTGTAAATCTTTGCCATTGTTTTATTATAATAAAACATAATTTATTTTTTGTCACTACAAAAACAAGCGCTTTTTCAAATTAATAATATCCGTCAATACACAACAAAAAACGACACAGCAACTCACTGCCGTGTCGTCAAAATATTGTCGAAATTTTGCGATTAAGATGTAAAATTACAAATCAAAAATGTAAGAATCGAGCTTACCAATAACAACATAATCGCAACCGCAATTAATAGAGTAGAGACATTTAAAACGCCAAACAGCTTACCCTCTTTCTTGCCTTCGCGAAAGAACTTGATAAGCACCATAATTAAACCAACAATTAATAGGATGATAGCTACATAAAATATTAAGTTAACAAATTCACCAAGCGGTTTATTTACCACCCAACCATAAAGCCGCAAAACAACAAATATTACTGCTGTTACTGCAACAACCTTACTTAAAAATATGAATATATCACGCTTCATTTTTTATCCACCTCAAGCACTATATTCATTTACACTAATTAGATGGGATATTCCTGATATCCCAATTATATCCTTTATAATATCCATTCTCATTTCTAATATATGTATTATTTATTACAATTTAGTTAGATTTGCCTGCAATCAGCTCAAATAATGCCTCTGTCTTGCTGGTATCTTCATAATTAATAATGAAAAGATTCTCGGAATCACGCAACAACAGAAATGGACCTTGATACGAGACTAAAAACAGTTTCGCTTTCCCATACTCCTCCAGCCTAAAATACCCTTTTAGAATATTGCCTACCGCATAGCCATTAGTTCTAGCAGTTATCCGCGGAAGATTATCTACTAGCTGAACTTCTTGCAACTCACTAGTGTAAACCGTTGTCCCATACATCCCACCAATCGTAATTTCCTGCGCAGTAACGCTAATCTCCGGCTCACCGCCGCCATATAGCATCATCCCGAAGACGAACGCGCCTGATAAGATGAGAATTGCTGCGGCCACTATTGTGCCCTTTCGTTGCTCTTTTTTATTATGGTTAAACCGTTGTCCATAAAACATCATGAATATAACATAAGCAATCAGCCCGTAAAAGGCTATCAGCGCTGATGTATTCTGCCCCATATAATCAAAAAGGAATGCGACCAGAAAAATAGCTGCTATTATAAACATGCTATTACCTAAAAAGGTCCGCAATCCTTCAATATCAATCTCTTGTTTTTTCTCTTTCGACATTGTATTATAACCAGCAATTAACCAGTCCCATTTGAGATAGCGTATAACAAATCTTAAAACAACAAACAAGAAAGTAATTCCCAGCATTATATACATCAATCTATCCCCTTAAGCAAAAATTCCGTTTCTACTTTTAATATCTTTTTTCAATGCTTCAAACGAACCCAGCTGATCGACACGATATTGCTGTTTGTCACTACGGTTTAGCAAATAATCCTGAACAAGATATGTCCTTACGCCAAGTTCGCCTGCGACCATATCCTCTTGCATATCATTGCCAACCATGATTGTATCTTCTGGTGCAATCTCCAGCTTATCAAGAATCTCACGATAGTACTGGATATGCGGTTTGCTAAAGCGCGAGTTCTCATACGAAGTGATTAATTCATACTCAAAGTCATCAATATTTACCCAGCGAAGACGCTCAACAACCGCAGTTTTAGGAAAAAGGGGGTTAGTCGCAATCACGATTCTGCGCCCTTGATCAAGTGCTGTCTCTATAATCGCACGAGAGAGATCAGTTGGTTGGACATGTTTTTCTAATAAGGGAAACTGAGTTACATAGAACTCGTCAAAAATCGGCAAGATCTCCTCGATTTTGAACTGTGTTCTGTCAAGAAAATCTTTCATAAATACCTCTTGGTTCGTCAGACGTCCATCAATGCTACGCACCATTGCCTCTGTACTTACAAGTAAGCTTTTCATAAACAGTTCTCTTGGAAAGTAATTTCCCACATAATCCGCTAATGAAACCATATAATCCTTGATAAATTCCTCTGTATTGGCAGGAATTAATGTACCATCTAAATCAAATAATATTGCTTTGCCCATTTGCATCCCCTCGCTTTATTCTTCTTTTAACAAAGTAGCTGTGCGATATTGCTGACAGCTACATTCAGTTACAGCAGTGGAACTTGACCTCACAGCTTCAACTAATACTCTACCAATCAGCTTAGACTCCTGATAGAAAATGTCGCTTAGCTCTGCATGCTCCCAGTCGCGAATAATTCCTTCCGCATAATTTACCACCATATAAATCCCTGCATAACAGGCACCAATTTCACGTGCCAAATAAACCTCAGGTGTGATACTTTGACCCACAACATCAGCCTGCCAATATTTAAACATTTGGACCTCAGCACGCGACTCAAAATGCCTACCATCCGTATTAACATAAGTACCCCGTCCAAAAACATGGCGCTCCGTCCCTGCGACCGCTCGTTTAGCAGCTGCAACAAGGTTCCCACTGCCAATCGGACAGATCGGTTCGCGCATCGTAAGTAGATACGGACTACCCAGCCCAACATCCTGACGCATTGAAAAATCAATATAATCATCAACAACAACTAAATCGCGCAGCTCTAACAACTGGTTAATACTACCTACTCCACCCTCCGCAAAAACGCGTTTCACACCAGCTTCACGCAACACCCAAAACAATTGCTTAGACGCATCAGCGCGGCTAACACCAGCGGCTGGTCGCCAACCATGCATGCGAACAGTTAAAACGTTTTTGTCGGCGATAGTGAACAGTTTAAAGCTCGGACTTTTCCCATAAGGCGTTTCGTAAATCAAATTATCAGCAACAACTTTAACATCGGCTAATCCTAAATCTTCAGGAAAATCGATTGAGAAAGTACTTGAACCACCAATAATTGCATAATCTGCTTGAGGAATCTCTTTCATCACATTGCCTCCTAATCTTTAATCGGTTTAAAATCTAACTGTCTAAGTGTTTCATATAGAACAATAGCAGCGGCATTTGAGAGATTGAGTGACCTGCTCGTACTGCGCATTGGCAGTTTGATTGTTTGTGACCAATTCGCTTTAAGTAAATCGATTGGTAGACCTGCCGTCTCTCTGCCGAATACAATAAAATCCTCGTCTCGATAAGCAACATCCGAATATCTCAGCTCAGTTTTGGTCGTTGCATAAAAAAACCGTGCTTCTGGATAGGTCTCATATAGTTCTTTTATTGTATCATATACTTTGACTTCAACTTCATCCCAATAATCTAACCCTGCTCGTTTTAACATTTTATCCTCAATCGAAAAGCCGAGAGGCTGAATCAAATGCAACCTTGCCCCAGTTGCTGCACAACTTCGGGCAATATTACCTGTGTTTGCTGGAATTTCAGGTTCGTGTAAGACAATATTTAACGCCATTAGCTATGCCTGCTCCCCTCTTGGCAAAAATCCTTCAAGCTCTAATAGAGAACGCTTATAGTCTAATCCCCCGCCATAGCCTACAAGAGCACCACTAGCACCAATAACACGGTGACAAGGAATTATAATTGAGAGTGGATTCTGGTGATTTGCTCCACCTACAGCACGTACCGCCTTCGGACTACCAACCTGTTCAGCTATTTCTCTATAACAACGAGTCTCGCCATAAGGAATTGTTAGTAGAGCTTCCCAGACTGACTGTTGAAAATCAGTTCCATATATGTCAAGCGTCAGTTCAAATTCGCGACGATTACCAGCAAAATAATCCAGCAACTGCTGCTTTGCCTCGGCAAGTTGATTGTTCGCTTCGCACAACTCTCCAACTCCAAGTGTCTTATTAGACCAGCAAGTCAGCTTCTTCAACGCCGAACCATTATCGCCAAAACTCAGCCAGCATAATCCATCCTCAGTTGCTGCCAGCATAATTTCCCCTAGTACGGAGTCCATTGTTGAGTAATAAATTTTTTTACCATTTGCACACATTTTTTTACCTCCATCTATCTTCAAAACAATTCTAATCAAGTAAATCGCATTTTCATTTGGTAAGCCGCTTTTTCGCCCAGCTTGCTGCCCTGCGGATTTCTTCACGCTCATCCATAGTAAGTTTCTCCAGCTCATCGACTGCGGCACCCGCCTGTACATTTCCCAAAGCGATTATGGCGTTGCGTTGCAGTGTCTTTTTGCCGCGCCAGCCTGCAGCAGTGTTCCGCCATTGCTCATCGAATACACGATTATTCATCCGCACAACGTCCAACAAAATTGGGCGTGCTTGATCCGCGAGTGGCAGAAAATCGCTAGTTACAATTTCCGGCGATATTTCCTGGGCAATTCCACGATTTTTCGGGCAGGCCTCCTGACAAGTATCACAACCATAAACGCGTAACCCTAGTGCCTCATAATGCTGCTCAACTAACTCTTTTTTCTGTGTTAGTTCTGACAGACAACGCTGTGCATTAATCACGCGGTTATCAAGAATCGCTTGGTTCGGACAGGCATCAATGCAAATTCGACACGCGCCACATTGCTCTGAGATTGGTTCATCTTGGTCCAGCTTCATCGTTGTTAGTAACTCTCCGAGAAAGACATAAGAGCCGTACTCCGGCGTGATTAATAATGAGTTTTTGCCAACCCAGCCAATTCCTGCACGTTGTGCAAGTGCTTTTTCCATTAGTCCAGTCCGGTCGACATAATATAGCGATTCCGAATCCGGTAACAATTCGCTAATATAATCAGCAAGTCGTTTAAGCTTCTTACCCAGTATCAGATGATAATCGCATCCCCATGCCGAGCGTGAAACCACTCCTCGTAGCGACTCTTGATTGCGTTTTTCTCCACTAACAAACTCAGAATCAGGCAACATTGAAGGATAAGCAAGCGCGACTGAAATTACTGTCGAAGCATTAGGCAACATCGCACGAGGAGCTATTCTTAACGCAGTTTTCTCCTCCTCAAAATCCGACTGATAGCCTTCAGCTAGTCGTAGCTCAAGTACTGCTTGGAGTTCCGTAAGAGGCTCTGTATTCGCAAAACCAATCTTACTAATCCCAATTCCTGATGCATATTCGATAATTGCACTTTTCAACTCAGCTTGATCCATCACAAACTCCTTTAAGTCAGCTTTTTTTTAAGAATTTGTGCCATAAAAGAATAATTTGGGTCAGTCTCGGCTTTTTCACTAATCGCGATATAGAGTAATTGTAATTCCTCTCGCGACAAATTCAGATTCATTGCATCATCTATTTTGCTTTTAGCTCGTGTTTTTTTACTATTGTCAAGAATCGCGCCAACAGCTAGGCTATCAGCAAGATTATTCATATCGTCATCTGCGTGCGCCTTTACCTTAACCCACTCAACCTCGCGGTCACGCACCAAAATAACTAACTCATTCCATAGATCCTGGTTTTCTACAGGTTTATTCTGTGCTGTACGCCAGCCGTTAAGTTGCCATTTTGTTAGCCAACCTTGGGTGAAGGCGTTAATCAAATAAGCAGAGTCAGAATGTAGCTTAACGTGGCTGCCAACCTCTGTTTGCTTCAATGCCTCGATCGCTGCTTGTAGTTCCATCCGATTATTAGTAGTGTTACTTTTCGCTCCAGCAAAAGTCCGCCCATCAACAAAGACTACACCCCAACCCCCCGGTTGCCCGCCTTCTCCTTGATTATTGGAGCATGCTCCATCCGTATATACTTCATAAAGTTTCTTCATATTTATCACCTAACTTATATTTTATATGCTTTACCTGCGTTTATCCACTTATAAAAATAAATAAAAACAAAAAACCTCAGCATTTCGCTGAGGCCGCTCTTATAGCTGCAATATCAGAGGAAAGAAGATAATCTCTTTCAAGTAGTGCATCCGCTATTGCATCTAAAAAATATAAATTATTCGTTATAATTTCTTTTGCTTTAATTAAATTATCTTTTATTTCAACGTGTATTATATTTTCTTGTTGTGCTTGTAAAGACGGAGATGGCGGAAGATGATGATTAAAAACATCTAAATAACTAATACCTTTTGATCCTCTCTCCATAACCTGCTTAGTAATCCAATTAGTAACATGTAACAAATCTGCGAATGACCCTTCATCAACAGATCCAAATTTCAGTTCACTTGCAGCCTTACCCCCTAACGCTGTAAGTATATAATGAGATTCATTGTATAATGCTAATGAGTTGATTATAAAACCACAAGTACCACTTCTTTGATCACCACCAAAAACTGATGCTAGCCCAATACTATTGGGTGATAATACCTCTGATATAACAACATGCCCAGCCTCATGATAAGCAATTCTCTTCAAAAGTTCATTATCAATAGGTTCTCCACCCTCCCTTGCTCCGTATATATCTCTTAACACTGCTTGAACAATATGTCTTATTTTAATTTTTGATTTTCTTTCATATCCAGCAAAAAGTGCTGCCTCATTTAAGAGAGTTTCCAACTCCGCACATGTCCGCCCATTTAACATTTTTGTAATATCAGTATAATTTAGATCTTTCGCAACTTCTTTCAATCCAATATAATGCTTAATTATTTCTCCTGCATCACTACCAGTTGGTCTTCTTACATTGATTTTTTTATCAAAGCGACCGGCACGAATTAGAGATTCTGGTATATTATCATATTCATTGATTGTAGCAACTACATATACATCTGAGTTTCTTACATCATCGATACATGCCTGCACAGCAACATATTCTTCTCTACTCCCATCCTCGACAACAAACTTATCTAGATCGTCAAGAATAATGATTGATGGGGCACAATCGTTGGCTTCCTTGAAAATATTATTTATTTCATTAATAAAGTCTGAGCTATTTTTGTCCCTTCTAAGTAAAAAAGTCTTAAGGCCACTCTCTTTAGCAAGAGCAGATGCCATTAAAGACTTGCCAACACCTGGGTTGCCTGATATTAAAAGCCCCTTTAGCATTTGTGCACCCAAATCTTTGTAAATTTTAGGATTATTAATCATGTCGCATATTTGCTTAAGTTCCTGCTTAATCACACTATACCCAACTATTTTGTCAAATTCACTCATATGAATAACCTCACTTTATCTTATTATGTATTAATCATATATATTCGAATGGGTAAAAATAATCCCACCTTTCGATCGAAAGGTGGGATCAATAAAACATAATAATCTACAAAATTTACTTATTAACTCCAAGGTGTTTTCCTAAGTCCGTATTATATTCCAAGTAGCTCTCAATAGCAGCCACTGAATTTCTCAATGCATCTTCACAAGTATTATTTATACCATCAAAAATACCGATAGTCATGGTTTTGCCACTACCATACCTGCCTGGCTTTTTGAAACCATATTCTTTGAGGCTCTTATTACCTTTTATCTTTTCATAGACTAAATATTCACGCAAAGTTTTAGGTTGAAATCCTTCATCTGGTTCCAAGATATTAGTTTTAATACAAATGTTAAGCACCTGATTCACAAACTCCAGTTGCAAATATATTTCAAATTCCTTATTCAGATATTCAAAAGATTGATTATCATAAATCCAAAGAGCATACATACCCCCACTTTGATTAGGTACATATCCGTAGTCAGCAACAATATTAAACTCACTACCATCATGTCTATTGCTTATATACTGTTTTAAATATTCGTAAAAACCATTTATTTGATACCAACTCCAGTCTGATACTTCTAAATTCTTAAATTTATCTGCTTCTTCTTGAAATTTTTCTAAGGATTCAACATAATCTATAAAGATATTATTTGTTATATCACCTTTACATACGCTAAACGTTTCTAATAGTTTTTCTCTATCAACTACTCTATACCCAGCTTGTTCAACCAAATCATAATTACTTTGGAAACCAGTTTTATAGTAGACACCATATATCTTGTCCGTTTCTTGTAATTTAGGATACTCTTTCTCAATAGTTGCCTTATATCTGCTTAACTGATCGCTGTGTTCTTCAGTAAATGTTTTGTCCTCAATGATGATTGCAATTATATCGTCCACAACAACAAAAACATCAATGCTTTTATATTGTTTTTTTAGCTCAGTAATTATTGGACTCGAATTTTCCATCTCAGGAACAAAAGTCTTAAGTAGCTTTACTGCGCATTCGTATAAAGCTGAGTCTTTTGGTTTGCCATTTTCATTAAAAGAATTTTCATGTGCATAAGAAAGCAGCCAACAAATAAATGCGTCTTGCGACAATTCACTAGTTGCATAATTAAATAAATTATTAATCATAACTACCACTCCTTTTTTATTTTTGATATATCTCGTTCATTAATACAACTTTGTCATTAATCTGATCACGCAAAACAAGAGGTTCCAGTACTTCTACATATGGCCCAAATTGCATCGCCCAGAATAGCATGGCCTTAATGTTCACGTTAACTATTACAGTAAACGAGTCATCGCTTGTAGAACTAATCTCTGCTGTATCACCGAACCAATCCATGACCTCATTGATGATATGTGCCTGCGCTCGAAATTTTACGCGCTCACTTTCCCCAGTAAACATATAAATATGTTCAGCCATATGCTTCGGTAAATCAAGACCATTTTCAAGTCCCACAACATCCTTCATCGGCTTTCTTTTACTTGCAAGAAGTTTGATATCAGATATACGATCTAAACGATAGTGAGAAACATCTTTATATTTATCGTAATTACAGATTAAATAATATCTTCCATTTGCTGCGACAATCTGATATGGGTTTATTATGTATTCCCGAATATTCCCTTTATCGTCCACACGTGAATATATTTTTTTGTCTAATCTATATTCGTTATATTTAAAAGCAACCTTTTTATCACTAGTAATAGCCTCATCAAGTACCTCGATAGTATAAAATAATTGTTTATTCTCTGGAGCTGAATTTGGGAGCGTCATAATATGCTTGGTTCTAGATCTAAAATGTACATTTGATAAGTTCTCTAATTTATTGACAAGCGACCTACATTGACTGTAAGGAATATGTTTGGAAAAGAGCAACCCATCAATAAGTAACCTAATCTCAGCATCAGTAAAATCGCGCACTAAATAGAAATCAGTCAGAATCGTACTCTCCTCTAATTCACCACTTTTAGAGTTCCTTACCATCCGTATAGATTCACTATATTCTATGTTGTAACCAAAATCTATCAAATCCATCAAATTACGTCTAATCGATTTTCTGTCAACGATCATATTATATTCATTATTTAAAATATCAATAATGTCCCTCTGGCTAAGACGATGGTTTTCGTCAGTATATTTGTGCAGGATATCTAAAATATTTATTATTAACATTTTTTTCGGCTGTTTGACACGCACCATAATCACCCCGAACTCTTTTTATCTAATTTCATTATACCATCGTTTATGAGTAAAAAAAGTCCCATCACAAATACTGATTACACTGTTTTTATATATAAAAAACACTAGCTATCAGCTAGTGTTCATTTAATTAGCAAGTTCTATGACTCAACATAACCATAATATTTATAGCCCCTTATTCTTGGGGCTTGACCACCTAAAGTAAAGTTAAAGGTCCTGCCTTCCTTTTCACAAGCAAGAAAATAATGACAGAGGGCAATTCCCATATCTATTCTTGTTAACTTATAAGCCAGCGCAAGATGAGGCTTCAATATTTCACGATAGAATAAAACTTTGTTATCTTTTTTCTTAAGAT
The DNA here is from genome assembly GCA_964568525.1 of uncultured Caryophanales bacterium. Taxonomy (GTDB): domain Bacteria; phylum Bacillota; class Bacilli; order Tepidibacillales; family Tepidibacillaceae; genus CAYZPB01. The sequence goes on from CAZMPM010000002.1 coordinate 77,206, forward strand.
ACCAAGGCTGAAAATTCATTCCCGATGGAGCTAAATGAACTGCCTGTATGCAATTATTAAGCGGATCATTAGTAATATTTTCAATCGGTTTTCTTTTGAATTCTTCTAAACTACGGCGGAATGGACCTGCCGGCCAGCCAAAAGCCATAACAATTATATCAGATTTAGAAAAAGTCTCAGTCGAATCTTTGGAACCACCTAACCAGACGGCCCCGTAATCGTGTGCATCCAGCCAGAGTACTAATTGCTGACCAATAAAGCCAGCATTCACTTGCTCACCAGCTTTACCGCTACCGCTAATGACAAGATAATGTGGCGCCTTAACGTTGAACATACCTTTCGTTTCACTAGCAAAACGATATTTCAATGGAAGATCAGGGAAAAGTGGTTGAAAATTTTCTAGGGCTTCTCTTATAGTCACGAGCTCTTTCTCACTCAAGTTTGCTTCCTGATAACTTCGGCAAGATCTACGACGACTGATTGAATCATACAGGTTCTTTTGGCTCTTCTCCTTTATTAACTAACATTAGCAGCTAATATAAAAAAAATGTATGAGTTAATCATACATGATTTAAGCAAATGGTGCCGATGGCCGGACTCGAACCGGCACGGAGAAACTCCGTCGCATTTTGAGTGCGGTGCGTCTGCCAATTCCGCCACATCGGCTTGTTAAGTTTATAAAAATGGCGCGCCCTGAGGGATTCGAACCCCCGACCTTCTGATTCGTAGTCAGACACTCTATCCAGCTGAGCTAAGGGCGCATATAAATGGTGCCGAGAACCGGAATCGAACCGGTACGATAGTCACCTACCGCAGGATTTTAAGTCCTGTGCGTCTGCCAATTCCGCCACCCCGGCACATTATTTTATTGGAGGCGGCAACCGGATTTGAACCGGTGAATAAAGGTTTTGCAGACCTTTGCCTTACCACTTGGCTATGCCGCCATTAGAATCATACTGGTACGGCACTCAAAATAAAAAAAGAAATATGGAGCGGACGAGGAGATTCGAACTCCCGACCCTCGCCTTGGCAAGGCGATGCTCTACCACTGAGCCACGTCCGCATATTAAGTTAAAATGGCAGGGGTGGTAGGAATCGAACCCACGTTAACGGTTTTGGAGACCGCTGTTCTGCCATTGAACCACACCCCTGTGATGGTGGTGGGGGCAGGATTTGAACCTGCGAAGCTTCCGCAGCGGATTTACAGTCCGCCCCATTTGACCACTTTGGTACCCCACCTAAATGGTGCACCCTCACGGGTACAACGATTTCCTTCAAACTGAAAGCTTCTCAACGCTGCCCTCAGGACAAGAGATGGTGCCGGCGAGAGGACTTGAACCCCCAACCTACTGATTACAAGTCAGTTGCTCTACCAATTGAGCTACACCGGCATAATACAAAAATTAATGGTGGTTCGGGACGGAATTGAACCGCCGACACGAGGATTTTCAGTCCTCTGCTCTACCGACTGAGCTACCGAACCATGATTAGAGTGCTTTTATGCTATCATTGTTCAAAAATTTAGTCAATATCATTACCAAGTGGCGGAGAGAGCGGGATTTGAACCCGCGAGACGTTATTAACGCCTACACGATTTCCAATCGTGCTCCTTCGGCCAGCTCGGACACCTCTCCAAAAATGGCTCCTCGTGCTGGACTCGAACCAGCGACAACTCGGTTAACAGCCGAGTGCTCTACCTGCTGAGCTAACGAGGAATATTCGCCTGGCGACGTCCTATTCTCCCAGGACCCTGCGGTCCAAGTACATTCGGCGCTG
>CAZMPM010000003.1:0-77486 GCA_964568525.1 uncultured Caryophanales bacterium
CATGCAGGAATTTTATTCGTATAATCCAATCTATAAAAATAATTTTTCACTCTCCTTCCTCTATTCAAGGAAGGCAGGGCTATTTCCCTGCCAAGATACTATTTTTAAGAACCAAGTAAAATAAACGCAATAACAACTGCGATAATTGGCACTGCCTCAATCAAACCAACACCGATAAACATTGTTGTTTGGATTGGTCCACGTTGTTCAGGTTGACGAGCCATACCCTCAATTGCACGGCTGATAACTAGACCATTACCAATACCCGCACCAAGTGCTGCTAATCCTACTGCTAAAGCTGCTCCTAAAAGTCCCATCTTATTTCCTCCTTTTATTAGTTAAATATATTAGATTATTTATTAATAATTAGTATATTAATAAATTTGAAAACAATTAATCTGCGTGCTGAATTTTCTGAGAAATATACACCATCGTTAAAATGGTAAATACATAGGCTTGAATTGAACCAATAAATACGCTATACGCCAGCCAGACTATTAAAGGAACAACCCCAAATAACCCAAGTCCAAGAATAACAGCAATTAGCACCTCTCCGGCATAAATGTTGCCGTAAAGACGCATTCCAAGCGTTAAGACTTTGGCAATCTCATCAACAATGTTTAGTGGTAACCACACTGCGTATGGCTCAAAATAGTGTTTTAGATAATTCTTAGCACCACGGTACCTAATACTCAAAATATGAGTCAGCAAGATTATTGAGATTGATAAAGATAATGTAACGCTCAGGTCTGCAGTCGGTGATTTCCACCAAGCGACTCCAACAACCTGCTTACCATTGTGTATTTCTTCAGATTCAGCAATCATTTCTTGTGTTACAATTTCTGACCCCGCGATTGTCAACGGTTCTTCGTGTAGTGTTAAAAAGTTTAATGGCAATCCCAAAATGTTACCTACCCAAATGAACAGTATTAGCGTCAATCCAAGGAAAATAAATTTGGCACCATTTTTTGCACCAATCGTGCTGCCTACAATACCATAGACAAAATCTACAATCCATTCGAAAACATTCTGAATACCTGTCGGTACGCCTTCTTTCAAATTTCTTGTAGCGAAAAAAGCAAGCAGAAAGACAATGACGGATGTGATTAAGATCATTAATACAGTTGATATATTAAATTGTAACCACGGTAGACTTTCTGGTGCCCAGACAGGTTGAATATGGTCCAAGGCCTTCACTCCCTTCTCTTTATATTTTGTGTATTATGCTATCAACAACTGATATCAGTTGGGCGGTAAATAGCCCGAAAATAGTAGTGTAAAGATTGAAGTGCTCAGGGAACTGCATTGCAACGATTACGGTAAGAACTGCCATTGCAATCCTTGTTAGCATCCCTGTTGACATGTATCTGGTCTTAGAATCTTCTCCAAGCTGTGAAGCAATCTCTCCCATACGGTCGATCTTGCGCGATGTATAATATGTATTAAGAAGACTGACCGCACCACCCAATACTAATCCTGCAAAGAACTGATAGTAGGGTGTAAAAACGCCTAACACAAAAACAAATAATAAAATAAGTGTATACTTAACTATTCGCATAACCTTTATTTTATAATTCATCAAGTCATTCAAGGCATGTCAATCCTCTAAGTGATTTTTTACCATAATAGATACAGAAAGAACTCCCAATGCAATACCAAGTAGTACGCCAGCTATTAAAAAAAACGGTGCTGTTGCAAAAACAGCATCTAGCTTGTTTCCCAGCCAAACTCCTAATATTACAAACAGTGCTATGTCGATGCTGATTACACCGACTAATGCTAATGCATGCCATGGGTTTTCCCGATTGACCTTCATTATAGTCACCATCAGTTTATATATTCTATTCTGCATATATACCAACAGTTAGTATATCAAATATGATTTCAGATTAGCAACAACTTTTAGTCTTTATTAGAAAAAACTTCATTAGTTTTACTAGCTGATGCATAGCGTTTTTATTTATCTTGGAAGCGTTGCAACAAAATGTCAGCAATTCGCCCAGAGGCTTTCCCGTCACCATAAGGGTTAGTAGCGTGCGCCATTTGTTCATAACTTGCTCGATTAGTTAAGAGCTCGTTTGCATGCTCATAAATAGTCTGCTCATTAGTTCCTACAAGGCGAAGCGTTCCTGCAGCAATACCCTCCGGCCGCTCAGTTGTATTACGCAAAACAAGTACCGGTACACCGAAAGAAGGCGCTTCCTCCTGCAAGCCTCCTGAGTCAGTAAGAATCAGGTGAGCACGTGCTTCAAAGTTGTGAAAGTCAATTACATCAAGTGGTTCGATTAGCTTAACTCGCGGACTATGACCAAGAATTTCTTGAGCCAGCTGTTGCACTCGCGGATTCAGATGCACCGGAAAAACGACGCTGATTTCTTCATGCTCTTCCACAATCCTTTTGATGGCAGAAAAAATACTGGTCATCGGCTCGCCTAAATTCTCGCGACGATGAGCAGTAACAAGTACCATTCTATGTGGTTTAATCTCTTCCAAAATCGGATGAGTATAGTTTTCGCGAACTGTTGTTGCGAAAGAATCAATCACCGTGTTACCCGTAACATAAATGTTGTCGGGATTCTTATTCTCAGCTAAAAGATTAGCCGCTGCCGCTTCAGTCGGCGCAAAATGCAAGTCAGCCAATACGCCGGTTAGTTGGCGGTTAGCCTCCTCAGGAAATGGCGAGTATTTATTGTGAGTGCGTAAACCAGCCTCGACGTGCCCAATCATCACTTGTTGGTAAAAAGCTGCGAGGCTGCCAAAAAAGGTCGTGCTAGTATCACCATGCACAAGCACAATATCCGGCTGAACTTCCTTGATTACACTCTCCAGACCAGCCAAGGCATTGACTGAAATATCGACTAAACTCTGGTTCGGTTTCATTATATTAAGGTCATATTGCGGCACAATCTTAAAAGCATCCAACACCTGATCCAGCATTGAGCGATGCTGAGCGGTTACGCAGACAATACTAGCAAAGTCGTCCTCGCGTCGTTGAAGCTCTTTAACTAGAGGTGCCATCTTAATCGCCTCTGGTCGTGTACCGAAAATTGTCAGAACCTTAATCTTGTGCCTCATTATTTGCTCCTATTGTGCACTCCCATACCAACTAAGCTACACTTTATTCGTAAAGTGGAAAGCGTTTTGTTAATGACGTCACTTGCTGGCGCACATCCTCTAATACTGTTTCATTATCATGATTCTTAATTGTCTTTTCTATTAGTTCAGCAATCTTATCCATTTCCGCTAAACCCATGCCGCGTGTCGTAACCGCAGCTGTTCCAATTCGTATGCCACTGGTCACAAACGGACTTTTCTCTTCAAAAGGAATCGTATTCTTATTACAAGTTATGCCGACCTCATCGAGAACATGCTCGGCATCTTTACCAGTTACATTCATATTATTTAAATCAATCAAAATAAGATGATTATCCGTTCCACCAGAAACTAAGCGGAATCCGCGTTTAGTTAGTTGCTCGGCTAAACGTTTACTATTTGCAATAATATGCGCGGCGTATTCTTTGAAGTCTGGTTTTAGCGCTTCGCCAAACGCAACTGCTTTAGCCGCGATTATATGCATCAGTGGTCCACCCTGGATACCAGGGAAAACCGCCTTATCAACAGCGCGTGCATATTCTTCCTTGCAAAGAATCATACCGCCGCGCGGGCCGCGTAATGTTTTGTGCGTAGTGGTAGTGACAAAATCAGCAAACGGCACCGGGTTCTGATGCAATCCAGCTGCAACCAAACCAGCGATATGCGCCATGTCCACCATCAAGTATGCGCCCACCTCATCGGCAATCTCGCGAAACTTAGCAAAGTCAATCGCACGTGGATAAGCGCTTGCTCCTGCAACAATCATTTTTGGTTTGTGCTCTAACGCTATTTCGCGAACCTTGTTATAATCAATGCGCTCAGTCTCTTTTTCTACCGTATATGAAATAAAGTTATAGAGGACGCCAGAAAAGTTCACCGGGCTACCGTGTGTTAGGTGACCGCCATGCGAAAGATCCATTCCCAGAATTGTGTCGCCATGCTGCAAAACAGAAAAATAAACCGCCATATTTGCTTGTGCCCCTGAATGTGGTTGAACGTTGGCATGCTCAGCTCCGAAAATTTCCTTGACGCGATCGCGAGCTATATTCTCGGCAATATCCACGTACTCACAACCGCCGTAATATCTGCGGCCAGGATAGCCTTCCGCATATTTGTTAGTTAGAATAGAGCCGGCAGCCTCAAGAACAGCCTTGCTTACAAAGTTTTCTGATGCGATTAGTTCGATTTTAGAACGTTGGCGCCCAAGCTCAAGTGCAATAGCTTCAGCAATTTTTGGATCTTGTTTGCGTAATTCTTCCACAGTAACGACCTCCATTTATTTTGTGATATTTGAGTTAGATTTTATATTTTGCGCGTTCGCCGCCGATAAGCTTCGGACGCGTTGTTGCCATTGTTAATTGGGCTTCGCCAATTTTTGTTATTGACGCTTTGTAAGGTACTGGAACCTGCTTCAAATGCATCCCAATCAGTGTGCCACCAATATCGATGCCACAATCTGCCTTGATTTGTTCCACGACAACCGGTTCATAAAAAGCTTGATACGCATGAGCAGCCATTGCTCCGCCAGCTTCAGGGACCGGAATCACTGTAACTACCTCAAGATTAAAGCGTTCCGCAGTTGCTTTTTCGACGGTAAGTGAGCGGTTAATATGCTCGCACGCTTGAAAGGCCAGATGAAACCCATAACGCTGTTGGTAGTCGGCCAAAACCTTATAAATTACAGCAGCCGCTTCAACGCTAGTCGCTGTGCCAATCCGCTTGCCTATCGCCTCACTGGTGCTACATCCAATCACAAGAATCTGATTAGAAAACAATGGGTAATAATCAAGCAATTCGCCTAACGCTAAATAAAGATCCTTTTCAATCTGTTGCAAAATCATAAGAATACCTTCTCCTATTTGCTGGATTATTCTTCCCCAAGCTCGATTCGACAAATTTTGTCGACACGCTTAGTATGGCGACCACCCTCGTATTCTGACTGCAGCCAGATACGCACTATCTCTAGCGCAACATTAAGTCCGGTTGTTCTGCCGCCTAAGCAGAGTACATTAGAATCATTGTGCTGGCGCGTTACTTTAGCGGAATAGCAGTCGCTCACGAGTGCAGCACGGATGCCTCTGACTTTGTTAGCGGCGATTGACATACCGATACCAGTACCACAAATCAGAATTCCGCGATCAGCATCACCCTGTTTGACAGCGCTAGTAACTGGCAGAACATAATCGGGATAATCTACCGCCGATATGCCTTCTGTTCCATAATCAGTATAATCAATCCCGAGTTCCACAAGCAACGCCTTAACATTCTCTTTTAACTCATAGCCTCCGTGGTCTGATGCAATTGCAACTTTCATCATTTTAACCCCTTCCCGAAATAAATCTATACTGAATATCTTATCTTTACATTATACATTATTTACATTTCTATTTGTTTGCAAATCACTGATTATCTGCAAGGTATTTTTCCAGAAACAAATCAATGGCTTCGTTTATTTCCCGGGCAATCTCTTCGTACGTGCGCAGGTTACCGCCAAATGGGTCTGTTATATCGATCGATTCCTCTTTAAGCGTCATGATTTTGTTTGTGTATTCCGGATACATGTTGGTTAAATAATGCTTATGCATCTCAGTCATTGTGAGGATTAAGTCAGCCCATTCCAGAAGCTCCGTCGTTGTGCGTTTTGAAGTGAGTGGGTAATTCGCTAACTTCGTTTTATCAGTGACAAGATTATTTATAATTTCAAGCGTGTTAGATGAATAGGGCTCACCGACAGCTGCAAAAATTCCCGCAGATTTTGTCTCAATCTCCAAATTCTGCTCTGTCGCTTTCTTGCGCAAAATATGCTCTGCCATTGGACTACGACAAGTATTGCCGGTACAAACAAACAGTACTTTTAACATCGACTTCTCACCTCACCTATTACCCGTTGAAGTGCTTCAAGCGAAACTCCACCAGGTCGCAAAATTGTAGGGATATCCCCCGTCATGTCGATTACTGTAGATTCTAAACCGGAACCAGTTGATCCACCGTCAACGATGCCATCAATTTTGCCTTTTAAATCAGCATAAACCTGCTCAGCAGTAGTTGGACTTGGTCCGCCGGAAGTATTAGCACTTGGTGTGGCAAGCGGAACACCCGTAGCCTTGATTATTGCAAGCGCTACTTTGTGAGCTGGCATCCGAACGCCAATAGTTGATAGTCCGGCAGTAATTAAAGGAGATAGACCCGGTTTATGCTTCATAACAATTGTTAGCGGGCCAGGCCAGAAACTCTCCATCAACTTCGCACTTTTTGCGTCGATCTCTTCCACAAGACTTGAAAGTTGCTCCCGATCGGCAATAAGTACGGCAAGTGGCTTAGTGGCTGGACGGCCCTTTGCAAGGTAAATCTTGTCCACAGCCTCATCATCAAAAGCGTTTGCTCCCAGCCCGTAAACAGTCTCGGTTGGAAATGCGATAATCTCGCTTTTTAAAAGACTTTCAGCGACTTCGGAGAAAATCTTTTGCGCAGAAAAGTCAGTCGTATCAAGGGTTTTCCATATTCTTGTCTTTATTTCTGTCATAATAAATTACCTTCTTTTTATCATTGCTTATATTTCACTTAATCCATAATTTTCGCTTGTAATATTTGGAAGTTGCCCTGTGGATTTCCTGTGGATAACTTTTTTGTATTAGTGATATTCAGCCAGGATTATCCGCGGTATCTGCTGAAAGTCTTCGATTAAAATCTGGTTTGTTGCTCCACTATTTTTAATCATTTCTAAAATTTCTTTCTCCTGCCCATACCCAATTTCTAAGGCAATTAATCCGGGTCTATTTAATAAAGGTAACCCTTCATTGATGATTCTGCAATAATAGTCTAACCCCGTTTCGCCGCCATCTAGGGCTAGTGCTGGCTCGTGCAGGCGTACCTCGTCGCTAAGTCCGCTTATGTCAGCACGCGAAATATAGGGTGGGTTCGATACAATAATATCAAATTTGCGGCTTGCCGTTAAGAGAGGTTGGAGCAGATCCCCTTGAAATAATTCAATGTCAGCTCGAAGCTCCCTACTATTCTCGTGAGCAAGTTCTATTGCAAGCGGGGAAATATCAACTGCCGCCACACTCCAGTTGGATTTTTCTAATGCCAAAGTTATAGCAATTACACCTGTACCGGTGCCTAAATCAACAACAGCTAACGGTTGATCTGACCAGATTGATTCAGACTGCTTAATAACACTCTCTACAAGTAATTCAGTTTCCGGTCGAGGAATCAGAATCCCTGGTCGTGTCACAAAGTCGCGGCCATAAAAATTCTGCTTACCAACAATATATTGCAGCGGCTCGCGCCTTATTCTTCTGGCAAACAGTCTATCGATGGCAACACACTCTTCTACAGTCAATTTCTGTTCTTGATTCAGATAAAAATATGTACGATCCCATCCAAAATAAAATGAGATAAGCACCTCTGCATTTAATGCAGGGTGCTCTATTTCAGCCTTAATAAGCTCTACTATTTTGTTAGCGTAATACTCACGAATCTTCATGGTTATTGCTCAGATGAGCCCTGCAAAAGATCGGCCTGTGCCTGCGTTGATAGAGCATCAATTAGCTCATCTAAATCTCCATCGATAATATAGTCAAGCTTGTGTAGCGTCAATCCGATTCGGTGGTCTGTAACCCGATTCTGCGGAAAATTGTAGGTGCGGATGCGCTCGCTGCGATCGCCTGTGCCAACTTTTATTTTGCGTTCTTTATCAAACTTTTCCTGTTCCTCAGCACGTTGCTTTTCGTAAATTCTCGCACGAAGGATTTTCATCGCTTTCTCTTTATTCTTGATTTGCGATTTTTCATCCTGCATCGATACAACAATTCCTGTTGGTTCATGGGTTAAACGAACTGCCGACATCGTTGTGTTAACACTCTGCCCACCGGGGCCGCTTGAAGCGTAGGTATCAACGCGAATATCTTTTTCGTGAATTTCGATTTCAACCTCTTCAATCTCCGGCATAACAACAACGGTTGAGGTTGAAGTGTGAACGCGACCACCTGACTCTGTTTCCGGAATTCGCTGAACTCGATGTGCGCCGCTTTCATATTTAAGTTTGCTGTAAACGCCCTTACCATAAATCATATAAATTATCTCTTTAAAACCACCAATACCAGTGGCATTAGCCTCAATTACTTCTGTACGCCAACCTTGACGCTCAGCGTAACGGACATACATCCGATAGAGATCGCCCGCAAAGAGCGCTGCCTCTTCACCGCCGGCCGCACCACGGATCTCGACGATAACGTTTTTCGAATCGTTAGGATCTTTCGGTAATAGTAGTATTTTGAGTTCATCTTCAATTTCCTCGCTGCGGTCGGAAAGCTCGCTAATTTCAGCTTTAACCAGCTCCAACATATCCGCATCGAGCTTCTCTTCAAGTAATTGCTTTGATTCCTTAAGGTCAGCCATTACTTTTTTATATTCACGATATTTTTCAACCAGGTCCGAAATGTCTGATTGTTCCTTAGAATATTCGCGCAACTTTTTCAAGTCGTTCGTAATATCCGGGTCCATCAGATACCCCGAAAGCTCATCATACCGTTTTTCAATACCTGCCAAACGTTTTAACATTTTGTACCCCTCTCAATTAAAACTAAAGCAAGCCATTGGGCTTGCTTCAGTTACTAAAAATATAATTTATAGATTATATTTTTTATTAAATCTGTCAACACGGCCACCGGCATCTACTATCTTCTGTTTACCGGTATAAAAAGGATGACATTCTGAACATATCTCAACGCGGATTTCATTTGAAACTGAACCAGTCTCAAAAGTATTGCCACAAGCACATCTTGCTGTAATTATCTTGTAATCAGGATGAATATCTTTTTTCATACGCCTTCACCTCTTTCTGCCCTGAATCATCTGCGAAACAGAGTTCTCTTCAATCACACAAGGTATTATAACCGATTCTGAAAAGGATTACAAGATTATTTTTCAGTATAAAATTAATTTCTTGTGTTTAGCGTTCCGCGATCACGCACCATTTTGTCAATCGTTTCTTTAACAAATTCCTCGGTAATATTGTTATCAGCCGTTACAGCCTTGACTGATTTGGTTGGACTTTGACTTGGGTCCGTACCTAGCGCTGTAAATATTTCCGCAGGTGTGAAATCATATACTCTCGCTATTCCCTCGATACTACTTGTACAGAATACCACTTTTTCGACTTCCGGATAATTAAAGAATGCTTCTGAGTTTGGTGGCATTGCCGTGTTTTCAATGGCATTTGCTGTGTCCCAAGTTCCAGTGCCTATAGCTGCTAATACTAATACGACAGCTAATGTCACGCCGACTATTGGAATTATTGCATGTGAAACATTAATATTCTTTCTACCGATTTTTACATCGATTGATTTACTAGCTGATGGACAATCAGTAATACATTCCATACAGTTATTACAACCTACATCGCCAATATTCTGAAGTGTCATTGGACAATTTTTCATACAAAGATTACAACCAGTACATGCATCATTTTTGCGCACTTTGATTAGTCCTAGTTTTGATAACGGTAATACAATCGCTCCAAGTGGGCAAAGATATTTACACCAGAAACGTCTAAATAGAAGCGAAAGTATAATTATCAAACCGATCAATATTATCGCTATCTCTGTTTCGATGGACATGTGGAAGATTGCGCGATATGGGTCGAATTCAACGAAAACCAATTTGACTGCTTTATAAGTTGCAAACATAATGAGTGCAAGCACCACATACTTTAACCAAACTAAATATTTGTCTACTTTTACTGGTATTTTGCGTTCTTTAAAGCCTAACTTCTGACCAAGTTTGAATATCCAGTCTTGTACAGTTCCCATCGGACATAACCATCCACAGAAAACGCCGCCAGCGATAAGAGTGACAATAATGACAATTACAAACAATACAATGTCAGTAAAACTTACTAAAGAAACCAGCTTCCCGCCAGATGTCGCGCTTGTTAAAGCTGTTTCTACTGCACCAAATGGACAGTATGAATCTAGAGGATCTCCACCGGCGTTCTGGTGAGCCCAACCAATATAACCCACTAAACCAACCATTAACGCACCAATAATCCATCTAGAAACCCTTAAAATACTTACTTTATTTTTCTTCTTAACCATAACTCCTATCTCCCCATAAAAATAGAATGTACGAAACTATCTACATTCTATTTGTGAAAATTGGAGAAGTTATGATATTCTCTTCAAGAACTTGTTAAGAAAATTATAATTTTTCTGTAAATTAATAATATTTTTAATTAGTTATTATTCATTAAGACCCCAAGCTGCCCAAGTAATTGTTCATTAGTTTTTGTATCGCGCATCTGTTTTATCACTTGCTCAGAAAAGTCTGGCTGGTCAGTCATTATTCGGCGTAAATTCCATACACGATCAAGATGTTCCTTACTTAATAACGTCTCCTCACGTCTCGTGCCTGAACGTTTAACATCAATTGCCGGGAAGATGCGTCGCTCTGCAAGCTTGCGATCAAGAACCAACTCCATATTGCCTGTTCCCTTAAACTCCTCATAAATAATATCATCCATTCGAGAGCCAGTATCGATTAGTGCTGTCGCGAGAATTGTTAAACTACCGCCCTCCTCGATATTTCTTGCCGAGCCAAAAAATTTCTTCGGCCGATGCAAAGACGCTGGATCCAACCCGCCTGACAGCGTTCGCCCACTAGTTGGCACTACCAGATTATAAGCACGGGATAACCGCGTAATACTGTCTAGCAAAATCACAACATCTTTCTTCGCTTCGACCAGGCGTTGCGCTCTCTCTAAAACAAGTTCGGAGACCTTAATATGGTTCTCTGGCAACTCATCAAAAGTCGAACTGATAACCTCAGCTTTAACTGAGCGCTGCATATCGGTTACTTCTTCCGGCCGCTCGTCAATTAAGAGGATTAAAAGCTCAATATCGGGATAGTTGGTGCTAATTGAATTCGCGATCTCTTTTAAAAGTAGGGTTTTACCAGCTTTAGGCGGAGCAACAATAAGGCCACGTTGCCCTAATCCAACCGGCACTAACAAATCCATCATCCGTGTCGCAATGTGATCCGGCTGTGTCTCTAATGTAATTCTTTTTGTTGGGTAGATTGGTGTTAACGCCGGAAAATGCAGACGTTCACTTGCCAGATTCGGGTCTAACCCATTAACAGCATCAACATGCAACAGGCCAAAATAGCGTTCATTTTCCTTAGGCGGCCGCGCCTTCCCCGAAACCCAATCGCCCGTACGTAGATCGAATTTGCGTATTTGCGATACGGAAATATAAATATCTTCATCGCTTGGAAGATAGTTTATTGGACGAAGAAAACCGAAGCCATCAGCCAAAATGTCGAGAACACCTTCCATAAATAAAAGCCCGTCTTTCTCTGTCTGCAATTTTAAAATCGCGAAAATCAATTCCTTCTTCGTCATTTTAGCGAAATTAGGAATATCAAATTCTTTCGCATATTGGTAAAGTTCCGTTAATTTTTTTTCTTCCAAAACTTGAATACTAAGCTCCATAACACACCTGCTTTTTCTTTTCTATTTAGAGTTTATGTATGCCATTGATGACACGAACCATACGCGTAGTAGCCGTCATTAATATTGACTGAGTTGTTGCATAGCCATTTTCATATTTGACACCATTTACAAGTTCACCATCAGTAACACCGGTTGCTGCAAAAACAGCATGTTCACCCTTCACCAGGTCGTCCATCATCAAAATCTTGTTGCAGTCCAGACCCATTGACTTACAGCGTTCCTCTTCTTCTACATTACGAGGCATTAACTTACCCTGTAGTTCCCCACCTAAGCATTTTAAAGCAACAGCAGCTAACACACCCTCCGGCGCTCCGCCAATCCCGATTAAAACGTCAATTCCTGAATCGCCATATGCTGTATTAATTGCAGCGGCAACATCGCCATCTGAAATTAGTCTGACCTGTGCGCCCGCCGCAGCTATTTCCTCAATTATTGCAGCATGACGCGGACGATCAAGAATTATTACCGTAATCTCCGAAATATCTTTCGCTAAAGCTTTTGCTATCTTTGTCAGATTTTCAGTTACCGTAAGCCTTAGGTCGATCTGACCAGCCGCCTTCGGTCCAACTGCCATTTTATACATATACATATCTGGTGCATGCAACAGATTGCCAGCTTCAGCAATTGCCGCTACTGCAAGTGCATTGTTGAGGTTTTCTGCAACAATCGTTGTTCCTTCAATCGGATCAACAGCAATATCGATTTTGGGGCCATAACCGGTTCCTAGCTTTTCACCGATAAAAAGCATTGGCGCTTCATCAATTTCCCCTTCGCCAATCACCACTGTTGCATCCATTTCAATCAGGTCAAAGGCCTTGCGCATCGCCTCAGTTCCCGCTTCATCAACCGCATATTTATCTCCTTTGCCAATCCAATAGCCTGCAGCAATTGCAGCGGCCTCAGTTACGCAAACGAGCGACATTGCTAACTTCCTATCCAAGCTAAATCCCCCTTATTCCTATTCGAATACCCGCCAGATATTGGCGCCTAATGCATTTAACTTATATTCCAAACCTTCATAACCGCGGTCAATATGATAGACTTCACGAATCTCCGTAGTGCCTTCAGCCATTAATGCTGCCACAACGAGTGCGGCTCCACCACGTAAGTCCATTGCCATAACTCTTGAACCCCGTAACTTGCGCGATCCCTCAAAAATTGCGTTACGACCCTCAACTCGCGCCTCTGCACCCATCCGCACTAGCTCGTGCACATGGCTAAAACGCGAAGTAAAAATCGTCTCGGTAATTGTGCTCATACCATCAGCTTTTGTGAGTAGTACACTAAACGGTTGCTGAAGATCAGTTGGAAAACCCGGATATGGCAGTGTTTTAACGTCAACAGCATTATATTCTGACTTGCCAACAATGTGAATCGAATCATCCTTCTCAGTAACTTCAGCGCCGATTTCTCGTAACTTAGCCGTTACTGACTCAAGGTGTTTGGGGATTACGTTGTCAATATAGACATCTCCAGCCGTAGCAGCAGCCATTATCATATAGGTTCCTGCCTCAATCCGATCAGGAATGATTGAGTGGCGACAGCCCTCCATACTTTCTACGCCTTGAATCTTAATTACATCAGTACCAACGCCGGTAATTTTAACGCCCATCGAGTTAAGTATTGTTGCAACATCAACAATTTCCGGCTCCTTCGCTGCATTCTCAATTGTTGTTACCCCTTCAGCGCGGGATGCGGCAAGCATAATATTAATCGTCGCACCAACACTGACTGTATCAAGATAAATTTTGTTACCAACTAATTTATCTGCCTTGATCTCAATATATTCCGGCTTATTCTCAACCTCAGCACCAAGTGAATGAAAACCCTTGATGTGCTGATCAATCGGCCTGGCTCCAAGATTACAACCTCCGGGTAAACCGATCTTAGCCTCACCGAATTTGCCAAGTAGTGCCCCCATTAAATAGTAGGAAGCACGTAGCTCCTTAATCTTATTGTTAAGCATCGGTTTAGAAACCATATTGCGTGGATCAATCATGATTGTGCTTTTGTGAAGTTCGACCTTAACGCCCATCTCACGCAGTATCTCAGCCAGAATCGCTACATCCTTAATGTCCGGCAAGTTATCAATATAAACCACTGAGTCGGAAAGAATTGATGCCGGAATTAGCGCAACAGCACTGTTTTTTGCGCCACTAATTGTTACTCTGCCAGACAGTTTCTGTCCGCCCTTAATCATCAGTCTTTCCATTCGTGTGATTTCTCCCAATCTGCAAGGAATTTCTCAATACCGCTAGTGGTTAGCGGATGTTCGATCATCTGTTCAATTATTTTATAAGGAATTGTTGCAATATCAGCCCCAGCCTTAGCAGCTTCAATTACATGTAATGTGTGGCGAATACTTGCTGCAATCACAAGCGTTTCGATTCCGTGGTGGAGGAAGATTTGATTAATTTCGTCAATTAATTCTATCCCATTATGCCCAATATCGTCTAGCCTACCGACAAAAGGCGATACATAAGTTGCCCCCGCTCGTGCAGCGAGCAGAGCTTGGCTAGCTGAAAAGATTAACGTGACATTAGTCCTAATGCCTTCCTTACTAAAAACAGAGACCGCTTTTAATCCCTCAGCTGTCATCGGCACCTTGATAACAATGTTCGGTGAAATCGCTGCTAACTCGCGGCCTTCTGCCAACATGTCATCCGCCCGTAAACCAATGACCTCAGCACTAATCGGCCCATCGACAATCGCAGTTATTTCTTCAATAACAGCGCGAAAACTCCGGCCTTCTTTGGCAATTAACGACGGGTTAGTTGTAACGCCAGAAATAACTCCAAGTGCGGCCGCTTTCCTAATCTCATCTATATTGGCTGTGTCGATAAAAATTTTCAATTTTTTATCCTCCTATGCCTTGCCGTTACTTCCAAAAAGACGAATCTTCTCTTTAACGGCTTTTTTAATCTCTTCGCGCCCTGGGCCTAAATATTTACGTGGATCATAAACCTTGCTGTCATTGGCACATACTTCGCGAATTTTATTCGTCATCACGATTTGGTTTTCTGTATTCACGTTGATTTTGCCGATTCCCGCTTGAATTGCCTTACGGATTGTATCATCAGGAATCCCTGTTCCGCCATGTAAAACCAGCGGTATATCAATCATACTACTCACTTTTTCAATAATATCATAGCGGATTTTTGGTTCCCCTTTATAAACACCGTGCGCACTGCCAACCGCAATCGCTAAACAATCGACACCGGTCTCTTGATAGAAACGAATAGCCTCTACAGGATCCGCAAGCATTGCCTCTTCCTCAGCAATCGATAAATCATCCTCGGTACCAGCAATGGCTCCGAGCTCACCCTCAACGGAGGCTCCCATGTAACGCGCAACCTCAACAACTTTTTGGGTTAAACGAATATTATCTTGCAGCGAGTACTTAGAACCATCAAACATTACAGATGAAAAACCATTTTCCAATAAATAAAGCGCTTTTTCGTATGAACCATGATCCAAGTGAAGAGCAATCGGCACTGTAGTCAATCGTGTTGCTGCCTCAGCCATGGCAATCGTGTACTCGAGCCCCATATACTTAAGTGCTCCCTCGCTGACCCCAAGAATTAACGGCGATCTTTCCTCATCAGCTGCTTCAACAATTGCTTGAACAAACTCTAGGTTATTTATGTTGAAATGCCCAACCGCATATTTGCCAGCCTTTGCCGCCTGTAACATCTCTTTCATTGAAACTAGCCCCATAATTAACACTCCTCTTAATTATTATAACAAATATAGTCCAACTGCGAATTGATGCTTAGTTATGTTGTGTTGCTTTAATGAATTGAATAAATAATGGATGTGGAACGTTCGGACGTGATTTAAATTCAGGATGAAATTGTGTAGCAACAAACCATGGATGATCAGTTAATTCAACCATTTCAACCGTATCACCAGCAGCTGATTTAGCGGTAATACAAAGACCATTCTCTTTAAAAAGTTGATGGTATTGCTCATCAAAGTTGACTACATGTCGGTGCCGCTCGTTAATCTCTTCTGTTTGGTAAGCGTTATGTCCGTGGGAGTTTTTCTCGAGCTTAATCGCATAGGAACCAATTCGTTGTTTCTCATTTGTCAGTGCATCATTTTCACAACTTAGCAGATTCGTAAAAATAACCTCTTCGGCAAGTTTTAATTTATTATTGGCAAACTCGCGCAAAACAGCATATAAGCCAATGCCAATACCTAAAAATGGTATGCGCTCTTCGCGAGCAAACTTAGCGGTAACCAGCTCGCCTTCAGAAAGTGTATCTCCAAAGCTACCTGGCAGCACAATGCCGTCATAGCCTGATAACGTCTGCTTCACATTTCCCGCATTTAAATCTCTTGAATCAAACCAGTCAATTTTAACCTCAGTGTCATTAGCATAGCCACCATGACTTAGGGCCTCAGCAACGCTTAAGTAAGCATCGTGTAAAGAGACATATTTACCAACTAGTGCAATCCTTGTCTGTTTACCCAGATGTTTAATCTTATATACTAACGACTCCCATTCATGCATGTTAGGAGATGGTAAATCTAATTTAAAATGCCTTACAACATAATCATCAAAACCCTGTTTTCTCAAACTTAGCGGAATCTCATATAATGTCTCTGCGTCACGATTCTCGATAACAGCCTCTTTCTCAATATCGCAGAAGAGTGCCAATTTTTCTTTTAAATCATTGTTTAGAGGATGACTTGTACGACAAACAATCATGTTCGGTTGAATACCAATTGAGCGTAGTTCCTTAACACTATGCTGCGTTGGCTTCGTTTTTAATTCGCCAGCTGCATCAATATACGGAATTAGCGTTACATGGATATACATAACATTATCCGCGCCTAGGTTATTCTTTAATTGACGAATCGCTTCAAGAAATGGCAACCCTTCGATGTCACCAACTGTTCCACCTATCTCAGTAATGACAATATCGTAATCATTACTCGAAGCAAGTATGCGCTCTTTAATCTCATTGGTAACATGCGGGATGACTTGAACTGTACCCCCCTTATATACGCCGTTTCTTTCATTATTAAGAACTGCAGAATAGACCTTGCCTGCAGTAATATTATTATTTCGATTTAAGCTGTTATCAATAAAACGCTCGTAGTGGCCAAGGTCTAGATCTGTTTCCGCTCCATCGTCGGTAACGTAAACCTCGCCATGCTGGAAGGGGCACATTTTGCCGGGGTCGACATTGATATAGGGGTCAAATTTCTGAATCGCAACCTTTAAACCTCTATTCTTAAGCAATCTACCCAAAGAGGCTGCCGTGATGCCCTTCCCTAAGGCCGATACAACACCGCCGGTTACAAATACATACTTCGTCATAATTATCTCTCCCCTAAACATTATTATCGCGCTTATAAAATAAAAACAGAAGCCTTACCCTTTGCAGGGGCCTCTGTAAAATAGACCTATTTTTCTATCATAAAATACTATTGCCCGTACTTAATTCTACTAGACATATCATTTGGTTGTCAAGCAGATTAATAATTACTCTTCATCCATTTTTTCATCATTAAAATAAGCATCATCAGCGGCAATTTCTTCCTCGTCAGCTTCATAACCTAAATCTTCATCAGTAAGATCATCAAGTTCTTCATCTAAATCAGCATCAAGGTCCTCATCAATATTCGCATCTAAATCGTCATCATCAGCAAGGTCAACTGCATCTTCATCAATTGCATCAAGATCAATATCATCGTCATTATCAATGTCAGAATCTAACTCATAATCCTTGTGCATCTTACCTTTTGTCACAATACTGGGCTCTTCATCAAGTAACTCGACTATATCTTCTTCGTCCTCATCAATTTCGCGAACTCTAAGCAACTCATCGGCTGTCGCTACTGAATACCAACTTTTAAGCGCCCATTCGTTTTTGCCAAGGTGAAGGAATCTGCCATCAAGGTTCAGTTCTGTATAAAGTTGAGGTAAAACATCATATAATTTATCATTATTAATCTGTTTGATTTTCTTAATCTCTTCCGCTAATTGATTAAAATAGAAAGGACTCTTCGTCTCTTTGAAAATTTGATATGCTAATTCGATGGTTGCGAGCTCTTTTACGTACTCCTCATCAAAATTATAGACCGATACCGCCATTTAACAGCACTTCCTCTCAATAAAAGTTCGCCAGCTATTACCTTATCATTTAAACAATTTAATGCGTTTTACCATGTCTGTCAATAGTAAAGCACAAATCTCCAAAAATTATTGACACTTTAATCACCAAAACTATAGGAAATCACTAATTCATAGTCACCAATCGAGTGACTGTTCATTTTTAGCGAATAAGCGGCTAGTAACCTGCCACCCAATTTGTCACTGTAGATCTCCACTCGTTCAGTCGCAGTCTCAATGTTGATATCACCTTCTGCGGTCTGATAAGCAGAACAGTCAAGTAACCCTTCCTGAAAAACATTCTTAGCGTTAGCCGCTCCCTGTCTAAGCACAACCACTTGCAATGGTAGAGCGTTCTGCCAGCGAATCGTCGTAGTAATCGTCTCTCCAGTATCCGCATCCTGCTCTTGATAATTAAGATAGTAAAAAGATTCTTTCTCATAATATTTACCTTGATGTTCGGCGGAGATTTTCTCTGTCTGCGCATAATCATAGTAAATCATTGTGTTAATCTTAATTACAGCTTTTCTATTCATTATTTCGAAACCCCTAACAAAAGCTCGCGCACTAATTTCGCCGCTATCGCTGATGTCTGATCAGACACATCATATGGTGGGCAAACCTCAACAATATCGGCACCAACAATCTGGCAATCCGCCGCCAGAATCGCATGTACCGCAGCTAACAGCTCAAGCGAACTAATTCCGCCAGCTTCAATCGTGCCAGTCCCCGGCGCATAGGCTGGGTCCAGCACATCTATGTCGATCGTTAGATAGATTGGTCGGTTGATTTTTTGTGCGAGCACCTTTTTCAGCGGCACTAAAACTTCATCTGGGTAGAAATTGATATGCTTACGGGCATAAGCAAATTCATCTTTTGTGCCGGAACGAATGCCAAATTGGTACACGTTTTCTCCGCCAATCAGCTCAACAACCTTTCGTATCGGCGTAGCGTGCGAAAGTACTTCTCCCTCGTAGTCGATGCGTAAATCGGCGTGAGCATCAAAATGAAAAACAATTAAATCGGGATACTTATGATAAAGCTCACGGATTACTGGCCAGCTAACAAGGTGTTCGCCACCAAGGCCAATCGGTAACTTAACATCATAAAGTAATCGGCGAACATAATCACCAATCAACTCAATACTCTTCTCAGCATTCCCGAAAGGTAGCGGAATATCTCCGGCATCAAAATATTTAATTTCAATTAGATCCCGATCAAGATATGGGCTGTATTCTTCAAGTAGTATCGACATTTCGCGAATTTTTTTCGGACCAAAACGCGAGCCTAGTCGGAAACTGCTCGTATAATCCATCGGCATTCCGTAAATTACCGCATGTGCCGCTTGATAATCATTTGTTGCACCCATAAAAATATTTCCGTAATAGGCATCATCAAATTTCATTTTTACTACTCCCTTTGATTAAATCAGCTACAAACTGCGGCAGCGCGAAAGCCGCTTGATGCAGTTCTCTAGTATAATATTTCGTTGAAAGTTCAGGAATCTGCTGAACCTCCACCGCCAGTGGATCATACTGCTTCGAACCAATCGTGAAGCTCCATAGTCCGCTTGGGTAAGTCGGAACACTCGCTAGATATAATTTCGTAATCGGAAATAGTGATTGAATATCCCTGAATACTCGCGAAATCAGTTCTTGATTGAACCAAGGAGATTCCGTCTGCGCTACCATAATACCGTCTGGTTTGAGCGCATCATACACCTCTTCATAAAAGCTTTTCGCAAAAAGTCCCTCGCCGGGCCCAATCGGTTCCGTGGAATCAACAATGATTACGTCGAACTCGTTCGTGTGCTCCCGAATATATTGCACACCGTCGCCAACCTCAAGTTTAACGCGAGGATTGCCTGTTAAAGCACTTGCAATCTGCGGGAAATATTCGATTGAGGTTTCAATCACGCGTCCATCTATTTCCGCGAGAATTGCCTCTTCCACTGATTGGTACTTAATAATTTCACGAATCGTTCCCCCATCGCCACCACCAATGACCAGAACCTTCCGTGGATTGGGATGTGCATTGAGAGCAACATGTGTAATCATCTCAGAATAGACGAACTCATCAACGTCTGTAGTCATCACCATGCCGTCCAGTAACAGCATCGTTCCAAACTGTTCAGTCTCAATAATATCAAGTTCCTGATACTCAGTCTGTTCACTGTGCAATGTCTGGGTAACTTTTGTTGTAATACCATGTTTATCAGTCTGTTTTTCTGTAAACCACAGTTCCATAAGATCACTTCCTAATTCTATATATTTTTTATCCGCGATTTACGAAAATTCGTTTAGCGGATTATTAGCTAAATACACGATGTATTATACTTAATAATCAGGCAGAATACCAATGATTTTACCAAATTCTTGTTGATAAGTGCAAATTGTTTGTAATTATTGCCTAGAGTTTAAAAGTGGACTAATTGTAAAAAAACAGTATAATTATATAGCACACAGATTTATTATCATGGTGATTAGACGAAAACTTAAGGAGAGAACAGTAAAATGGATCTATATTCATTAACATTGCTTGCGCTCTTTGCAGTACTTGGGCTTACGGTCTGGGCGCAATATAAGGTATCACATAATTTCAAAGAATGGTCGAAAGTTGGCATTAGGTCAGGAATGACCGGTGCTGAAACCGCACGTTTATTATTAGATAAAAATGGTTTGCAACATATCGGAGTAAAAGCTGTCCCAGGCATGCTTACTGACCATTATGACCCGGTTAATAAGGTTATCGGTCTATCGGAAGGCGTCTATGGGGCGAGTTCTATCTCTGCTGTTTCGATTGCCGCACACGAAACCGGACACGCAATCCAACATAAAGAGCAATATAATATGCTGGTATTAAGACACAGAATGACACCAGTATTGAAATTCACTTCTGGCTTAGCACCAATCTTAATTATTGCTGGAATCCTATTCTACTCGTTTAACCTGATTGGAATTGGAGTTATCTTTTTTGCAACGATTGTTGCTTTTCAATTGGTGACATTGCCAGTTGAGTTTAATGCGTCTGGGCGGGCAAGACAATTACTTACAACCGAAGGGATTATCAGCACGAGCGAGGGTGCCGGTGTAAAAAAAGTTCTTGATGCTGCGGCACTTACGTATGTGGCTGCTACGCTCTACGCTGTAGTCGAGTTATTTAGATACATCATTATTTTTCTGGGGATGCGCAGAAATTAAACTTTTTCCCTTGCCAAGAGTCGCGACGTGCTAGCTCGTCGTCAATGGCGTTTAGGACTTCCCATTTCTTAATAGTCCACCGTGGTTCAATCAATAGCTTAAGCGGTCCATCACCGGTTAGACGATGGATGACGAGCTCAGGCGGTAAGATTTCGAGAATATCTGCAACTAGTTCAACATACTGATTACGGTTCATGAATTTCAGTTCGCCTTGTTCATACAATTGAACTAATGGTGTATTGGCTAACAAATGTAGCATATGTACCTTAATTCCTTGAATCGGTAATTGTGCTAAGGCAGATACAGTAGCAAGCATATCCTCTCTGGTTTCGCCAGGGAGGTTTAATATTATATGCGGCACAATGTCGATTTGACGACGATTGAGATCCGTTACTGCCATAAGAAAACTCTGATAATCATGACCACGATTGATCAGAGCAAGCGTTCGATCATGCATCGACTGCAAACCAAGCTCGACAGTGAGTTTGGTTTTTTTATTTAGTTCAGATAATAAATCAAGCACCTCTGGCGGTAAGCAGTCAGGTCGCGTGGAAATCGACAGGCCGACAACACCACCTTGCTCGAGAAGTAAGTAGTAGTTCGCACGCAATTGCTCAAGTGGTCCATAGGTATTGGTATAGGCTTGAAAGTAAGCGATGTATAGAGCGTTCGGCCATTTCTCGTGCATTTTGTCACGCACACTTATAAACTGCTCGGTAAGACTATGTTCGCGTCTTCCAGCATAGTCGCCTGAGCCGAGTTCACTACAGTAAATGCAGCCGCCTACACCCAATTTGCCGTCACGATTGGGACAGCTGTAACCGGCATCAAGCGAGACTTTGAAAACCTTCTCATTGAAGAGCTGGCGGTTATGATAATTTAAGGTGTGATAACGCTTATCTCCCCAGCGCATCTAGTTCAGCTCCTACTGTTTGCGGTTCTGTTCAGCCTTTTCTACTCCAATTTCCGTTACTTCATTTTTATCATTAAGAAATACAACGCTTGGCTGATAAGTTACTGCCTCGTCCTGTTTCATTAAGCCAAAAGCCATAATTATTACATTATCCCCTGGTTGTACTAAGCGAGCAGCAGCTCCGTTAATACAGATAACACCGCTATTAGGAGCCCCATCAATTACGTAAGTCTCAAACCTTGCTCCATTATTTATATTGACAACCTGAACTTTTTGATTAGTAATGAAACCTGCCGCCTTCATCAATTCCTTATCAATTGTTGCGCTACCGATATAATTAATATCTGCCTCCGTTACCGTAGCTCGGTGCAGCTTTCCTAACATCATTTCTACAAACATACCCTCATCCCCTTATAACCGTATTATCAATCAGTCGTGTCTTCCCAAAATGAACCGCTAATGCTACCAATGTCTCCCCGACAATCTTGTCTACTGCTTCTAGGGTAGTTGCGTCAACAATTGCAATATATTCGATTCTGGCAAGCTCACATTTTGCTATTGTATCATAGAGTCGATTACTTATAAAAGCAGAATCTCTCTCTCCGCCCGCAACTAACTTTTCAGCTAATTGAAGTGCTTCATAAAGTACGGTGGCCTGTTCCCGCTCATTCGCCGTTAAATATTTATTCCGCGAACTTAGCGCCAGTCCATCTGCCTCTCTCACAATCGGGCAGCTGATTATTTCAATCGGGAAGTTCAAATCTGTGGCCATTCGCCTAATTACCGCGTATTGCTGAGCATCCTTTTGTCCGAAGTAGGCGCATACAGGCTGCACGATATTGAATAGCTTGCTGACAACTGTTGTGACGCCTCGGAAATGACCCGGACGACTAGCCCCACACAGCACATCAGTTACCCCGAAAGTCTCTACATAGGTGTTATAGCCATTGGGATACATCTCGGATGCAGTTGGTGCGAACAGCAGATTAGCTCCCGCCTCTTGCAAAAGTTGCTGATCTCGTTCAAGACTGCGTGGATATGTGTCAAAGTCTTCGTTTGGCCCAAACTGCGTTGGATTGACAAAAATACTAACAACAACATAATCGTTGTCCGCAAGTGCAGCGCGAACGAGTGAGATATGTCCAGCATGAAGCGAACCCATCGTTGCAACAAAGCCAATGCTTGTGCCATCGCGACGGACTTGTTCCAGCTCTTTTCGTAAATCAGCTATCTTATGAACTGTTTTCATTTTTTGCTCCTTATTGCTTACTGATCAATTTCTCATAAATTTCCTGATCAAGTTTGCGCTCATGCTCCGTCGTTGGAAATGTTTCCGCCAGCACCTCTTGGTGATATTGAACAAAAGCTCGCTTCATCTCTGTCGTAAGATCGACATATTTTTTTGCGAAGCTTGGTGTATTGCCTTGGAATAGGCCAAGCATGTCATGAACAACTAGTACTTGACCATCGCAACCGACACCAGCGCCAATGCCAATTGTAGGTATTGCTAATTTCTGACTGACGATTGTCGCCAGCTCCGCCGGAATCAATTCTAACACGATTGAAAAGGCACCTGCCTCCTGAATTGCTAAGGCATCCTCAATAAGCTTTTCTGCTTGCGCCGTAGTCCGTCCCTGAACAAAATATCCGCCCAGCTGATGGACCTGCTGCGGAGTCAAACCGATATGTCCCATAACCGGAATCCCTGCAGTTGTAATCGCTTTAACAATCTCTGCAATCTCGGTTCCACCCTCGATTTTGACTGCTTGAGCATTGCCCTCTTGCATTAATCGGCCGGCATTATATACGGCTTTTTCCTTGCCTAAATGAACCGACAAAAACGGCATATCAACCACAACTAGTGCCCGTTGTGCACCGCGAGCAACTGCTTTAGAATGATGAATCATGTCCTCCATCGTCACCTTGGTAGTATCCTGATAACCAAGAACAGCCGAACCCAGCGAGTCACCTACAAGAATACTGTCAATTCCGCTCTCATCCATAAGTTTAGCAGTTGGATAATCGTAAGCCGTTAGCATCGAAATTTTCTGATTGTTCTCTTTCATTTTCTGGAATGTGTTAGTCGTTACTTTTTTATTCATCGTTGTTCAAAACCTCCTTCAATTTAGTCACTTGTTCAGCATTGATTCGCTGCGCTCTGCTCGCTAGCTCGATTGTCAGACTACCCAATCGACGATATAAGTCCAACCATTCCTGATTAGTTGCAGTTATTGCCGCAACATGTTTGGCAACTGTTCCGGCATCGCCGCGAGCGATTGGTCCGGATAATGCCTGCCCGCAATCTAACGCAAACAGGTTATCCACATTCTGGCGAACCAGCGGCTCAGCAAGCTGTAGCGCTTGCTCACGCGTATAACCAAGCTCTGTTAGCATTGTTAATCCTAAATCAATAATTGCTATCTGATAATTCGCGATAACCGCTGACGCAGCATGATAAAGTGCCTTCTGCGCTGGTGCAATCTCAATTAATTTATCGATAATCTGTTCTAATTGGTCAATTATCTGCTGATAGTGAGCTCCACTCCCATCAATTGCAAAATAGGCGCCCTCTAATGCTTCTGCCGAACGAACCGGTTCGGTAAAGGCTAACAGCGGGTGTAACGAGAACGTTGTCGCTCCCATTGCGTGAAGCGGTTTCAACAGTTCAGAGCTGTGAACGCCGCTCATGTGAGCAAAGCTTTTGTCGGGTAGTGATGCTGCTAGCTCGGCATTTTCAGTAATTTCAGCTTGGATCTGTGCAACTACAGCGCTAATCACATCATCTGGTGTTGTGATTAGAATAATATCAGCTGCAGATAAAAGTTCAGTCAGTGAGCGATATGGCACGGTGCCTATTAGGGCTGCGGCATCGACAGCGGATTGATATGTCCGGCTGTAATAACCAGCTACAGCAACACCATGATTCTTCAGATATAGACCGAAAGTCTTGCTCACCTTACCGGCACCAATAAAAGCTATACTCATCAGATTCACCTACCTAAAAAAGTATTTGAAAATAAAAAACACCGCCTGGACAAATGTCAAGAAGGTGAATGATGCTTTAAACATTCTTGATTCTGTCCCTGTCCATAAGGCTCAAAGCAGAAATGAAGTTTTTGTGCAAATTAATTGTATCGCTGTATAGTTCAAATCCGCTTTAACTAGCGGGTCTGATACCATCAGGGTAAAGATATCATATTTTTTTCAATTTTTCAATGTTTTGTGCGGGGAAATGTATTACTCTCGCTAGAAAATAAGATATAATGGTTATAGTTTTTAACATAACTGGGAGTGATAAAATGAGTGGTATCTGTGGCTTCGTTGATAATTCGCCGATTACTGAGAAGAAAGCAATTCTGAAAAAAATGAATGAGATTATTGTGCATCGCGGTCCGGACTGCGAGGGTTCGCATGTTGATGAACAGATTGCCCTTGCCTATCGTTCGCTGAACCTGTCAGGCAATCCACACAAGTGTCCTTCGTTAATCTATAAATTAGAGCACGAAACGATTCTGTTCAGTGGTCAATTATATAATTTGCCGGAACTGGTGGCAGAGTTAAAAGTTGCTGGCTATAGTTTTGTAGAGGAGACTGCGGCGGAAGCGACACTAAAGGCATATCGTTTGTATGGCGCGGAGATGTTCGACCATTTACGTGGTACCTTCTCTTTTGTGATTTGGAATAAACAGGATCAGAGTCTTTTTGCGGCTCGCGATTTCTTCGGAGTAAGGCCACTGTATTATGCGGAGATTGCTGAAGGTCTGGTATTTGGCTCAGAAATCAAGAGCATACTCGAGCACCCTGCCGTTAATAAGGAGTTCAATCAAGATGCACTGGCATGTTACTTGTCGTTCCAATATTCAGTGTTACCGGAAACCTTTTTTAAGGGCATCTATCGCTTAGCACCGGGAAGTTACATGATCTACCAGAACGGAACCGTTACACAAAAACGCTACTTCGACGTTGATTTTAGCAGAAACACTGAAGATAACTACAGCTTAGAAGAGTGGTCCAATAAGATTGAGGAAGTGATGCAGGAGTCAATCAAGCTGCATACGACTAGCGATGTGGAAGTTGGTTCATTCCTATCAAGCGGTGTTGATTCGAGCTATATCGCAGCCTCGTTCGGCGGAGATAAAACTTTTACCGTTGGTTTTAGAAATGAGTTATATAACGAGATTACAGCAGCGGAAAGTTTAGCTAAAGTAATTAATATTAAAAACTATAACAAAATGATTGCTCCTGATGATTTCTGGGGGATCATACCGCGGGCCCAGTATTTGATGGATGAACCGTTAGCTGACCCTGCGGCGATTGCTCTGTATTTTGTGAGTGAGCTTGCAAGCGGCCATGTAAAAGTAGTTCTTTCAGGTGAGGGAGCGGATGAACTTTTTGCTGGTTACAACATCTATAAAGAACCGTTCAGTCTAGCTCCGATGCGTCATCTGCCAAGACCTCTTAGAATTGGCTTAGGAAAACTGGCGGAGGCGTTTCCTTTTCAAGTTAAGGGCAAAAATTATCTAATTCGCGCAAGTAAAGATGTTGAGGACCGTTTTATTGGAAATGCCAATATTTTTTCTGAGGCTGAGCGTAAAGAGATTTTGCGAAATGATATTGCTGATAAATATCGAAACGCGGCATTGACACGCCCATTCTATAAACGCGTGCAGGACTTCGATGATGTGGTGAAGATGCAATATATTGACATACATTTCTGGATGGCGGGAGATATCCTGCTTAAAGCTGACCGAATGACTACTGCTAACTCGATTGAGGTGCGTGCGCCTTTTGTCGATATTGAGGTAGCAAAACTGGCAACGAAATTGCCACTTGAGTACAAGGTAAGCCTTGAAAAAACGAAGTTGGCTCTAAGAAATACAGCTAAACGGAAGCTGGCGGTCAATGTTGCTGATAAAAGGAAACTAGGTTTCCCAGTGCCAACCCGCGTCTGGCTACGTGAAGAGAAATATTATTTGCTGGTTAAAGAATTATTCAATAGCGAGCTGGCAAAGCGTTTCTTTAAGACGAATAATTTGCTTTTATTATTAGATAAACATTATAATGGTGTAACTGATAATAGCCGTAAAATCTGGACCGTTTATTGCTTCTTAGTCTGGTATCAGCAGTATTTTGGCGAAGATTTGGCAGTATAGGGAGTTGAGAGAGATGGAGAGAAAAAAAGTAAAGATAAAAGCACATGTACACACCGACGCTGATGGTAATGTAACAGTGCACACGCATGAACACACACACAGTCACACGCAGACTAAAATTGTTCTGAATCGCATTTCACGGGCAAGCGGCCATCTAGACGCTGTCAAGCGGATGATTGAGGATGGACGCGATTGTAGTGATGTGCTAGTACAGTTATCAGCAGTAATTGCTGCCCTGCAGAGTACCGGTAAGGTGATTCTAAAAGACCACATTGAACATTGTATCGTGGATGCTGTTGAGTCAGGCGACAAAGAAGCGATTGATAATCTTACTGCCGCAATTGATGATTTCATAAAATAGATGTTATTGATGAAGTAAGAATGCGACTAAAAAGCTATCCTGCAGAGGATAGCTTTTTTATTCGATAAATTTACTTGTTGCGATATGCATACATTATTCTTGGTGCTACCTGTTTCTTGCGAGAAATAATCTCCTCGAGAAACTGGCCGGGTTTGATGCGTTGCTCAAAGGCGGCAGTAAGGATTGCCTCGTTTTCAGCATAGTAGAAAATATATGAACCGTTTTTTATAATATCGGTTACTAAAAGCATCGTTAAGTGGTAGCCATTCTGCTGGTGTAGTTGTTTTATATACTGATTTATGCTGTCCTGTCGGTCGTGTAACTCGGCTGTATCAAGCGTAAAAATCTGCGAAATACCCACTTTTTTGTCGCCGACTGTAAACTCCTTGAAATCTTTATGAAAAATTTCACTTTCCGTATAGCCAACGAGCGATGCACCAGCGCTGAACATTTTCATTGTGTATTCCTGAATATCCAAATTCAAAATATTATTCAGCTCGAGAATCGCTTCTTTATCTTCCCTAGTAGCAGTTGGTGAGTTGAGAGCAAGTGTATCAGAAAGGATCCCCGAAATTAGTAAACCAGCAATCTCGAAAGGTACGTCCATATTCAGCTCCTTGTACTTGTTATATACGATTGTACAGGTGCTCCCAAGCGGGATATTCGTAAACTTAATCGGCAAGTCGGTAGCGATATCGCCGATTTTGTGATGGTCGACAATTTCAATAATCTCAGCCTCACCAATCCCAACAGCGCTCTGACTAATCTCATTGTGATCTACCAAAATGACTCGTTTGCGTTGTGGATTAATTATCTCGGCCTTGTTAATAAAACCAATGTATTTGCCAGATTCATCGACGACTGGATAGTTTCGGTGGTTGCTGGTAAGCATCTCTTCTTTAACATCAGTAAGATAGTCGCTCTCGTTAAATTGAATAATCGGGGCATCTATAACAACTGTTTTTATGTAATTCGCTTGATTAATTAATTTTGCCGTTGTGTAGGTATCTGTCATTACTGAAATTACTGAAACTTTCAATTCTTGCGCCAACACACTGAGATGATCAGGCAGGTTCCTGCCACCTGTTATAATAATCAGCTTAACCTGCTTCTTAATTGCCTCTTCAATAATATTATAGCGATCTCCAACTATAATGATGTCATAGTTATCAAGCTCGTCAATCATACTCTCCTTATAATAGGCGCTAACGGCAATTTTGCCGGATACCTCTTGATCTTCCCCTGTTAAAATTCTACCTTTTAGTGCTTTAGTAATATGAGAAATACGAGTGTCTAGATGTGAAATATTGCCCATCATCTGACTTATTGCAATATCCTTCATTGTTACAATACCAATAATTTCGTTTGAGTCATTTACTAGTGGAACCGTTTTAACGCTATTATGAGCAAACAGATTAAAGACTTCGTAAATTGAGCTATCAATTTTATGCCCTGCAACATAATCAAGGCGAAGGTCCTTTAACTCGGTTTTTACATTCTCAATTACACGCGGGTGTTGAACTGCGAAATGGCTTAAAACAAACTCCGTCTCACGATTTAGTGTCCCGAGCGCTACAGCCTCAGATTCCACCCCTATTTTGTTTTTTAAATAGGAAAGAGCAATTGCCGAAGCTATTGAGTCAGTATCCGGATTCTTATGACCAAAAATTAAAATTGACATGTTGCAATCACCTTGCCTTTCTAAAATCAATTGTCTTATCTAACAAATGTAAGTGTTTACTCTCCTGAAAAAAGCTATCATCTTCTAACAAATAGCTATTATTAAGTAGATCATGTAAGTAAAAACTACAGCAAAAGGTTAATTGACGGTTATGATCTAGTTCGACAAATTCTGATGGCCGCACTCGCGCAGGATCACGTTCAAAATACAATAATCCAGCTTTTTCTAAGGTATGATAGACAAATTGTGAGCAAAACATGATATTCTCACGCCTACCTTCAGCGTTCCAGCCAAGAAAATTATAGGAGCTTCCCTCATCATTAATCCTTCTAATCTCATTAAGTACTGCGCTTTTTTGTTGATATGTTGCCGGCATTTTATAGATGATGATACTTGCATCAGGCTTCTGATAAAAGTAGTGAATATCTTCTGCATGAAGCCCCGGTCTATTCAGTCCCAGTCCACCATTATAGCTTGCAATCGTGTCCAGATATGGATCAAAAGAAATTGAAATATGTGAAAATGTTCTTTTAGTGAAATAGCTTACAACTTCAGCAGCAGGGCTGCCACTATCAGCAAGTACTAAATAGAGAAATCCATCATCAAGAGTTTGCTCTGCCCGCGTAAAATATTCCTCCGGAATCGATTTCCTATTACAATAGGAAAACGGGTTATGACGTCTAATATCCCAGAGAATTGTAAGTAGGTCAATAAGGATATTCTTCCTAAAATTATTTACAAAGCTAAGATGATTAAAATCATAGATCGCAGTAGTAAGTCGGTGCGATAGCATGACATCATCCGCTTGTAAAGAAAGGTGCTTTAAATATATTTGTTGCTCAGCAAAAACAAACTCAAGCGAAGTAGTTGTTTCCGCTTCGCCATCAATCAAAACTTGCGTTTCCTTTTTGCTTTCAATTGCTAGCTTCTCTGTTGTAAATCTCATTAAATACGGACTGTCTATCTTCTCACCACGTTGAATAGCTCGACCCAAAGTAATTGCTTCTAGGTGCGAGCAATCTTTTATTAAGGTAACTGCAAAATAGTTCCCACGCTCGCCGGAAATAGGTTCGACCATCAGATAGAGTATATCAACTTCTAAATCACCCTCATCCCACGCTATCTTAACTGTAATCGGCTGATCTTTAGCCGGTCCAATTAAGCGTTTAATGCGATTCAATTTTCTATCGATATTCATCAAACCGCCCAGCTCACAGCTTCTGCGAAAACATTTGCAATTAACAAAACTAAAATCAATCAGATTATATTCATCCGCTAATGAAAAGTTAATAAGCTCATCTAGCAGAATCTTTTTGTTAAAGTAAATATGCTGCTGAGATTCATTATCATTAAACAAAGCAATGGGTATCGAAAGATTGTTCTCCTTTAATAAGGA
Source organism: uncultured Caryophanales bacterium (assembly GCA_964568525.1). Taxonomy (GTDB): domain Bacteria; phylum Bacillota; class Bacilli; order Tepidibacillales; family Tepidibacillaceae; genus CAYZPB01. Next base: position 30,434 of record CAZMPM010000003.1, read on the forward strand.
GATAATTAATTTGGCAATGCGTTGTCCTGCAATAATTGCAATTTTTTTGTATTTGCGATTCTTAATTAACGCAATTTTATTAGCCAATAATTTATCATTATCATAAAGAAATATTTCAATTTCAATATTAGCCTGTTCAAATAGACCAGTAGCAAGCTCCATCTTCCCACTTAATAGGCCACCATCAATTGAAGTATCATAAATCACTAAAGTTTTCATACTTGATCCTTCTTCACCCAATAGTTCTAATTATTATTTAATGATTAAGCTGTCTTTAATAGCCTGTGCATCTTCAAAATTTGTTGCCGGCGCATATAATATGCTACCGCTACCATACTCTTCATCAATGTCTTTTAAACTTAGATATAGTTCCTTTAAACCACTTGTCGACCTCATCTCGCCAACCTCCACAAGGTTACTAGCTCCAAATCCATCATAGACTTTACCTAAATAACTGGTGCCATCATCAGTAAGTATCATATGATAGGTTGTCCCATCATCAACAGTTACAGTTCCATAAATGACATCTGGTTTAAAAAGACTATATTTTCTCTCACCTGCTACTACTATCATTACTTTATCAGCCACAACTTCATTATCTTGAACTACTACGCCTTCATGCGCACGATAAACGCTAGCACTCATATACGTTGAAAGAAAAAGGTATATACCAATTAAAGCAAGCGCAGCCACAATAACAATTAATATTTTTTTCAGATTCATAATAATCTCCCTCGATTAATTAATGATAGTACAATAGATAGGCTTTATTCGTTATTCTAATTTGTAATCGGTAACCTGATAAACATAATAGTTCAGCCAATTGGCAAACAGTAACGTTGCATGGCTTCGCCAGTTATTTTCAGGTTTCTTGGTCGGATCATTTCCTGGGTAATAATTGACAGGCATCTCAATCGGCAGACCTTTTTCTAAGTCACGCACGTACTCATCATGTAAAGTAGTATCATCATATTCAAAGTGACCTGTAATAAAGATCTTGTCATTGGACCTACTTGTTACGATATACACCCCTGCTTCTTCTGATTCCGCAAGTATTAATAAATCCTTCTCTTTTTCTATATCCTCTTTCCTGACCTCAGTATGACGCGAATGCGGCGCAACAAAGGTATCATCAAAACCATTAATTAAGAATGATTTCTTAACAACCTTGTGCGGATAAACGCCAAACAGTTTCTTTTCTAACGGATATTTAGGTATGCCATAAAAATGATATAGCCCCGCTTGAGCTGCCCAACAGATAAACATTGTTGCTGTCACATTGTCTTCAGCATAATCCATTATCTCCTGCAATTCTTTCCAATAATCAACATCTTCAAACTCCAAATGCTCAACCGGAGCACCAGTAATAATCATGCCATCAAATTTCTCATGTTTGATATCCTCAAAAGTTTTATAAAAAGTATCGAGATGGTTGATATCTGTATTTTTGCTTGTATGCGACCTCGGATGAATAAAGGTTAAGTCAATCTGAATCATGCTGTTAGAAATCAGTCTTAACAATTGTTTCTCTGTCTTTATTTTTAAGGGCATCAAATTCAAGATCGCTATTTTCAGCGGTCGAATATCCTGCGTCTGTGCCCGTTTCTCTTTCATCAGAAATAGTCCCTCCTGCGTTAACGTTTTGTACGCAGGAAATTTCTCGGGAATGATAATCGGCATTTTCTTCTCTCCTTATTTCTTGTAATAATTTTATCTCAAAGTCTGTGCCAATGCTTGTTCAAAATCAACAACAATATCTTTGATATCCTCAATGCCAACAGACACGCGAATTAAGTCTGCATATACGCCCGAAGCATCTTGTTCGGCTTCAGTAAGTTGGCTATGTGTTGTACTTGCCGGATGGATTACCAGCGTCCGTGTGTCTCCAAGATTAGCAACTAAACTGGCTAACTTAACGTTGTTGATAAACTTTTCACCTGCTAGTCTACCACCTTTTATTCTAAAAGTTAACATTCCACCTGCACCCTGCGGGAAATACTCTTGTGCAAGTTTGTAGGACGGATGCTCAGGTAGTAGCGGATAAGAAACGCTATCGACTGCTGGGTGTGTCAGTAAGTATTGGCAGAGACTTAGCGCATTCGAACTATGCCGTTGCATCCGAAGTGCCAGGGTTTCTAATCCCATGTGTAGTAAAAAAGCGTTAAAAGGACTAATGACTCCACCAACATCTCGCATCAGCTGAACGCGTGCTTTAGTAATATATCCTTGCTTACCAAAATTCCTAATATAATTAATCCCGTGATAACTCGGATCTGGCTCGGACAATAATGGGAACTTTCCATTTCGCCAATCAAAATTACCACCGTCGATTATTATACCACCAATACTATTACCATGTCCGCCGATATATTTGGTAGCAGAATGAATTATTATATCAGCACCATGTTCAAACGGTCGAAATAGGTACGGAGTCGTAAACGTGTTATCAATCATTAAGGGCACTCCATTTGTGTGTGCCAGTTGCGAAAATTTTGCAAAATCCAACACCGCTAGATCGGGATTACCAATCGTTTCGCCGAAAACAAGTTTTGTGTTGGGGCGGATCTGTTTTTGTAACTCGTCATAACTTAGTGCTGGGTCAACAAAACTAACCTCGATTCCCATCCTTTTAAAAGTATATTTAAATAATGTGTAGGTACCACCATACAGATTCGAGGCGGTGACAATGTGGTCACCAGCTTGACAGATGTTTAAAATAGCAATCATCACTGCTGCCTGCCCAGAGGCTGTTGCCAGCGCACCTACCCCTCCTTCCAACAAATTCATTTTTTCCTCAAAGTAAGTGTTGGTCGGATTATTAATTCTTGTATAAATATTCCCCGCCTCAGTTAAATCAAAAAGGCTAGCTGCTCGCTTAGCCGTAAATAAATCGTAAGAAGCAGTCTGGTGCAACGGAATTGTTTTAGCGCCTGTTTCATCTGCACGATAAGTACCATGCACCGCTTTTGTTGATATTCCCCATTCTTCTTTCAATGCTGTCTCCTCCTCTAAAATTAAAACTTTATTTATGGTACGGTTCACCACGATTTATTTTGTGTGCTCGGTAAATCTGTTCTATTAATATCAAGCGCATCAGCTGATGTGGATAGGTAAAACGCGAAAATGAGATAAGATAATCTGCTCGTTGATAGACAACATCCGACAATCCTAACGACCCACCAATCACAAAGGTTATTTCGCTTCTACCCTGAATGAGTAACTGATCGAGTTTCTCAGCAAACTGCTCTGAACTAATCATTTCCCCAGAAATAGCCAAAACAATTACATATTGAGTATCATTTAGTTGACTTAGTATTCTGCTGCCCTCTTGTTCGAGAACCTGTTCCTGCTCTTTCTGACTAAGTCTTTCTGGCGCCTTACTTTCAGCAACCTCAATTATCGTTAGCTTCAAGAAAGGTTTCAGGCGCTTAGCATACTCGCTAATGCCATCCATTAAATAATGCTCTTTCAGTTTCCCAACTGCTACAATATTAACTTTCATTGCCAGCAAGTACAAGAGTCGTGGTCCTGAGCTTTCCTCCACGATAGAAGGTTACCTTTAACTCCTCGCCAACTTTTTTGCTGTCATATAGGTACTTGCGTAGAGCATTTGAATCAGCAATGTCGCGATTATCAAGTTTAACAATTACATCCATCGTCTTAAGACCAGCAGCTTCAGCAGCCCCACCAGACACAACCTCAGTTATCACAACACCATCTTTTAATGCATCTGGCACCTTAACAACCTCTGTGCGATTATAAGAAGAAAGGCTGATAACGTCATATAACATTACACCCATAAATGGTCTAACGACTTTTCCAGTATCCATTAATTGCTGAATAACTGATTTACCTTCAGAGATTGGAATCGCAAAACCAATGCCTTCTACCCTACTGTCATCAATCTTCGAGTTATTTACACCAATTACCTGACCGGCAATATTAACTAACGGACCACCACTATTTCCGCGATTGATAGCTGCATCAGTCTGAATAACTTCGCTCTCCCAGTCAATTTTTCCATCATCATTCATGTCCATCCGCAAAATGCGGTTATCCGAACTGATTACACCAACAGTTACGGTCTGCGAAAACTCATGTCCAAGCGGATTTCCAATCGCTATTGCCGTCTCACCAACTTTAAGGTTGGTTGATTCACCCAACTCAGCAACTCCCTCAACATATTTTTCGTCGATTGCAATAATTGCAAGGTCAGTTACTATATCTAAGCCAATTAACTCACCTTTCACTCTTTCCCCAGAACTTAAAATAATTTCAAGTTCCTTTGCTCCGTCAACAACATGATGGTTGGTAAGAACATACCCTTTTCCATTTTTAACCTCAAATACGAAGCCAGATCCCTCGCCTACGTCCACATTAGAAATTTGCGGATTCCAGAAAGAGCTTCTCTCCTGGATATTGACTACGCCGACAACGGCGGGTCTAACTTTCTGTACTGCCTCAATTATCGCCGAACTGACATCGAGTACTTCTATATTTGTCTCAGTTTTTGTTCCATTCTCTCGGTCGACCTCATTCAACTGTTCAACAATTGAATCAGGTAGCTTCAAATAACCAGTACTTGCCGCTACATAAAGACCAAAGACCATTATTAGTGCACCGATAATCGCCGCAAAAAAAGCTAGAAAAAATGTTGCTAAACCACTTCTATTATTGTTCATTCTCTTCACCTCAGTAGATTCTGTCTATGTTCCAATTCTCTCCATGTCTGTCGGTTGATCAGCATATGTATCTAGTATTTTTAATTTGTTGTGATTTACTCCGTATTCTTCTAAGCGATTAATTACTGTAAGTCGTGCTAGATCTCGTTGATTGTTTTCTTGACTACGATGAAATAGATGAACACGCAGCGTATTTTCAGTTATAATATCAACCAAAGTATCTGCTGCATCATCATTGGATAGGTGCCCTACAGCACTCAAGATCCGTAACTTAAGCGGCCAAGGATAAGAACCCATCCTCAGCATCTCAACACAGTGATTAGTTTCCATTATAATAGCATCTGAGCCCTTAATTCGTTCTTTTATACTATTATTTACATAACCAAGGTCAGTGACAATGCTTAAGTTATAATCGTTGGCACTTACTATATAGCCAACAGGCTCAGCAGCATCGTGTGAAACGCCAAAAGACTCAATCGCCAATCCACCAATAATATATTTACCTCCTGTATCAATAATTCTAATTAAGGATTGATCGATTTCACCAACAGTTTTTGGCAGGTTACAGAAAGTATTATAATTCATATAAAGTGGAATACGATACTTCCTTGCAATTACACCAATCCCCCGAACATGATCGTCATGTTCATGTGTAATAAAGATGCCATCAAGTTGTTCAATCATTATCTTGACTTCAGCAAGTGATTCTTCAAGTCGGCGCCCACTAATCCCTGCGTCGACCAGAATGTTTTTATCTTCAGTACCAACATAGATCGAATTGCCGGTACTACCGCTTGCTAACACACTATATTTAATCAAAATTGTCCTCCACTGTTCTTACATAAAAGAAATATTTTAACCTAATTTTAACACGTTTTCGCCTGTAAATGCATTAATATGTAACACATTAATAATATTGTCAGCTTTATAAACTACACGCCATACTGGCGGTATTTCATATAGAAGCGAGCGAATTCCCTCACCATAATACCCCAGCGTCAGCGATTCAATTTCCGAGTTATCTGGTATTAAACGTAGATCTATTGCATCTTTAAGAGCATTCATTGCGGAGATTATTTTGAGCTCTGCTCCTTCGCCCACAACTTCAAAATAATCCTGTTGATACGATAGTTCTTTATTATTTGTAAGTTCAACAATCAGCTGTCCCCCAAAAATCGGGAATCCCGATTTTTCTTGATGAAAATATTGATCGCCTGGACTTGATGCGGCCTTATCTAAAACAAATTCATCAATATTACCAACTTTATCTGCTAGGGCTAATCTAATTATATCCTCTGTAATGTTTTCATAATCAGCGGCTTTAAACGGCAATACCCCCGTAGAAGAAATTACATTGGCTCGAATAAAATTCATCGAAGGCTTATCTTTAGGTATATTTGCAGTCATTATAATCCGATGTTCTGTAAGAAGTTCCTGAATCTCCTTTTCACTCATCTGACCCCAGAATTTATAATCAGACTCATCATACTTTAGAAATAGCTGATAGCCTAATAGTATATTAAGCAAAAGAAAGGTAATAATTAAGATACTTTTAGTTTTTCCCCAATCCATTTTACTAGTCCTCCTACTTCAGCGCAGCAATCAGCAATTGTTCAGCTTCGTTATATTCAATCAGCCAATATGGCTCTAATTTCAAATTCCCCTTCAAGTAAGTTAATCTATATACAAGATTAATATCATTAATCTGTGTCTGCCTTATTGATTTTTTGGCCAATGCTGTAAGTAATTCTGTTCCTGACATATTTAACTGCGAATAATTAGTAACCCTATCGGCTAATAAGGTTGAGCGATTATAATTACTTACTATATTGTTAATAGCTTCAGCCTGAATTACTCCATATCCTTCATCTGCAGTGTAAATTGGAATCCCCTCCACATATTTTGTGAAACGGAAATTTATTCTTGACTCTTCAAACTTTTTATCTGTTACTGTTAGCAAATAGTCACCATCCCAACCGCCATGTTGATTAATAAACTTAATCGTCGCTGCCAACTCTCGCTCAAGATTAAAATTCATCGTCTCTTCAAGAACCGGTTGATAAAAACTAAAATCATTCGACTCATTATAATATTCTAAGCTACTAATCCCATCTGTATAATAGACTGAGTCATGAGTGTCCTCCGAATAAAAAAGGCGCACCGAGCTAGGCACAGGAAAAATCATTTGAATTATATTGTTCTCTGAAAATTTAAGATATGTCGTACTGATGCTATCAGCTATAAGACTTCCAATCGGCAGATAATAGCCTTTTTCAACTTTTTCTCCCTGTATGTCCCTGCTTGCTAGGTGATAAGAGTACTGTTGTTCAGTTGCCACCTTATCAAGATATTCATTTATGAGCGGCGCTGTGTTGATTGTTCTTGAGTAATAGACCTTGTCTAGCTCCTCAGATATAAAATAGACACCTACATCTAGCATATCATCTGTGAAGAACCAGATACGATCAATAGATTGGAGATTAGGCATACTTACCATTAAATTAAAAATTGCTTCCAATGAGCTGGCGTCATAGGGGTTAGCAAAAATTAACTCCAACCCATTCTTACTGTTTCGAAAATTACTCCAATTTATTTTCTCCTCAACCAGCGTAGGGCTGAAAAAAGTAAACTTTTTAACCTCATTATAAATTAGGTTATAGTACTTGTTATTTCTATTTAAAAGATAGCTCTTCCCTTCCGAAGCATGCACCACAATCTCCGCTGGCATAACAAGCTGTTCAAGCTCCTTACTATCACCCAAAGTTATTTGCGGATAATATTCCGAAATTGAAGCACTACTACGATTAAAATCAAACATATTAATAGCCCCTATTAGACCAAGGCTTAAAAGAACCAAAAAAACTAGTAGGATTGATTTAACTTTTTCTTTCATTCTTTTTCGCCTCCTCAAGCAATGGCAAATAAAAGACAAATTTGGTTCCTTTGCCAAGTTCACTCTCAACAGAAATTCCGCCTTGATGCGCCTTAATAATCTCACGAGAGATTGCCAAACCTAAACCGGTACCACCAAGTTCACGAGAGCGAGCTTTGTCTACACGATAAAAACGTTCGAATAATCGCGACAGGTCCTCTTCAGGTATTCCAACACCATTGTCAGCAACTTCAACATATATTCTATTCTCTTTAAGATAGCTAGAAATCTGAATCTTGCCGCCGTGATTAGTGTACTTTATTGCATTGTAAATCAGATTATTTAACACCTGATCAATTTTATCGGTATCAACAAAAACATCTGGTAAAGATTCCTCCGCAAGATAAGTGCAGTTAATATTTTTCTCCTGTAATTTCATGTTGAAGCGATCAATAACATCCTCAATCAGCGTTGAAATCGATATAAAAGTGCGATTAACTTCCAGTGCATCTCCTTCAATTCTCGAAAGCAATAATAAATCATTTACGAGACGAACCATCCGGTCAGTCTCTTGGTTAGCGACTTTAATGAAATTAGTTGCTATCTTCTCATCTTTAATAGCGCCATCATCTAGAGCCTCGATATAACTCTTAATTGTTGTGAGTGGAGTGCGCAATTCATGCGATACATTGGCAACAAAATCTTTTCGCGTCTGTTCATGTTGTTGTTCTTTTGTAACATCGTAAATTACTATAATTACTCCGGTCCTTTCATCTTCGAAATCTAATCTATTATTCGTCAGCTTTAAAATTCTCTCCTGCCCATCTTGCGTATAACGATAGGTTAATGTTTCCTGATGCTCCGGAAGAAACGCTTCACCAAGAATATCGCCTATTTTCTGACTCAACAGTTCCTCTTCTTCAATATTTAATAGCTCGGTTGCACGCTGATTAATTAGAATAATTCTCTCATCTTTATCTAATGCAATAACACCATCACTCATATTGCTGAGAATACTTGCCAACTTTTCTTTCTCCTCATTAAGTTCATGCATGGCATCGCTAAGCTTAATAGCCATCAAGTTAAAGGTCTTACCTAATTCACCAATCTCATCATCACCATAGATTGTAACCTCTTGCTTATAATCGCCATGGGTAATATTTTCCGCCTGCTCCTTAATCTCTTTGATTGGTTTGGTAATCGTTCGCGAAAGCAGATAACCCAAGATTACTGTTGCTATTAGAGCAATCAAAATTGCTGAAAATAGAATAATATTAATTTTATCAATCGTTTCATATACACTTTCCACTGATGCTTGCAAAAATACTACGCCAATAACGTTTCCACCCTGTTTTACCGGCACTGCTAAATATTTTGTTCTCTCACCGTTGCCTGTATTAACCCTGATTGCCTCACTGCGAATGCCTAACAAAGCTGAGTTAACCTCAGTCTGCGAGATTCTTTTGCCGATAATATTAGCAGAACGCTGTTCGGTTGTACTAATTACCAGTCCATTACGGTCCATGATTGAAGCGTCAACGCCGCTTAGAGCAAATAGATTATTTACCAGCAGATTAATTTCTTTCACATTAGCGATGTCCTCACTTAAATAACGCTCTAGGTTAACTGAAAGTAAACCTGCCTGCGTCTCTAATGTGCTTTCAAAGTTATCCATATAATACTCTTCTGTAGCCCTCACAAAATACAATCCAATAATTTGCATTGCAATTAGAGTTAGGAGAACATAGATAACAATCAGTTTCCACTGAATACTATTAAAAAAATTCTTCATTGTGGAGTTTCTCCTCTATCAATTTATGTTAGAAAAAAAATACCCTAAACCGCGTTTAGTAATGATATATTCCGGATTGCTAGGATTATCCTCAATCTTTTCACGTAAACGGCGAATTGTCACATCAACTGTACGCTCGTCGCCGAAGTAATCATAACCCCAAACCGCCTGCAGCAGATGTTCGCGTGTTAAAACAATCCCTTTTCTTTTAACAAAATAGTGTAGCAACTCGAACTCGCGATGAGTTAAGCTTAAAAGTTGTTCGCGTTTGTGAACCTCATAAGTTGAGTCATTGATTGTTATATCGCCAACCGTAATTACAGGCCCAACATCAACGCTGCTACTTTCATTGTAACGACGCAGTAGCGCCTTGACACGTGCTAATAATTCACGGTTAGAAAATGGTTTAGTTACATAATCATCTGCACCAATTTCTAGCCCCAACACTTTATCAAACTCTGTACCTTTAGCAGTCAGCATAATGATTGGTTTGTTACCTAATTTTCTAATCTCTTTACATACCTCAAAACCATCTTTATATGGCAACATTATGTCGAGAAGAATTAAATCGGGCTTTTGTTCCTCATACAGTGTAATTGCTTCTTCACCATTATAAGCAGTTACAACTTTGTACCCTTCTTTTTCTAAGCTAAACTTGATAATATCCGAAATTAACTTTTCATCCTCAACAACTAGGATTTTGTACATTTTGCCCACCTCATTTAACTCAGTAGATAATATAAGTTTATCATAGATGCACATCACTATGTTTCTTTATTATAGCAACAATTCTGACAACAAAAAAGGTCGTTCATTAGGATGAACGACCTTGTAATACGTTTTTTAATTATCTGCCAACATAGTTAATAGGGTTCTTATTTACACCGTTAACAAACACTTCAAAATGTAGGTGTACTCCGTAGGAGTTACCAGTATTACCCATTACACCAACCTGCTGTCCCTGTGCAATAGCGCTACCATTGCTAACACTTATACTACTCATATGTGCATACAATGTCCTGATACCATTTCCATGATCAATCGTTACACTATAGCCGTAACCACCATTCCAGCCAGCTTGTACTACTATACCATTATCAGCAGCTTTAATTACTCGGTTACTTGTTCCAGCAATGTCGATTCCACTATGGAATGAGCCCCAACGTTCCCCAAAAGAACTTGAGATGTAACCGCCATTAACAGGCCAATCAAGAGTTCCTGAGCCGCGTGTAGGTACTGGTTTAGTTCCTTTCGCTACCAATGCTCTTGTTGGTTGACTAATTATCTCTTCATTAGTTTTTGTCTTTTCTACAATGATTCCGTTCTCTTTTACTAAATCGTAATCCACAATTTTCTCACCATTATAACCACGCGTAATCGTTCTTGACTCATTAACAAACATTGAACTGTCATATGTGTAGTCTACAGGATAAGGAATTGATTCTGTCTGTGTTAAATGTTCTATTATCTGAACAGTTATCGGCGGCTGCAGCGCAGTCACGTTTAATACTTGCCCAGTTTTCAATACATCCGTATTAAGCTCCGGATTCATCGAACGCAATTCACTAGATGTAAGATCAAATTTAGATGCAATCAGTGAAACATAGTCACCTTTCTGCACAACATATTCAGTCTTCTCAAGCGTTCCTTGTCTCAAAAAAGCAGCCATCTCCTCTTCAGACATAATCTGATCTGGTGAAACCTGAACGCTTTGATAATTTACTGACTCTTTAAATTCGATACTGTTAATCAATTCTACTCTATCATTTGCAGAGGTAGCTGATGCCAGACCGTATTCATTTTTGTGCGATAAATAATCACTCTTTAAATTGTTAACAACTCGAGTAGCAATCTCACGATTATTGACTACACCAATAGATTTTCCCTTAACCAAAATAGCGACACCTGTCGTATCATATGATACCGTAGCCGCTAATAAATTCATTATTTTATCGTCAGCAAAGTGAACCAGAAGTTTCCTGGATTCTTCAATATAAACTTTGGAACTTAGTGTAAGTTGCCAATCCCCATATTGATTTCTTGCTTCCTCATAACAGTTCTCTTGCCAGTTATCAAGCAGAGCTTTGTCACTTACATAGCCGATATTATTGCCATCCACATATACCTCATACACTTTCTCGCTAGTAGCAAAGTACATTACTGTAAAAGCGGACAACAAAACCAGCACAACTAATGTGTTTAGCATTAGGATGTGCCCTCTGACCTTGAAATACCGCTTGAATTGTTCGATTTTCCGTAGCAACCACTTTTCTAATGCAGTCCCACGAAATCGTAAATCTTCATCATGCTCAATATGATTATGCATGCGTTCCCCCATAATTAGAATACCGTACGCGGAAAATTACAAAGAAAAAACTTTATTTTATTTATCTTACCACAAATAAAATATTATGTGCAAGTCAGTATCTTGTTTATTCAAAAACCCCTCTTAATAGCATTGTTTGTTCGCGTTTTGGCCCAACCGACAAAATCGCAATTGGTATACCCGTCAACTGCGATATGCGTTCCACATAATGACGAGCTGCTTGCGGCAACTCCTCAAGACTTTTTGCTCCAGTAATATCTTCTGTCCAACCCGCAAATTCTTCATATATCGGCTCGCACTCAGCAAGAATGTTTAAACTTGCCGGAAATTCTTCCATAACCTTACCTCTATAATTATAGGCAACACATATTTTAATTGTATCAAGACCGGTCAAAACATCAATTGAATTCAGTGATAATTCAGTTATACCGCTAACACGACGAGCATGCCGAACAACCACACTATCAAACCATCCAACACGTCTTGGTCTGCCAGTAGTAGTTCCATATTCATTACCTATTCTTCGAATTCTTTCACCAATTTCATTATCAAGCTCGGTCGGAAACGGCCCATCACCAACGCGAGTGGTATATGATTTTGATACACCTACAACGTGACGAATCTTTGTTGGCCCCACTCCTGAACCGATTGTAACACCACCGGCTACCGGGTTGGACGAAGTGACAAAAGGATAGGTTCCTTGATCAATATCAAGCATAACACCTTGTGCACCTTCAAAGAGCACGCGTCTGCCTTGATCAATAGCATCATTAAGCACAACTGAAGTATCGGTCACATAAGGTCTGATTATTTCACGGTACTTAGCATACTCAGCAATAATCTCCTCAGCATCAAATCCTGTTGTCTCATAATATTTTTCAAATAGTTTATTTTTATCTTTCAAATTTCTTTCAACTTTCTTGCGGAACTCACTCTCTTCCAATAGGTCGGCTACACGAATACCAATGCGCGCAGCTTTATCCATATAAGCTGGGCCAATACCCTTTTTCGTCGTTCCAATTTTGTTCGGTCCGCGGAGTTCTTCTTCAACTAAATCGATTTTGACATGGTAAGGCATAATAATATGTGCTCGATTACTAATTTTAAGATTAGCAGTAGAAAAGCCATAACCATGTAAATAGTCCAGCTCCTGAAGTAACGCTTTAGGATCAATCACCATACCGTTGCCAATTACACAGATTTTTTCTTTATAGAAAATACCAGATGGTATTAAATGCAGCTTATAAGTGTTTTCTTTAATCACAATAGTATGACCTGCATTGTTGCCGCCTTGATAACGTGCAACAAGCTCCGAATTCTCTGCTAAATAGTCTGTGATTTTACCTTTCCCTTCGTCTCCCCATTGAGTGCCGACGACAACTACTGTTGACATACTATCCTTCCTTCCCTTATCCTTCTTTTGTTATCATGTTGACGAATTTGTTGTAATTCTTCATAAAAATTAACTCCGCTTTTCCAGTTGGTCCATTACGATGCTTAGCTAAGATTACTTCAACGATATTTTTGTTCTCCGTCTCTGGATCGTAATAATCTTCACGATACAAAAATGCAACTAAGTCTGCATCTTGTTCAATACTACCAGACTCGCGAATATCGGAAAGCATCGGTCTTTTGTCTTGGCGCTGTTCAACTGCACGACTTAGCTGTGATAATGCAATCACTGGAACGTCCAATTCACGCGCAATACTTTTTAGCTGTCGCGAAATTTCTGATATTTCCTGTTGTCGATTATCCATTTTGCCGCGAATCGTAATTAACTGCAGGTAGTCAATAATGATCAAACCCAAACCTTTTTCTGACTGCAGGCGACGCGCCTTCGAGCGAATATCAAAAATATTTATACCTGGTGTATCATCAATATATATTGGCGCCTCTGAAAGCGAACTCATTGCAAGTGATAGCTTCATCCAATCTTGATCATCTAGTGCTCCTGTTCGAATTCGGTGAGAATCAATGTTGCCTTCCGCTGAAATCATCCGCTGAACCAACTGTCTGCCGGCCATTTCCAGACTAAAAATCGCTACCGGAATTTTGACACGACAGCCAACATTCTGTGCTATATTTAGAGCGAGAGCTGTTTTACCAACACTTGGACGTGATGCGATAATTATTAGGTCGGAATTCTGAAAACCTGTCGTCATTTTATCTAAATCGGCATAACCAGAGATGACCCCGCTTACTTCACCATCACTACTATATAAAATATTAATCTGCTCGAGTGCCTCACTAACAATATCTTTAATCGGAACAAAACCACGGCTGAGCTTCTTATTGGATATTTCGAGAATTCCTTTTTCGGCAGAGCTAATCAGCTCACTAACATCCTCACCACCTGAATAACCGGTACTAGCAATCTCTGTCGACACCTTAATCAGTCGACGAACAATGGATTTTTCCTCAACAATTTTTGCATAATATTCAACGTTTGCTGCTGTTGGGACAGCATTAGCAAGGTCGGTAAGATAGACTACTCCACCAACCTCTTCGAGAATTTTTTTATTTTGTAAATCCGCCGTTAGCGTAACAAGATCCACCGGTTCTCCCGTTTCTGAGATATTCAACATTGAATCAAAAATACGCTGATGGCTAACGCGGTAGAAGTCGTCAGGACTAAGCATGTCGCTTACTGTAATGATTGCATCCTTATCTAAAAGAACAGCACCAAGTACGGCTTGTTCCGCCTCAATATTCTGTGGTGGGATTCGATCTAAAATCACTCATCTAACCAACTTCTCCTTTAGCTTAACTAGTTATTCTTCTTCAACCTTTATCTTTAAAGTCGCAGTTACCTCTGGATGAATCTTGATCTGCACAACTGTGGTCCCGATAGATTTAATCGGCTCATCCAAAATGATTTTTCTGCGATCTATTTTAATCTTTTCCTCCGCCAGTGCGTCGCCTATCTGTTTAGATGTTATCGCTCCAAATAGTTTGCCGCCTTCGCCAGCCTTAGTTTTAATTGTAATAGTAGTATCAGCAAGTTTAACTGCAAGCTCCTTAGCCTGCTCGTGTTCCTGCTCTTTTCTTTTATCGGAACTCTCTTGAAACGCTTCGGCTTCTTTAATATTTGTTGTTGTCGCTATAATAGCTAGTTTGTTAGGAATCAAATAGTTATATGCATAGCCGCTTGCAACATCCTTAATTTCGCCCTTTTTTCCTTTTCCTTTAACATCTTGCAAAAAAATGACTTTCATTATCTTCGCCTCCTATTTCATTATATAAAACTTTTTTATAATAATGAAACTCTTTTTATTAAAACTGTAACTACTCTACGCTTCAGGAATTTTATCACGAAGATTAAATGCTAAATCTACAATACCAATTACTTGAATCGCCTGATTTAGAAACGGCAAAAAGATACTTGCCACCGCCAGAATCATCCATTGCTTAGATAATTTACGTCGTTCCAGAAGGATATAAATAAAAGCAATCCCTTGAATGATAATAATCACTGAAAAAATCTGGAACAAATTAAGTGTTAAATTATATAAAAAGTCCGACTTGCTACTAAATAGATAAAATAAAACAACAACCAAATAGGCATACATCACCGATCTAGGGAAAGTCCACTCTCTTGGTGATGGTATAGCAGGTAAAGCAACGGAGAATCTTTTAAGTATTTTCACCGCAAAATAATAATTAGTAATCACATAAATCGCTGAAACCATGATTGTTATAAAAGGCAGTATAGCAATTATCGAGTTGAATAGTTCCGTATAGCTCTCTATTAATGCAGCAGATTGATCAGGGGTGAATTGAGCAAAAAAGCCTTGTCCAGCATTGATTGTTTTGTTTAGTTGATCCATGAAGTAAGTACTAAAATCTAAGGTAAAAAACAGGCGACTGATGATGATTAGAAGCGCAATATTTGCTATAGCCGTCAGCAAAGCATATAGGTAGGTAGTAGCAATTTTTTTAATTCTAATAAATCTCGCAATTACATAGGCAACGCTCGCAGCTAGCACTGTAAAAAAGAAGCCAGTCGCAAACGCTAAAATTAATGCCACCAAAATCACTATTCCAGTCAGAATAAGAAATTGTTGTGTAGTATTAGTCTTTGCAAGATAGATAAATGGTACACTTAATAACATTAAGGCAAGCGTACCCAGTGGTATATAAACAACGATGAGAAGCAATCCAAGAAATGCTAAGAGTGCATAAATGTTATTTCTATTAAATAGTTGCTCCAACCAATCGCACTCCCTTTCCCTACTGCCTATACTATAACATTGATCAATAATGTTAAATAGAAAAATAAAAATCCCCCTATCAAAGCTAACCGCACAGATCGCACAGCCGCTTAAAATAACGGGATTCTCGTCATATTCCTAATTAGTAAATCTTACTCACTTGTATATTGCAACAGACCAATATGACGTGCACGTTTAATCGCTGTTGTAAGTTGTCTTTGGTATTTTGCACAAGTACCAGTTACACGACGAGGCAAAATTTTACCGCGCTCGCTTATAAACCTTTTCAACAACTCTGTATCTTTATAGTCAATGTGCGTAATTTTATTTGCTGTAAAATAGCAAACTTTACGACGTCTATTAATACGTGGTTTACGATTCATTTAAGTTCCCTCCTAAATTTAACTAAAACGGTAAATCATCATCAGAGATATCAATCGGTCCTTCTGCACCAGAAAAAGGATCGTCCTTCTCATATGAGCGTTCGTCATTCTGTCTCTGACTAAATTCGCCAGTATAGTTCCCGTCTTTTTTCGCTTCTAGAAAGCGAACATCATCTGCGACAACTTCAGTTACATATACACGTTTACCTTCATTGTTGTCGTAGCTCCGAGTCTGGATGCGACCTTCCACTGCAATCATGCTGCCCTTTGTTAAGTATTTAGCTACGATTTCAGCTGTGTTACGCCAAGAAACGATATTGATAAAGTCAGCCTCGCGCTGGCCCTGCTTACTAGTAAAATTACGATTAACTGCCAATGTAAAAGTTGAAACTGCTATGCCATTTGGCGTATATCTTAATTCTGGATCCTTTGTCAGTCTTCCGATTAGAATTACACTATTTAACATCGCGTTTCCCCCTACTTTTATTTCTCATCTTTAATTAATAAGAAACGTAAAACGTCTTCAGTAATTCTGAAAACCCTTTCGAGTTCAGCTACAACCTCTGTGCCTGCTGTGAAGTTAATTAGGTCATAGTAACCCTCGCGGTAATCGTTCATTTCAAACGCAATTTTTCTTTTACCCATTGCGGTGTGCTTATCAATTGTGCCACCATTATCAGTAATAATTGCGTGAAATTTAGCGATAACCTCCTTGATTACATCTTCCTCAAGATCTGGCTTGACGATGTACATCAGTTCATATTTACGCATTCATTTCACCTCCTTATGGTCTCTAGCGGCCCTGTATCTTGTACAGAGCAAGGAGCGAGTCTGGCTCGCATTTAGAAAGTATATCACTTTTAATTGCGCATAGCAACAAAAGTTATACGTTAAAACGAAAATGCATTACATCGCCATCTTTTACGATGTATTCTTTACCTTCAATTCTGAGCAGGCCTTTTTCCTTAGCCATAAGCATTGAACCGGCAGCTATTAAATCGTCATAGCCAACTACTTCAGCGCGAATAAAACCACGTTCAAAGTCTGTATGAATTACGCCCGCAGCTTGTGGCGCTTTGGTGCCTAACAGTATAGTCCAGGCACGAACCTCTTGTACACCCGCTGTAAAATAGGTAATTAAGTTAAGGCGCTTGTAAGCCACTTTGATGAGTTGATCAAGACCGGATTCCATCATTCCCATATCCGCAAGAAAACTTGCACGATCTGCTTTGTCAAGTTCAGCAATTTCTGCTTCTAACTTAGCACTTACAATAATTACTTCAGTATCGTCCTGCTTAGCATATTCGCGAACGAGTTCAACATATTTTTGGGTTGTCGCATCATCTATTCCCGCATCGCTAACATTCGCAACATAGAGAATTGGTTTCATTGTCAAAAGAAATTGTTCTTTAAGTAACGGTTGCTCATCTTCATCATATTTCAAGCGTCGAGCAGGTATTCCTTCAGCAAGCGCATCACGAATCTTTTCTAGGAGTCTAGCCTCAATGGCAGTACGTTTATCGCCACCTTTTAGATTCTTTTTCGCACGTTCAAGACGCTTTTCGACAGATTCAAGATCGGCTAAGACTAACTCAATGTTAACCACCTCGATGTCGCTAATTGGATCAACTTTGCCAGACACATGGATAACGTTATCATCATCAAAACAACGGACAACCATCGCAATCGAATCTACCTCGCGAATATGTGCTAAGAATTTGTTACCTAGACCTTCACCACGGCTAGCCCCGCTAACCAGCCCTGCAATATCAACAAACTCGAATGTAGTCGGAACTACTCGTTTTGGATTAACAATATCGCTCAATCTCTGAAGACGCTCGTCCGGCACTTCAACAACGCCAACGTTTGGATCAATCGTACAGAAGGGATAGTTAGCCGCCTCAACTCCGACTTCAGTTATAGCATTAAATAAAGTAGATTTGCCAACATTTGGTAACCCAACTATTCCGGTTGTTAAAGCCATTGTTTACTCACCTCTCTGATTCGTCTCATCTATAATAATTTGTTTAAGTTTTTTGTCAAAGTCACTTCTTGCCAAGAGTACGCTGTGTTCACATCCTGTGCATTTAATTCTGATGTCCGCACCTAAGCGGATAATTAGCCAGCGGTTCATACCACATGGATGAGGTTTCTTCATCTCAACCAAATCATTAAGTTGATAATTTAACTTATTCACCGTACTCAACTCCCTCTTTGATATCATATAAAAGACCTCTCCGAAAGAAGAGGTCGCTTCTTAATGAATCATGAATAATTGTATAAGTTCTAAAACTTTTTCTTATCTGGATCTAAATCTTTAATATTACCATCAGTATTTTCAATGCGTATCTTTGGTTTATCGTCAAATGGTTCTTTCTCTTGCATCACACACTGCCCTCTAAAGATAGCTCCATTTTCAATTACCAACTTAGCAACATCAACATCGCCAAGCACCTTGCCTGTTGATTTTATCTCTAATAAATTTCCAGACTTGATTTCTGCTTGAGCTCTTCCAGCTATAATAACATTATTAGCTCTTAAATGGCCAGCAACAACACCATTATCAACCACAGTGATATCTCCCTCAGTGGTCAGGCTACCATTCACTTCACCCTGATCGCCTATAAGCACATCGCCCTGTGTCGTAAGATTGCCTTTATATACTCCGTCAATTCTAATCATGCCTATGGCTGTAATTTCGCCCTCAAATTTAGTACCCGGCCCAATGATTGTATCAAGTTGATCTCTTTTTTGCATTATTGCAGGTCGCTTATCGTTACTCATTTTTATCCCCCTAAACTATTATTTTAAATGACAAAACAGTATTACTTCGTAATGAACGTGCGGTCCAGTTGTTTTACCAGTTCGACCAACATAGGCAATGACTTCGCCCTTTCTAACATAGTCTCCCACTTTTACAGCTAACCGTGAGTTATGTGCATAAAAGGTTTCAATTCCATTTCCATGATTAATGGTTACTTGATAGCCAAAACCGTTATATCCGTAACGTGCCTCTGTAACGACTCCGTCAGCAGTGGCGTAAACTGAACTACCATGTGAGTTGGCGATATCTATTCCCGTGTGAAACTCGCGACCACCATAGACCGGATCAATACGGTAACCATAGCTAGAGGTTATGTAGCCGTTTGTCGGGTAAATTGAAGGAATTGCAGATAGTTTGTCATTTTTGTCGCTTAATAATTCAATCATCTCATTGACTGTTATCTCTTGTTCCAGGAAGTTCTCCTTGAGACCATCAACAACTTCAATTGTGTTATAAACTGTACTAGCTGAAAAGTTAGCTTTTCCATCAATACGTTCCAAAGCGAGCTTATTCTGTGTTGTTAAAACACTCTTAGTAGGGTCAAATTCATTAAGCCCACGCAACTTTTCTTCAAGCGTCATTAAACCCACTGATTGTTCGGACAAAACTTTAACATCCTGATAAAGAGCTAAGAAGCGGTTTGTATATGTTTCAATGATTTCTTGATTGTTATCATTCGTTGCAGCAAGAACTTCATTTGTGTTTTTCATATTTATGTATGTGAACGCCGTTAATGAACTCGATGTCATTGTAATGATGAGCAAAACGGCCAGTACATTGAAAAGCATTGTAGGTATCTTCAATACTTTCAAACTGTGGCTACCGCTCATTTGAACCATAACACGATAGTGAGGCAGGTTTTTGTCTTTGATTTTTTGAAAAATCTCTCTCATAAGCTATTATCCAATCTATGTAAAATAAAAAACATCAAATAAACCCTAATCAGTATCATTATAACTTTAAATAAGATTTTTGTATAGATAGCTTTTCAACTGTATCAAACTTTTTAGATTAAAACAACAAAAATCTATTTCCCGCGAGCTTTTTTGATAACAGCCTGTTCCTCAGGCGATAATTTTTGTTCACTAACGCCGCCTTGAATCAGTTTAGCATAACTATTCGAACCTGTTTGCGCATAAATACTGCTTATAACCACGCCGTCTCCATTTTCGTCAATAAAAACAACAGAGTAGCTGAGATTCTGCCCAACCTGATCAAACGCATTATAACGTAGCAACTCAACGTTTCCTTTGTATAATCTTGTTCTTGCTTTAAGCGCTCTGATTTCCTCGCCATTTTCACTAACACGTTGGGTTAAAAATTGATGAGCCTCTTTATATTGAACAATTACGTCCTCTAATTCAACAATCTCGCCACTATCAGTGAATGCATGTAGTTTTTTATTATTTCTTAATAACAAAACCGTAAGCACTACATTCCAAATTAACAACACAGCAAGTGAGCCGATAATGATTTCAAATATATAATCGAAGTTTTCTAAAAATCCCATTGAGTTGTTTGCCTCCCTAGCAAGTTATTGTTGTTTCCAAATAATGTCAATTATCCTCTGCAAATCCTTCTCATTTATATAATCAATTTCAATTATCCCCTTCTTATCGCCGGGTTTTATCCTTACACCAGTCTTAAGTAAGCTCCGTAGTTGCTCAGTCACCGTCTGATAAGCAAGAACATCATAACTTGGTTTAGCTTTTACTTTTGTTTCACGTGAAACATCTTTTATGTTATCCTTCAGAAGCTCCTCTAATTCGCGAACACTTAATCCTTGTGCGACAACCTCTTTTGCAATTCTTAACTGTTTTTCCTCATCCTCAAGCGTAATTAATGCCCGCGCATGCCCCATAGAAAGCTCTCTGCTAGCTACTTTGTCAATAATAGCAGCCGGCAACTTCAATAAGCGAAGGTGATTGGCAACGTTTGGTCGACTAACCCCGATCCTTTTCGCCAATTCTTCTTGGGTCAGGTCGAAAGTCTGAACGATTTTGTTATAAGCATAGGCAATCTCAATTGGATTTAGATCCTCGCGCTGCAAGTTCTCAATCAAGGAAATTTCCATTACTTGCTGATCAGTAAAACTTTTAACAATTGCCGGAATCGTTGTTAAGTTGTTAGCTTTAGAGGCGCGCCATCTCCGTTCACCTGCTACTATCTCGTAACCATTTAATGATTGGCGAACGATAATCGGCTGAATTACACCGTGTTCTTTAATGGATTCGATTAGCTCGGCTAACTGTCCTTCATCAAAAACTTTACGTGGTTGATAAGGATTCACCCGTATTCGACTAACATCCAGATCCAAAATCACATCATTCTCGTCAACTTCTATCGACGGTATGAGAGCATCTAGCCCGCGCCCTAATCTCTTACTCATTTTTCATCACTTCCTTAGCAAGTTCTGTATAAGCTTCTGCACCTTTTGACTTTCCGTCATATTCTAAAATTGACTGCCCATAACTAGGAGCCTCACTTAAACGGACGTTCCGAGTAATGATTGTTGTATAGACCTTGTCTTGAAAATATTTTTTTACCTCTTCAATGACTTGTGTCCCCAAATTAGTTCTTGCATCAAACATTGTTAGAAGAACACCCTCAATCTCTAAATTAACGTTTAAGTGCTTCTGAACTAACCTAATTGTATTTATTAATTGGCTTAGACCCTCGAGTGCGTAATATTCGCACTGAATTGGTATTAAAACAGAGTCTGCAGCCGTTAAAGCATTAATCGTTAAGAGCCCAAGCGAAGGCGGACAATCTATAATAATATAGTCGTATTGTTCTCTGATCTCAGTCAAAGCCTTTTTCAGTCTTCTTTCACGTGACACTACTGACACAAGCTCAATTTCAGCTCCAGCCAACTGTATTGTAGCTGGAACTACCTGTAACCCCTCAACATTAACGTTATATACAGCATTCTCAATCGGCGCATCATTTACAAGCACATCATATATATCGGTTTGAACATCGGCTTTACTAATGCCAATTCCACTAGTAGCATTTCCTTGCGGGTCAATATCAAGCAGCAGAACTTTGCGATTGTGCATCGCTAGTGCAGCACTTAGGTTGACTGATGTGGTTGTTTTACCGACACCGCCCTTTTGATTTGTGATTGCAATTACTTTTCCCAAAATATATTTCCCCCTTTCTCCACACCTTTATTTAGGAATACGTATCTTAAACTCATAATAATCGTCATAATCCGACTCTACAGCTTCGACACGTAAGCCAGTTCGTTCGACCATTGCCAAAGACTCTCTAATTGTATTTATTGCAATTCTAGAGTCGCGAGAAAAGGCTGATATTCGCGGCTTAATCTGTTGCCCTGGTCTTTCTCGATTCAGCAACTGGTCTACACGTTGTTCTGTCTGCTGAACATTAAGATCTTTTGCTAATATCTCTTGCAAAACCTTCTCCTGTAAAGCTTGTTCACGCAACGACAACAGTGCACGCCCGTGACGCTCAGTAATACGCTTCTCCGAAAGAGCGATCTGCACCGACTCTGGCAAGTTCAAAAGACGAATTTTATTGCCTATTGTTGATTGTTTTTTCCCTAATTTCTGCGCTAAACTCTGCTGCGTTAAATTATTAACTTCAATCAGCTTCTGATAAGCAAGCGCTTCTTCAATTGGTGTTAAACCTTCCCGCTGTAGATTTTCAATCAAGGCAACAGATGCAATATCGGCATCAGTATATTCCTTCACTATTGCCGGCACAGTAGGTAGACCAAGTTTCATTGCCGCACGCCAGCGTCGTTCACCAGCAACAAGCTCATAGCGATTATTCATAATCCCCCGAACAATAATCGGCTGTATAATTCCATGAATTTTTATCGTTTGACAAAGCTCATCAAGGCGTTCATCATCAAAAACAGTCCGTGGTTGATACGGGTTAGGAACGATGCTTTCGATGCGAATCTGTTCAACCTTTTCCTCATTGTCTTCCTTCTGCCCTATAAATTGTGAAAATTTGTCTCTCATCAGATCACCATCCATTATATTTATAAAAATGTTTCACGTGAAACATTTACATTAACGGTTTCCTAGTAGGCTCACCCGGTCTGCGCGGATATTTCGCTAAGGTTTTCGTCACTTTGTCTATAATAATAAGGCTACGTTCGCCACAGTCATTGGGGAGTTGAAGCTCATAAACGGCACTAACTTTCCCGCCTAAAATATTTATCGCCGAAGTGCCTTCGCTTAATTCCTCATCAGCTTTGCTGCCTTTCATCGCTACAAAAACTCCGCCCACACGAGCAAATGGCAGGGACAACTCCATTAGAACATTGAGTCGAGCCACTGCACGAGCAATGACAATGTCGTACTGCTCGCGATGTAGCTTGTCGTGAGCTAATTCCTCTGCTCGACCATGAATTAAGTAAGCATCGTCAAAACCTAATTGTTTGCAGGCCGCTTCAAGGAATATGACTCGCTTTTTTAAAGAATCAAGCAAAGTTAAATTTATAGAAGGAAAAAGAATTTTTAGCGGTATCCCAGGAAAGCCAGCCCCAGCACCTATGTCGATCACTCTTTTATTTTGAAAATCTAGATAAAACCCTGGCGTTAGCGAATCAAAAAAGTGTTTTATTAACATCTCCGCTGGATCAGTAATCGAAGTTAAATTTACATTCTTATTATACTCGATAATTAACTGCTTGTATTCCTTAAATTGCTCAAGCTGCTGATTATTAAGTGACAAATTGTATGGCTTTAGATAATTATTCAATTCGTTCACTAGCAATTACATCGCTCCGTCCCATATTTTTATGTTCGATATGAATAAGCAGAATTGATATATCAGCCGGTGTGATTCCAGCAATACGTGAAGCTTGCCCGATATTTGTAGGTTGATATTCAGTCAATTTTTCCTTTGCCTCAAACGAAATACCATTAATTACATTATAATCAACCCACTTAGGGATTAATTTGCTTTCCAAGCGTTTCATCTTATCAACCAATTGTAATTGTTTATCAATGTAGCCGGCATATTTAATTTGAATTGTGACCTGTTCTTTAATTTCCCGGGAAATATTCTCTTCTGCAAGCGAAAATAACTCGATCTGCTCATATTCAATCTCAGGACGTTTTAACAACGTTGCTAATGATATAGCATTATCGATTGGCGCAGTGCCCATTCGCTCAAGCTGAGCCAACACTTCAACCGTTGGTCGCAGCAATTCTTTCTCTAGTCGCCTAATCTCTGCAACGATCGCAGTTTTTTTTGTCAGTAACCTATTGTACTGTTCCTCGGTGATTAAGCCAAGCTCATATCCATACTCTCTAAGTCGTAAATCCGCGTTATCATTTCTTAACAAAAGTCGATACTCTGCCCGCGAGGTAAGCAACCGATATGGTTCGCGCAACTCCTTAGTAACTAGGTCGTCAATCATAACGCCAATGTAGGCATCAGCCCGGTCAAGAATAAATGGTTCGCGCCCCTGTATTTTGAGCGCGGCGTTAATTCCAGCAACAAGACCTTGAGCCGCTGCCTCCTCATAGCCCGAGGTTCCATTCAATTGACCAGCCGTAAATAGATTCTCGATTAATTTTGTTTCCAAAGTCGCATACAACTGATGTGGTAAGACCACGTCATATTCTATCGCATAACCAGAACGCATAATTTCGGCTTGCTCTAGGCCTGCAACTGAGCGGACCATTGCCACTTGGACATCCTCAGGCATGCTCGTATTAAAACCCTGTAGGTACATCTCTTTAGTATTTAAGCCCTCAGGTTCAAGAAATATCTGATGGCGATCCTTATCACCAAAGCGAACAACTTTTACCTCAATCGCCGGACAATAACGTGTACCGGTCCCTTCAATCATTCCCGTGTACATTGGCGCACGATGAAGGTTATCCTCGATAACTTTATGAGTATTTGGATTAGTATAGGTTAGCCAACATGAAACCTGCTGCAAATTATTTGTAACCTTATCATGCGAAAAATGAATTGGTTCGTCAGCGCCAGGTTGGATTTCCATCTTACTAAAATCTACAGTATCATGATGCAAACGTGGCGGTGTACCTGTTTTAAAACGGTCAAGTTGTAAGCCAAGTTTCCGTAAGGAACTAGATAAATTATTAGCTGCAATCTGGTTATTGGGTCCACCCTCGTAAGAAAACTCTCCGATAATAATTCTACCTTTCAGATATGTCCCTGTCGTTAATACAAGCGCTTCGCAAAGATATTCTGTTCCTGTGCTAGTGCGGACACCTTTTACTTTCCCGTTTTCTACAATAACATCATCAACAAGCGCCTGTTTTAAATCAAGGTTTGCTTGATTTTCAATTGTTTCCTTCATCTGCTGCTGGTAGAGAAACTTATCAGCTTGCGCACGTAGAGCACGAACTGCTGGACCTTTGCCAGTGTTTAACATCCGCACCTGGATCGATGTTTTATCAATGTTTTTACCCATCTCGCCGCCAAGCGCATCAATTTCTCGCACAACATTACCTTTTGCAGGTCCACCTATCGAAGGATTACACGGCATAAAAGCAATCGTGTCCAAGGTTATTGTAAGTAGCAAAGTCTTAACGCCCATCCGCGCAGCAGCAAGCGCCGCTTCGGCACCCGCGTGCCCAGCACCAACAACGATTAAGTCATAATGATCCAGTTTTTGCTTCACTCAATAACCCTCCTCTATAGATTTCCTTTCTTGCTATTTACCCAGACAGAAGTCTGCAAAAATCTTTTCTATTAAATCCTCGCTCACCGATTCACCAATTATATCACCAAGCTGCTGGTAGGCGTTATGTAAATCTATTGCAACAATATCAATCGACTGTTGTGCGCTAATCGCGCTAGCAGCTTCAGCGATACTTGCCAAAGCCTCTCTTAATAATGCTATATGACGCGGATTGGATAGATAGCCGCTCTCCTCGCTAGAAATAGCACCGGCCATAACTTTCGCCACTATTGCCTCCTTCAGTTCCTCTAAACCAGACTCTGTAAGCAGCGACATATTAATAAAGCTCGCAAGTGGTAATTTGTCATGTAAAAGCCGCTCTTCAAGTTTTCGCGGCAAATCGGTTTTGTTAATTACAACGATTGTCGGCGTTTCACCGATTAAATCTAACAACTCATAATTCTCCGCGCTAATCGCCACATTATTGCTAAACACCACCAGCAACAAATCTGCTTGAACAATAATCTGTTTTGAGCGCTCGACTCCCAATTGCTCAACTATATTTTCTGTTTCACGAATTCCAGCAGTGTCGATAAGTTTTAGCGGTATTCCGCGGATATTTACATATTCTTCAATTACATCTCGCGTCGTCCCAGGAACGTCTGTAACGATTGCCCGCGCTTCTTTGAGCAAAGCGTTGAGCAGTGATGATTTCCCTACATTTGGTGGTCCAATAATTGCGGTTGCTACACCTTCGCGATAAATTTTACCCTCCTGAGCAGATTGGAGCATCTTTGATAGTTCCGCCTGCAATAGCAAAACATTTTCCTGCAAAAATCCAGCAGTTATCTCCTCTACATCATGTTCTGGATAATCGATGTTTACTTCAATATACGCGAGCAGTTCGATTAGTTTGCCCCGCAAGTCCACTATCTTAGCTGACAACTCCCCAGTAACCTGTTTTAACGCAATCTCGCGCGCTCGATCGGTTTTGGCACGTATTAAGTCAATGATTGCCTCAGCTTGCGTTAAATCGATGCGACCATTAAGAAACGCTCGTTTAGTAAATTCACCAGGCTCGGCAAGCCGAATGTTATTTGTTAAGAGTATCGTTAAGATTTTGTTGGCAACGAGAAAACCGCCATGACAATTTATTTCAACAACATCTTCGCGAGTAAAACTATGTGGTGCGCGCATAACTGAAATTAAAATTTCGTCAATTATGTCACCTTGTAAATCAGTGAAATAACCATAGTTTAAGGTATGACTAGCTAATTCACTTAAATTAGCCTGCCCCTTAAAAAATGGCCCTACTAGTGAAACGGCACCATCTCCACTTACACGAACTATTGCAATACCACCTTCGCCAACGGGTGTAGAGATTGCAGCTATTGTATCGAATTCCACCTGACTCACCTCATATAAATTACAGATAAAAAAATCCCGTTTTCACAGGATTTTGTATTAGTCTATTTTTTAGAAACAACTATGCAGCGGTACGGATCCTCGCCTGTACTCTCAGTTGTCACAAGTTCACTATCATGCAAAGTTGAGTGGATAATTTTTCGTTCCCACGGTGTCATCGGTTCAAGCGTGATAGTTTTACCCTGACGATAAACGCTGCTCTCTAATTTTTTAGCGAGATCGATTAACGTCTTCTCTCTTTTCATGCGATAGTTTTCTGCATCTAAAACAATCCTGACACGATTTCCTTTTCGGCCTTTATTTGCCGTTATATTAGTTAACATCTGGAGAGAATCAATGGTCTGTCCTCTTCTGCCAATTAGGGCACCAAGGTCATCACCGATCAACTCAAGAACAACATATTCATCTTCAGCGTAGCGATTAATCTTAACATCAACTGCCAGTTGGCGAAAAATCTTCTGCAAAAAATCGACAGCCACATCAATCGGGTCAATTTCAACAGTTTTAAGAGTTACCTCAACAACTGCATCCTTATCTCCCATAATTCCAAATAAGCGTTTGCTTGGCTGACTAATAATATTGATATCAACATTATCACTGGTTGTATTTAATTCTGCCAGTGCAGAGTAGACTGCCTCTCTCACTGTTTTGCCTGTGGCAACTACTTTCTTCATATTAAAGCCTCCTCGGCTATTTCTTGTTCTTTTTCGTTGATTCCTCTTTAGCTTCTGTTCCGCTTTTTTTAGACTTGCTTTTATCTTGTTGTTTACCGCTATCTTTTGGCATAAGTTCTTTTGACACTAGGTTAGAAAGTTTTTGCAGAACTGTCTCTTCTTTTTGAATGTTGCCTTTTTTGTTACGAACTACCGGTCCTTGAATGTCACGGTAAACAATTAAGTTCTGGATAATACCAAAAGTATTACCGACTACCCAGTAAAGAGCTAGAGCTGCAGGTAATTTTAAACCAATAAAGATAATAAACGCAGGCATTAAATACATCAACATCTTCTGCTGAGTCACTGCCTGTGGTGTAGTTGCCACTTGTTTAGCAGTTTTTGTCTGAATATAAGTAGCGATACCAGCCAATATAGGCAGAATAACGCTTGTCTCACCAAGTGGAATAGTAAGGAAAGTTGTTTCAGCAATAGCTGTGTTACGCATAATTGCATGATAAAGGGCAATAAGAACAAACATGTTGACAATCAACGGAAGACAACCAGCAAAAGGATTTGCTTTATTTTCTTGAAGCTTCTTCATGTACTCTTCATTCATTTTTGTTTTATCATCTTTATATTGCTCTCTGATCTTATTAAGCTCAGGTTGAATTTTGTTCATAATTTTCGTGCTTTGAATCTGTTTCATCATTAATGGTAACAGCAAAAGACGAACTATTAGCGTTGTAATAATGATTGATATACCATAATTACCGCCAAACAATTTGGCGAAAAAAGCTAGAACTAGCGTAATTGGATAAACAAAATATTTATCCCACAATCCATTTGCAGGATCAACCGGTTGACGAAGCGCGTCGGCTGTACAACCAGATAAGAAAAACATAGCTACTACTAGTATAAGTAAAATTAAAATCAACTTTTTATTCACTATTGTCTGCCCCTTGTTCTTTTCTAGGTGGTACAGGATCATAGCCTCCATTGTTAAAAGGATGGCAACGAAGTATTCTCCTTAACGCTAGCCAACTGCCCCTTAATGCACCATGTTTCTCTATCGCCTCTTTACCATAAGCAGAACATGTTGGATAGAATCTACAACTACGAGGTAATAAAGGCGATATATATTTCTGATAAATTTCTATAATAAAAATAAATATCTTTTTCATTTATTATTCCTTACTACTATACTACTCTTATTAAATAAATCAATAATGCTTCTCCTAAAATCTTGATAGTTCATTTGTGCAGCAGGCTGTCTGGCAACTATAATTAAGTCCAGATTACCTTTAAGCGTAAACTCCCTCTTTAACTGACTCACTACCTCTTTAATTAATCTGCGAATCCGATTTCGCATAACTGCATTGCCAACCTTTTTACTGACAGATATTCCGATTCTTTGCTCTTTCGTTTCCTTATTGTAGTAAACATAAAGAACTAGCTCACAGTTGGAAAAAGATTTACCTCTATTATAAACACGATTAAAATCTTGCCTTCTTTTCAGACGAAATCTTTTTTCCATACCTATCCCTCCATCTCTACTGGAGAAAGCATCAAGCTTAATTGAAAAACAAAAATAGCCCCATAAAAGCGGCCATTTATGCTGAAATAACTTTTCTACCTTTTCTGCGACGATCGCTTAAAACCTGGCGTCCACTTTTAGTTTTCATTCGTTGACGAAAACCGTGAACTTTGCTTCTTTTTCTTTTATTTGGTTGATATGTTACTCCCACAATTACACTCCCTTACATAAACATTATAATGTATTTAATCAAAAAGATTACAAGTCATTGTATCAAAATAAACGGAGCGCTGTCAACCAATTTCAGATATTTTAAAAGTTTAAAAAACAAAATCTGTGGATAATTATGCAAAATACGAAAATATGTTTGCATTAAGGCTGTTTATCCACAAATACTAGTGTTGTTAATTAACACGCATTACTACTTGTAGATATTGTGGACAAATTGTGCAAATAGTTGATATAACGCACTTTGTCTGATAGTATATAGAAAAACGGCATGTTAATAAACAATAAACAACCAATGTTATCCACAACTTGTTGATAAAAATGTGGATAGGTCTTGTTTGTTGTGGATAAGGAGGAAAAAGTGAACCAACTTACAACTATCTGGGACAACACATTAGCAGCGATTGAAACGAGATTGAGCAAGCCTAGTTTTGATACTTGGTTTAAATCGACGCAGATTGAGTCCTTTGTTAATAATCGGATAACAATTATTGCTCCAAATGAGTTTGCTCGTGACTGGCTTCGTTCGAGATACGCTAATCTTATTCACGATGCTTTATATGAAGTACTAGGTGAAGAGGTTGATGTGCGTTTCGTAATGCCGTACAATGAAGAAACCACTAATCAGCTTGAAAAAAATGAGCAGAATAGTATTAGCAGCATTGACGCTCGCTCTTATTTGAATCCTAAATATCGTTTTGAAACATTTGTTGTGGGAGCTGGCAATCGTTTTGGACATGCAGCAGCCTTAGCTGTGGCAGAAGCACCGGCAAAAGCATATAATCCTCTCTTTATTTACGGTGGGGTTGGTTTAGGAAAAACCCACCTCATGCAAGCGATTAGCCACTATGTGCTTGATCACAACCCAAAAGCCAATGTACTCTATATAACATCGGAAAATTTTACTAATGATTTCATTAACTCAATCCGCTACAATAAAACAGTTGAGTTTAGAAATAAGTATCGTAATATCGATATCTTATTAATAGATGATATTCAGTTTATTGCCAAAAAAGAACTGACCCAGGAAGAGTTTTTCCACACCTTTAACACTCTTCACGAAGCGAATAAACAGATCATTATTGCTAGTGATCGACCTCCGAAAGATATTATAACCTTAGAAGATAGATTACGTTCGCGTTTTGAATGGGGATTAATAACGGACATCCATCCACCAGATTTAGAAACTCGTATTGCAATTCTGCAAAGGAAAGCTAATGCTGATAATTTAGATATTCCTTATGATGTAATTAACTATATAGCAAATCAAATCGACACAAATATCCGCGAGTTAGAAGGCGCTTTAATAAGGGTTATTGCTTACTCCTCACTTATTAATCGTGACATGAATTTAGATTTAGCAATTGAGGCACTAAAAGATATTACTAACACAGCAAAGCCGAAAACAATTACAATTAGACTAATCCAACAAATAGTGTGTGATTATTTTAACTTAAAAATAGATGATTTAAAGGGTAAACGCAGAATACAAACAGTGGTAGTTCCGCGCCAGATTGCCATGTATCTATCGCGCGAGCTTACAGACAGTTCTTTACCGAAAATAGGTCAGGAGTTTGGCGGAAAGGATCATACCACAGTATTACACGCTCATGATAAAATAAAGAGTAAAATAGCAAAAGATCCAATATTCGATTCACAAGTAGCAGCCATTACTGAAAGAATTAAAAATATATAAAAGATATCCACAACTTATCCACAATACTAACGGCTATTATTTATATTATTATTTATACTTTTCAACATAGTCACAAGCACTACTATTACTACTATATTATTATAAATATAATATATATATGAATATTAAATTTAAGGAGGGGTTAACATGCATTTTATAATTAAAAAAAATAGATTAGTCTATGCATTGTCACATGTTAACAAAGCTGTTTCTAGTAAAAACACAATACCTATACTAACGGGTGTTAAATTCGAAATGAGAGAGCAAGGTTTAAGATTAACCGGTGCCGATTCAGATATAACAATACAGATGGATATTCCATTATCGGCTGAAGGTAAAGATATAATTGAGGTGTTTGAAAAAGGTGCGATTGTCCTTCCGCGCTATGTAGTTGATATTGTTAAAAAATTACCACAGGATGAGATTGAGTTCAAAAAAACAGATAGATTAGCTATTTATATTAAATCTGGACTTTCTGAATTTAGAATAAATGGCTTCGATGTGGAAGAATATCCTGAGTTACAGACAACCAACAGTGATAGGAAATTTACAATAGACAGCAGTTTATTAAGCACTATGTTGAGACAGACGACATTTGCCATCTCAAATAATGAAAGCCGGCCGATCTTAACAGGTGTCAGCTGGAACTTAAATGGAGATAAATTAAAATTTTATGCAACTGACTCTCATCGCCTAGCAGTTAAAGAGGTAGTTGTTGATAACAAAAATGAATTAAGCCTAAAAAGTTTAGTTGTGCCTGGCAAAGCGCTTAAAGAATTAGCAAAAATTCTTGAGTATTACGATGATGTTGTTGAGATAGCTGCAAGTAGTAGTCAATTATATGTTCAGGTCGATAATCTTTTATTTATATCTCGAATATTAGAAGGAGCTTATCCTGATATACCGAGAATTATTCCACAAAAAATTGAAAGTGAAGTTAAAATAAATAGGTTAAATCTAATTGATTCGATTGAGAGGGCATCGCTGATTGCAAGAGACTCAAGAAATAATATTGTTAAACTTGAAACGTTAGAAAATAATTTAATTGAAATTTCTTCAAGCTCGCAAGAAATTGGTAACGTGAATGAACTTGTTGAAATAAACAGTATTAGCGGAGAGGAAGTTCAGATCTCGTTTAATGCAAAGTATGTATTAGAGGCACTGGGGGCAATTGAAAGCGACGAGGTATTGTTTGAGTTTACTGGACCACTAAGTCCGTTTATGCTAAAAAGTGTAAATCATGAAAATATGCTCCATCTTGTATTGCCAATTAGAACTCATTAAGGAGAAAAAAGATGGAAAAGGTAGTAATTAATAGCGAATATATTACGCTGGTTCAACTACTCAAACTGGTGGGGATAGTCCAATCGGGCGGCGAAGGTAAGCTGTTTTTGTCGGAAGCAAAAATACAGGTGAATGAAATCGATGAGAACAGGCGTGGAAAAAAACTATATAGCGGTGATATAATAGAGATAACAGGCTATGGCATGTACAAAATTGTAGGAGCCGAGGAATAAAAATGCATTTAAAATATTTGAGTTTAAATAATTTTCGCAATTATACAGAGCAGGAATTGAGCCTTGAAAAAGAGATAAATATATTCATGGGCAATAACGCCCAAGGGAAGACTAATATATTAGAAGCGGTATATTTTTTGGCATTAACAAAATCGCATAGAACGTCAAAAGAGAAAGAGTTGATTAAGTTGGGCAATTCTTTTTCTGTGGTTAATGGAATTGTAGTAAAAAATAGTGTAGAGAGCAAACAAGAGATCGTGCTAACAGAGCAGGGTAAAACGGTTAAAGTCAATAATAACCCAATTAGAAAAATGAGTGATTACATAGGCAATATCAATGTTGTGATATTTTCTCCGGAAGATTTAAATTTGGTAAAAGGTGGGCCACATTATCGGCGACGATTTCTCGATATGGAGATTGGACAGATAAATCCAGTCTACCTTTTTCATTTGTCGAAATATCAAAGAGTTTTGCAGCAGAGAAATAATTTTCTCAAGGAATTAGGTGGAAAACTGCGCGGTAAAGAGGATATATTAGAGGTCTGGAATGCGCAGATGATTGAACATGGGGTTAAAATAATAGCTAAAAGAATTGATTATCTGAAATTAATTGACCAGTGGTTACCCGAAATTCATCAGAAGATTTGTGAAGAAGAAGAAAAAGTTACAATTGAATATAAAACATCAATTATTGATACAGAAAAAAACGATGTTAATAAAGGGTGGCAAGTAGATGCGACTGAAGAAGAGCTGCGGGAATTATATGAAGAGGAATTAAGCAGGAGCCAGCAAATCGAGATAATAAGGGGAGTAACCTTGAGTGGACCACACCGTGATGATTTTACATTCACTATAAATAATCGGAATGTATTAACTTACGGCTCGCAAGGACAGCAGCGGACGGTAGTTTTATCCTTAAAACTATCTGAATTGGAGCTAATTAAACATTACAACGGAGCATACCCTATTTTTTTATTGGACGACGTGTTATCGGAACTCGATCATAGTAGGCAGACCTACTTATTAAAGACGATCCAGAACGATATTCAGACTTTTTTGACAACTACATCAATCAGTGGCGTTGAAAAAGAAAGCATGAAAAATGCTAAAACATATTATGTTGAAAATGGTAAGATAATAGAAGTACAAAAATGATATAATAATTACAAAGATGAGTTTATTAATAAATGAAATAAATGAATGGAAGGTGTATAAATGGAGAAAGTAAATAACAGCTATGGTTCGGACCAGATTCAGGTTTTAGAGGGGCTAGAGGCTGTACGCAAAAGACCGAGTATGTATATAGGTTCGACAAGCGAAAAAGGACTACACCATCTTGTCTGGGAGATAGTTGATAATAGTATTGACGAGGCGCTAGCGGGGTACTGTGAGAATATAACAGTTAAGCTGTTGCCGGATGATATTATAAGTGTTGAAGATGATGGTCGTGGTATTCCGGTGGGAATTCACGAAAAGATGGGTAGACCAGCAGTTGAGGTAGCCTTAACAGTTTTGCATGCTGGCGGAAAATTTGATAAAGGAAGCTATCAAGTATCAGGAGGTCTCCACGGTGTTGGTATGTCCGTAGTTAACGCCCTCTCAAGCTGGTTAGAGGTAATCGTTAAACAGGACGGAAAAATTCACCAACAAGAATATAAGCGGGGAGCTCCTTTATATGATTTAAAGGTAATTGGTGAAACAAAGGAAAGAGGTACGACGATTTCCTTTAAGGCAGACGACGAGATATTCCAAGAAACGACGGAGTTTACCTATGATACACTAAAAAATCGTTTAAGAGAGTTAGCATTTCTAAATAAAGGCCTTAAAATAAATTTAGTAGATGAGCGAGCAGGCAGTAAGCGAAAAGAAATGTTCCACTATGCGGGTGGGATTAGGTCTTACGTAGAGTTTCTTAACACAAATCGTGAACTTGTTCATAATGACATACTTTATTTCGAGGGAATTCATGATGAAGTTATTGTAGAAATAGCAATGCAATATAATGATAGTTTTTCTAGCAATATACTATCATTTGTCAATAATATTCACACGGTTGAGGGAGGTACGCACGAGGTAGGTTTCAAAAGCGCTTTAACACGTGTCCTCAATGATTACGGCCGCAAAAACAACATACTCAGAGAATCAGATGCTAATCTTTCCGGAGATGATACCCGCGAAGGCTTAACGGCAATTATCAGTGTTAAGGTTCCTGAGCCGCAGTTTGAAGGACAGACTAAAATGAAGCTTGGTAACAGCGAAGTTCGAGGAATAGTGGAATCATTTTTTGGTGAGGAGCTTTCAACTTATTTTGCGGAAAATCCAAGCGACTTGAAGAAAATTTTAGAAAAGTCAGTACTGGCAGCAAGAGCTCGAGTAGCTGCACGCAAAGCGCGTGAATTAACGAGAAGGAAAAATGCGCTTGAAGTTAGTGCATTGCCCGGTAAATTAGCGGATTGCTCATCTAAAGACGCCTCAATCAGCGAGATCTATATAGTGGAAGGTGACTCTGCTGGTGGATCAGCTAAACAGGGACGAGATCGTCACTTCCAAGCAATACTGCCACTACGCGGAAAAATCCTAAATGTTGAAAAAGCGAGGCTAGATCGGATTTTTGCCAATCTTGAAATTAGAGCGATGATTACAGCAATCGGGACTGGTATTGGCGAAGATTTTGATATTGAAAAAGCGCGTTACAACAAAATCATTATCATGACAGATGCTGATGTTGACGGTGCGCATATTAGAACTCTGCTCTTGACCTTCTTCTATCGATTTATGAAGGGGTTGATTGAACATGGCTACATATATATTGCACAGCCACCACTTTACAAAGTTCAACAAGGAAAAACTGTTCGATATGCTTATAATGACCGAGAATTAGAACGAATTCGCGAGGAACTATGCGAAAAACCTGAGCCATCACTTCAACGCTATAAAGGTTTAGGAGAGATGAATCCAGATCAACTCTGGGAAACAACGATGAATCCAGAGACGCGAACGCTGCTGCAAGTTAGTTTAACGGACGCAACAGATGCTGATCAGGTTTTCCAGACATTAATGGGAGACAAAGTAGAACCGCGTAGAGATTTTATTATTGAATATAGCCAGTATGTGCGAAATCTGGACATATAAAAGGAGTACGGAGGTAGAAGATGGAAGAGAATAATTCGAGAATAAAAGATATTAATATTAGCAAGGAGATGAAAAGCTCCTTTATCGACTATGCAATGAGCGTCATCGTTAGCCGTGCACTTCCTGATGTCCGCGATGGACTAAAACCGGTTCATCGGCGGATTATTTATGCAATGAATCAGCTGGGTATGACTACTGATAAACCGCACAAAAAATCTGCGAGGATCGTCGGTGATGTTATTGGTAAGTACCATCCACATGGAGATACCGCTGTTTATGAGACAATGGTGCGGATGGCGCAAGACTTCTCTCACCGCTATACATTAGTTGATGGACATGGAAACTTTGGTTCGATCGATGGTGACTCAGCAGCAGCAATGCGTTATACGGAAGCACGTTTATCGAAAATATCCAACGAGTTAGTAAGAGATATCAATAAAGATACGGTTGATTTTGGCGATAACTATGATGGCTCTGAACGGGAGCCGCTAGTTTTACCGGCACGTTTTCCCAACCTTTTAGTAAACGGATCTTCGGGGATAGCTGTAGGTATGGCAACCAATATTCCGCCACATAATCTGACTGAGGTTATTGATGGTGTGCTTGCTTTAATTGAAAATCCGGAGATTGGGATAAAAGAACTAAATAAAATCATTAAAGGCCCGGACTTTCCAACCGGGGCGTTAATTCTTGGTACAGAGGGTATAACCAATTCTTATAATACCGGGCGTGGCTCAATAAAAATGCGTGCACGTGCTGAAATTGAGGAGATGAGCAGTGGCAAGCATCGGATTATCGTCTCGGAAATTCCTTATCAAGTTAATAAGGCGCGACTAATCGAGAAAATAGCCGAACTGGTTCGCGACAAACTAATTGATGGAATAACCGATCTACGAGACGAGTCGGATCGCGACGGCATGCGTATTGTAATTGAACTACGACGTGATGTTAACTCTAACGTAGTTCTTAATAACCTGTACAAACTGACACAGATGCAGAGTTCTTTCGGTGTTAACATGCTTGCGTTGGTAGATAATAAACCACAAATACTCAATTTGAAAGAGATGATTGTTTATTATCTGGAACATCAGAAAGTTGTTATTCGCCGTCGGACAGAATTTGATCTTAAGAAGGCAGAAGAACGCGCCCATATTTTAGAGGGATTGAAAATTGCTCTAGACAACTTAGATGCTGTGATAGCCTTAATTCGTGGCTCAAGAAATGCAGAAGAGGCGAAGGAAGGTCTGATAAACAGATTTGCCTTAACGGATTTACAGGCACAGGCGATTCTTGATATGCGTTTGCAGCGCTTAACAGGACTTGAGCGCGAGAAAATTATTAATGAATATAATGAGCTGCTTGTTAAAATTGCTGAGTATAAAGCGATTCTTGCAGATATAAATAAAATCCTCGCTATCATCAGTGAAGAACTAAATGAGGTTAAGCAGAAATACGGCGATCCTCGTCGTACAGAAATTACCTTTGATGTGAGCGATATTGAAAATGAGGATTTGATTCCTGAAGAAGATGTTGTTGTAATGCTGACTAACCAGGGTTATATCAAACGCCTTGATATCTCTACTTACAAAAGCCAGCAGCGTGGCGGCAAAGGTGTAACAGGTATGGGAACTAAGGAAGACGATTTTGTGCAACACTTCTTTATTACCAACTCCCATAAATATCTGATGTTCTTTACTAACAAAGGCAAAGTCTACAGACTTAAAGCTTACGAAATTCCTGAGCATGGCCGGATAGCGCGCGGAACGCCAATTATTAATCTGATTGAGATTGACAAAGATGAGGCGATTAATGCCGTTTTCCATGTTACTGATTATACAGGGGATGACTATCTAACTTTTGCAACGGCGCAAGGTCAGATCAAGAAATCACTATTATCTGATTATGAGAATATACGCCGAGGTGGGATAATAGCGATAAACTTGCGCGAGGGTGATGAGCTGATTAGCGTTAAACTGACAGATGGCAAGCAAGATATCATTCTTGCGACCTATGATGGTCAAGCAATACGCTTCAATGAAAATGATGTACGCGTAATGGGCAGGACGACCTCTGGAGTTCGTGGAATTACCTTAGCTAAAGGCGATCGGGTAGTCGGAATGGAAGTAGTCGATGATAGTATGTCGGTACTGGTTGTTACCCACAACGGCTATGGCAAAAAGACACCGGCGACCGAATACCGTGAACAAACAAGAGGTGGCAAGGGCGTTAAAACTTTAAATGTTACTAAAAAAACTGGCAACGTTGTTGGCATGAAGACTGTTACCGACGATCTTGACATAATGATAGTTACTAATCGAGCGATGGTTATCCGTCTGCCGATGAAAACGGTCTCCTCAATGGGACGTTATACACAAGGAGTTAAATTAATCAATGTGGGCGAGGATAACTACGTAACCTCAGTTGCGAAGATTGAGGCAGAAAACGAGGAGGAAATAAATGAAACAGAAAATAATTAGTATACTAATGGCATTTCTTATATTTACTGGGTGTGCAGGTGGCAGTGTGTTAGCAACCGGCGGAGAGAGCGTACCACCAACTGAACCAATTATTAGTTTTGATGAGTGGTACACAGATTACAGCACTTACCACATAAACAAACTTCAAAAAACAAAAATCCCGCGTACGGTACGTGGACTTTTTGTTACAGGTAGCACAGCGGAAAGCAGCAAATTTTATGAGTTGGTAGACTTTATTTCAAAGTCGGAGCTAAATGCGATGGTTATTGATATAAAGGAAGATGGCGGTAATATTACCTATAAAACGGATAATCCTCTAGTGAGAGAGATTAATTCGGACCGGATAAACTTTATTAGCGACCTCGACCAACTGATTCATCTTGCTAAGGAAAATAATATTTACTTAATTGCGCGAATGGTAGCTTTTAAGGATCCAATCTACGCAAAAGCAAAACCTAATATAGCTTTCCAACGTAAAACAGGCGGTGTTTGGCATGATGTAAATGGTGTACCATGGGTTGACCCATACCATGTTGAACTCTGGGACTATAATGTAAGCATTGCACAGGAGGTTGCGTTAAAGGGTTTTAATGAGATTCAATATGATTATGTACGCTACCCTGATAAGGCTCTAAAAATGGACCAAGAGGTTGCTTATGCAAGACCGGCAGATATGACCAAAGCAGAAGTTATTGCAAACTTTTTAGCTTATGCAAAAAAAGAATTGGAGCCATATAATGTTTATCTATCAGCTGACGTTTATGGCTGGGCAACTACTTCACTTAATGATATGGGAATAGGTCAGCTCTGGGAGCTGATTTCAGCTGAGGTTGATTATATTAGCCCGATGATGTACCCATCGCATTACGGCGTTGGTTTGTATGGTGTTCCCTATCCTGATGCGGAGCCATACCATGTAATTAAATCAGGAATTATCGACGCTTTTAAAAGGGATGAGAACGTAAAAGCTGCTGGCAAAACACCAGCTACTATTCGTCCTTGGTATCAAGATTTTACCGCTGACTGGGTTCCTGGCTATATAGTGTATGGGGCACGTGAGGTTAATGAGCAAATTAGAGCCGGCGTGGAACTTGGTATTGATGGTTATATGATGTGGAATTCTCGAAACAATTATCACTTAAGCGCTTGGGAATAAACTAGCGGAGAATTTTGACAGAGGAAAGCTAGTGTGATAGAATTTACCATCAATAATTGATGGAGTATTTACCATTCAAAAAATCTAAAGGAGGTAGCGAAAGGATAATGTGGGATGAAAAATTTTCTAGTGAAGGATTGACCTTTGATGACGTGCTGTTAATTCCTGCTAAATCAGAAATTTTGCCTCGTGATGTTGAGGTAAAAAGCAGCTTGGGAAAACTGCAACTAAATATCCCGATATTAAGTGCTGGAATGGATACAGTAACTGAGTCTAATATGGCAATCGCAATGGCTCGTCAAGGCGGCATCGGCATCATACACAAAAATATTACAATTGAGGAGCAAGCAACTGAGATAGATCGAGTGAAACGTTCTGAAAGCGGTGTAATTACTAATCCTTTCTATCTATCACCTGAACATACATTGCTTGACGCAGAGGAACTTATGGCAAAATACCGTATCTCTGGTGTACCAATTGTTGACCCAGATAAAAAACTGGTTGGGATCTTAACCAATCGCGATCTGCGTTTTGTTGAGGATTTTTCTATATTAATTGAAGATGCAATGACGAAGGTGAATTTAGTTACGGCACCAATTGGGACTACTTTAGAAGAGGCAAAGACAATCCTCCAAAAGCATCGAATTGAAAAGTTGCCGTTAATTGATCATGAGGGACATCTCATGGGGCTGATTACGATTAAGGATATTGAAAAAGCAATCAAATTCCCGGATTCTGCGAAGGACCACAAGGGGCGTTTACTTGTAGGTGCTGCGGTTGGCGTTACTGCTGAAACACATGATCGCGTTAAAGCGCTGGTTAAAGCAGGCGCTGATTTAATTATAATTGATACTGCGCATGGGCACAGTAAAGGTGTAATTCAAAAAGTTAAAGAAATTCGTGCCAAATATCCTGATCTTGTACTGGTTGCCGGCAATGTTGCAACGGGCAGTGCGACGCGCGACCTAATTGAAGCTGGCGCATCTGCTGTTAAGGTTGGTATTGGCCCTGGCTCAATCTGTACAACAAGAATTATTGCAGGAATTGGCGTTCCGCAGATTACTGCGGTTTATGAGTGCGCAACTGTTGCGCGTGAATATGGGGTTCCTGTTATTGCCGATGGTGGAATTAAATACTCAGGTGATATTGCTAAAGCTATTGCGGCAGGAGCTCATGCGGTAATGTTAGGTAGTTTACTTGCAGGAACAGATGAGAGCCCTGGCGATTATGAGACATTCCAAGGACGTCGGTACAAAGTGTATCGTGGTATGGGTTCAATTGGAGCGATGGAAGCTGGCAGTAAAGATCGTTATTTCCAAGAGAATAATCAGAAATTAGTTCCAGAAGGCATTGAGGGGCGTGTTGCTTACAAAGGGCCACTCGAAGATACGATTTATCAGCTAATAGGCGGTCTCCGTGCTGGTATGGGTTACGTTGGTGCGAAGAATATTGAAGAACTGATTAATAACTCGAAGTTTATAAAAATTACTAATGCGGGGCTGATAGAGAGCCACCCACATGACGTTCATATAACCAAAGAATCACCAAACTACTCAATATATGAAAAATAGGGGAGTGGGACTCCCTGTTTTTTTGAAATTATGCCAGAAAATAAAATTATGACTAAAAAGAAGGACAGAGAATAATGCTGAAACTACGCAAAATATTTATACTGACTCTAATTGCGAGCTTGATTCTATCACTAGGCGTTATAGCGCCGGTGGCAGCAGCGCCTGCTCTGGAAGTAAACGCAACGGCGGCAATTCTTGTGGATAATAATTCGGGCAAAATATTATATGGTAAAAACATAGATGAACAACTCGAGCCGGCAAGCATGTCAAAGATGATGACTGAGTACCTGATCCTCGAGCATATAAAAAACGGTGCGATTAGTTGGGATGACAAAGTTTCTGCTAGCGAGTATGCAGCTTGGATGGGCGCCAATGGTGGATCCGCTGTTTATTTAGCGGTGGGTGAGCGCCATACAGTGCGTGAGCTTTTTGTCGCTGTGGCGATTGCTTCGGCGAATGATGCAACTGTTGCTCTAGCTGAATATATTAGTGGAAGCGAGAGTGCTTTTGCGCGCTTAATGAATCAGAAGGCAGAGGAGATGGGTCTTACAGGAAGTTACTTTGTTAATGCCTCCGGTTATCCAACGGAAAATCAAGACAAATATCCATCTGAATTACCGGGAACGAACTTGATGACAGCGCGTGATGCTGCAATCCTTGCTTGGAACTTACTAAATGATTATCCTGAGATTCTTGAGATAAGCAGTCAGGCACGGCTGGAATTTCGTCCGGGACAGGTTCACACCAATGTTAACTTTATGTTGCCGGAGCTGATTTTTGGCTATGAGGGGCTTGATGGATTGAAAACTGGACATACGAAGCAGGCTGGATACTGTTTTACAGGAACAGCGAAAAAGAATGATATTAGGTTAATCAGCGTTGTCTTCGGAACAGCTAGTTTAGAAAAACGTGCTTCAGAAACACGTAAACTGCTCAATTACGGATTTAATAATTATGAGCGCATACAGCTAATTGGTGCGAATGAATCAGTGGTGGGTGCAGAGCAGGTCCCGGTTGCTAAGGGTAAAGAGAAAGTGGTAAGCGCAGTTGCTGGCGAAGCACTCCACTTAGTAATTGAGCGTGGCGACCGAACTAGTTATCAGGCGACAGCAGTATATGATGAGATAGCAGAGGCCCCGTTAGCAAAAGGTGACACAATTGGTTACATCACCTATACTTATGGTCACAATGGTGAACCGCTGAAGGCAGTTTATCTGAATGATAGCTTTCGTGAATTGGAGCGAGTAAATCTGGTCGCTAATGAGCAGGTAGAGAAAGCTGGTGCAATCAGTCTATTTTTCCGAAGTATTGGCGAAGGCATAAGCAAGGTATATAATACAATAGCAGGTGGAATAAAAGGCTTTTTAAAAAAAGATGAAGAATAAAAAGAACATATAGGAGTGGTTGAAATGGTACATGAAGGAGCATTTAAATCAGATCACGGACTTGCAGCAACGTTTAAAAATGGTGTAATAATGGACGTTATTAATGCAGAACAAGCCCGAATTGCCGAGGCTGCTGGAGCAGTTGCGGTTATGGCACTAGAAAGGGTTCCTTCAGATATTCGTAAAGAGGGTGGCGTTGCAAGAATGGCGGACCCAACGATTATTGCTGAGGTACAAGGTGCGGTTAGTATTCCCGTTATGGCGAAAGTAAGAATTGGGCACTTTGTGGAAGCCCGCATTTTAGAGGCTCTGGGTGTCGATTATATTGACGAGAGCGAGGTACTTACTCCAGCTGACGAGTTATATCATGTTAATAAGTATGCATTTAATGTGCCATTTGTGAA
Source organism: uncultured Caryophanales bacterium (assembly GCA_964568525.1). Lineage (GTDB taxonomy): Bacteria > Bacillota > Bacilli > Tepidibacillales > Tepidibacillaceae > CAYZPB01. Next base: position 73,341 of record CAZMPM010000003.1, read on the forward strand.
TGGCGCGAAGGATCTTGGAGAGGCACTACGCCGAATTGGTGAGGGTTCTTCCATGCTCCGCACAAAAGGCGAGCCAGGTACTGGCAACATAGTTGAGGCAGTTCGCCACATGCGTATGGTAATGGCGCAGATTCGTCGAATCGAGAATATGCGTGATGATGAGCTTGCTGCAGAGGCGAAAAATTTGGCGGCACCGCTTGGCTTAGTAAAATACATTCATGAGCATGGCAGATTACCGGTTATAAATTTTGCTGCGGGCGGAATTGCGACACCAGCAGATGCGGCGTTGATGATTCAATTGGGTGCCGACGGAGTTTTTGTAGGGTCGGGTATTTTTAAATCAGAGAATCCTGAGAAGTATGCGAAAGCGATTGTAGAAACTGCAAGAAATGCAGAGGATTACGAATTGATGGCACGAGTTTCTACGGGACTAGGCGGCGCAATGAAGGGACTAGACATTGCGAAGTTATCTGCAGAAGAGCGAATGAGCGAACGAGGCTGGTAATTAGCTGCTAGGAGGTCGATAGTGTGTTAGATATCAAACTGCTAAGAAATGATTTAGAACGCGTAAAAGTGGCACTTACTAACCGAAATGATAAGCCGACAGCGATTGAGAGTTTTACGCGGCTGGACAAAGATCGACTTAGAATTTTGCAAGAGGTAGAGCAACTGAAAAGTGTTAGGAACTCCGTTAGCAAGGAAGTTGCTACTCTAAAATCTGCGGGAACTGATGCCGAGGATTTAATCGTCAGAATGCGCGAGGTTGGTGAGCAGATTAAGGGACTTGATGATGCGCTTCGTGAAAAAGAGGTCGCCATCAATGAACTTATTCTGAACATACCAAATATTCCGCATGAGTCAGTACCAATCGGGAAATCAGAAGAAGATAATATAATTGTTCATACATGGGGTAGCCCAGTTAAATTTACATTTCAGCCTAAGGCACATTACGAGCTGGGTGAGAACCTGGGCATATTGGATTTCGAGCGAGCTGCTAAAGTGACTGGGGCACGTTTTGTTTTCTATAAAGGACTTGGGGCGCGTTTAGAGCGGGCACTTATTAACTTTATGATGGATCTGCATGCGAATGAGCATGGGTATGATGAGATGCTACCGCCGTATATCGTGAATAGTGGGAGCATGATTGGGACTGGCCAATTGCCGAAGTTTGCCGATGATGCGTTTAAATTGGAGAAAACTGATTATTACTTGATTCCGACAGCCGAAGTTCCAGTTACTAATTATTATCAAAATGAGATTATAGATATGAACGAGTTGCCGCAGAAATTTACTGCTTACAGCGCTTGTTTTCGTTCAGAAGCTGGCTCAGCCGGCCGCGATACGCGAGGCATAATTCGCCAGCATCAATTTAATAAGGTAGAACTAGTGAAATTTACTGCACCTGAGGACTCGTATGAGGAGCTAGAGAAGTTAGTCAATAATGCTGAGCAGGTACTTCAATTGCTTGAACTTCCGTATCAGAAAGTGGCTCTCTGCACTGGTGACCTTGGTTTTTCTAGCGCAAAAACTTATGACCTTGAGGTATGGATACCAAGCGAGCAGAAGTATCGCGAGATTTCATCTTGCAGTAACTTCGAGGCTTTTCAAGCTACACGTGCTAACATACGTTTTCGCCGTGACAAAAACAGTAAACCGGAGTTCGTGCATACCTTAAACGGCTCAGGTTTGGCAGTTGGGCGAACGGTTGCTGCGATTTTGGAGAATTTTCAGCAGGAGGATGGCAGCGTATTAATACCGAAAGCACTAGTGGGTTATATGGGTGGTGTTAATCGGATAACAAAAACTAACAAAAGATAAATATTTATCAGTTGGACTTGAAATTGTTGGCAAGAATGTGCTATTATATCATCTGTTGATAATTAAATATGGAGAGGTGGTCGAGCTTGGTTTAAGGCACCGGTCTTGAAAACCGGCGAGCGTGTGAGCGTTCCGTGGGTTCGAATCCCACCCTCTCCGCCATTACAATAGCCGATTAGGCTATTTTTTGCTTAAGGCGTCTTATTTGTCTCAGGCGCAATTAACAATGTCCGCGTGCCCGTAGCTCAGTTGGATAGAGCACAAGTTTCCTAAACTTGGTGTCGGGGGTTCAAGTCCCTCCGGGCATACCATTTTTTTGCTTTTATACGTGAAGGGATTGTGAGAAATGTCTTTATCTAGTATAAAAAGATAAAAAAAAAGACACATCCGTCTGGTGTGTCTTCCATGAAAAAGAGATGGAGTGTATCGAACAAATCAAATTTGTCATCTACAAATATTACAATAACACATTGTGAAATATAATACAAGCATTTTTTGTAAAATAATTCACAAACTGCAGTTTTCGCGGATTTATGTATTTTATCCGGTTTGGGTGTATAATGGGGTCGATTAGGTGAATGGTTTTAGAGGAGATAATGATGTTGAAGCAAAATGAATTTGCGCAGACGGATATTGAATATATGCAACAAGCCCTGGAAGAAGCACAAAAAGCTGCTGTCTTAGGAGAAGTGCCGGTTGGGGCAGTAATTGTTAAAGATGGGGCAGTAATTGGACGCGGCTATAATCTCCGCGAGCAATTACGGAACTCTCTTGCACATGCTGAGTTGATAGCGATCGATGAAGCGAGTCGAAAGTTGAATAATTGGCGACTTGAGGGGGCAACGCTCTATGTAACGCTAGAGCCTTGTCCGATGTGTGCAGGTGCAATTGTCCAATCGCGCATCAAGCGACTGGTCTATGGTGCGACAGATGCGAAGGGTGGTTCAGCGGGTACTATTGTTAATCTTGTTGAAGAAGAACGTTTTAATCATCAAGTAGATGAGATAGTAGCTGGTGTGCTGGCTGAGGAGTCTGCGACAATGCTAAGTAATTTTTTTCAGGATATTCGTACAAAAAGCAGTTATAAAAAAGCATAATTGAGGAGTGTCAGACGGTGCCAGATAAGCGTGAGAAGAAGATTGAGCTTACAGGCGTACAGATAATTGTACTAGCCTATTTCCTTTCAATAATTGTAGCAACAATTTTACTATTGCTCCCCGTTTTTCATCGCGAAGGAGTATCAGTCGCGCTGATTGACGCTTTTTTTATGGCAACTAGTGCGGTAACAGTAACCGGCCTAACATCTGTGAATACGGCAGCTACATTTAACATCGGAGGACAGTTTGTTATATTGCTGTTTATGCAGTTAGGTGGCGTCGGTATTATGACGTTGGGTACATTTATCTGGCTCGTTGCCGGTCGCAAAATAGGTATGCGTGAACGGGAGTTAATCAAAATTGATCATAATCGGTCTGAGTTCAGTGGCTTAGTACAACTGATGCGGCGGGTGCTGGGAATAGTTTTTGCAATTGAGTTGACTGCAACATTGATTGTTGGAACGTATTTGCTTCAGTACTACTCAACATGGTATGAAGCTTACTATAGTGGGCTGTTTCACACCATTTCCGCTTTTACAAATGCTGGCTTTGATGTATTTGGCGATTCGCTAATTAACTTCTCTAATAATTATCCATTCCAATTAATGATTATGCTTTTAATCATTCTCGGTGGCATTGGTTTTCCGGTGCTAATTGAGATTAAGGAATTTATAACAGCGAAGAAAGGGACTCGTCGTAATTTTCGCTTTTCGCTATTTAGCAAACTGGCGACTAGCACTTTTGCGGTGTTATTAATTGTTGGATTTGTATTGATTCTGTTATTTGAGAATAGTGGAACATTTGCAGGGATGGCATGGCACGAGAAAGTGTTCTACGCACTATTTAATTCGGTTGCGGCGCGAAGTAGTGGCTATGTGACCATGGACGTGACACTTTTTTCACCGCATACACTTTTTTTAATTACGATATTGATGTTTATTGGGGCGAGTCCATCGAGTGCGGGTGGCGGTATAAGAACGACTACCTTTGCGTTGGTAGTACTGGCCATTGCTGGTTTTGTTAGGGGTAAGCGGGATTTAACGATTTTCAAAAGACGGATCGAGCAGGAAGATATTCTCAAGAGTTTTATGGTTTTTACGACAGCAATTCTGATTTTGGGGACCAGCGTTATTCTACTGCAGCTCTTTGAGAGTGAGAATTTTACATTGATGCAGATTGTCTATGAAGTGACCTCAGCATTCGGTACGACAGGTTCTTCAATGGGTATTAC
>CAZMPM010000004.1:0-45137 GCA_964568525.1 uncultured Caryophanales bacterium
ACTCCATTCTTCAGTAAATACCGTCCTCAATTCTATTTCCGTACAACTGACGTAACTGGTGTTATTGAGTTACCAGAAGGCGTTGAAATGGTAATGCCTGGCGACAACATTACAATCAAAGTTAATTTGATTTCACCGATCGCGATTGAAGAAGGAACACGCTTCGCAATTCGTGAAGGTGGTAGAACTGTTGGTGCGGGTGTTGTTGCTTCAATTAAGAAGTAATAAGAGCGCACGCGTATAATTGAAAACATAAAGACCGTTAAAGGAAACTTTAACGGTCTTTCAATGTTTATTGTAAAATAATTTAATATAACCCTTGCAATTGCATTGCATATTTAATATAATATTTGCGTTGGTCAAAAGATTTGTGATGATGCGAGAGGTTGCTGACACACACGGATGCATTGCCATAGCAAACCGCGTGGTTAGGGGAATTTTCGCGGAGAAGTCTGTTAAAAATAATAGACGATAAGGAGGAACACAAATGGCAAAACAAAAGATTAGAATTCGTTTAAAAGCTTATGATCACAGGATTCTTGATCAATCTGCGGAGAAAATTGTGGAAACTGCAAAAAGATCAGGGGCGAGCGTTTCTGGGCCGATTCCGTTACCAACGGAAAAAGCTGTCTACACGGTTATCCGTGCAGTTCATAAGTACAAAGATTCTCGTGAGCAGTTTGAAATGCGCACACACAAACGACTAATTGATATTTTAAACCCTACACCACAGACAGTCGATGCTCTAATGCGTCTTGACCTGCCATCTGGCGTAGATATTGAAATTAAGTTGTAACTAAAAATGAAATGTAATAGGAGGTGGCCAATATGAGTAAAGGAATCTTAGGTAAAAAATTAGGAATGACGCAAATTTTCACCGAGGATGGTACGGCAATACCAGTAACAATCGTGCAAGCAGGGCCTTGCGTTGTTCTTCAAAGGAAAGATATAGAGAACGACGGTTACGATGCAATACAGATTGGTTTTGAAGACAAAAAAGAGCATCGAGCAACAAAGCCAGAGCTTGGACACACCAAAAAAGCTGAAACAGCTCCTAAGCGCTTCGTTAAAGAACTCCGTGGAAACTATGGGGAGTACGAAGTTGGTCAACAACTAAAAGCTGATATATTCGCTGCAGGCGATGTAGTAGACGTAGTTGGTACAAGCAAAGGAAAAGGTTTCGCAGGTTCTATCAAAAGACATAATCAATCACGTGGCCCTATGGCACACGGTTCACGTTATCATCGTGGAGTAGGTTCACTTGGACCTGTCGACCCAGCAAGAGTTTTCAAAGGTAGACCACTACCTGGAAGAATGGGTGGAGATAGAGTTTCAATCCAGAATCTAGAGGTTGTGCGTGTTGATGCTGACAGAGACTTTTTGTTAATTAAAGGTTCAGTACCAGGACCGAAAAAAGGGTTCATAATCATTAAAGAAGCAGTTAAAGTGAAAAAATAGTTTAGTTAGTAGGAGAAAGGAGGATCAGCTATGCCTAAAGTAGCTTTATATGATATGAGCGGGAAGGAAATTGAAAAGATTGACCTTAAAGATTCAATCTTTGGAATAGAGCCTAATACCGCAGTATTACATGATGCAGTAGTAATGCAACAAGCATCACTACGTCAGGGAACACACAAAGTAAAGGACCGTTCTGAAGTAAGCGGCGGCGGACGTAAACCGTGGCGCCAGAAAGGACCCGGCCGTGCTCGCGTAGGTTCAACTAGATCACCAATCTGGGTTGGTGGTGGAACGACTTTTGGTCCAACGCCAAGAAGCTATGCTTATAAATTACCGAAAAAGGTTAGAAGATTAGCACTTAAGTCTGCACTATCAAGCAAGGTTATTGCAAATGAGTTAATCGTGTTGAAAGAACTAAGTTTCGCAGCGCCTAAGACTAAAGAGATGGTAAATCTCTTAGCTAACCTAAAGGTAGATAGTAAAGTTCTTATTGTGGACAAAGATTACAATGATAATGCAATTCTTTCACTACGTAACATACCAGGTGTTAAGTTTGTAACAGCTGAAGGAATTAGTGTTTACGACATTCTTTACCATGATAAGCTGATTATCACGAAAGAAGCAGTCGAAAGAATAGAGGAGGTGTTAGTATAATGAAAAATCCTCGCGATATTATTCTAAGACCAGTTATTACTGAGAAAACTAGTGATTTCATGTCACAGAACAAATACGTTTTTGAAGTAGACAAAAAAGCTAACAAGACTGAGGTAAAGCAAGCGATTGAAGAAATTTTTGGTGTTGATGTTAAAAAGGTTAACGTAATAAAGATGCCGGCTAAACCAAAAACTTATGGTAGATTCTCTGGTTATACGAGAAGCTGGAAGAAAGCGATTATTACATTAACTGAAGATAGTAAAACAATTGAATTGTTTGAAGCATAGGATTGTGTAAAGGAGGGAACGAGAAATGGCGATAAAACACTATAAACCGACCACACCAGGTAGACGCGGGATGTCAGGATTAAGTTTTGAAGAAATTACGACGGATAAACCGGAAAAAACGCTACTTGTGCCTTTACATAAAAAGGCAGGTCGCAATAACCAAGGTAGAATTACTGTTCGTCACCAAGGTGGCGGTCATAAAAGGCTATATAGAATTATTGACTTTAAAAGAAACAAAGATGGAGTACCAGGTCGTGTAGCAACGATTGAGTATGATCCGAACCGTTCAGCTAACATCGCTCTAATCCATTATCTTGATGGTGAGAAAAGATATATCCTCGCACCTAAGGGACTAAAGGTTGGCAGTATGATTGAATCTGGTCCTAAGGCTGACATTGTTGTTGGAAACGCTTTACCGCTGGAAAATATTCCGGTAGGAACTGTGGTTCACAACGTAGAAATGAAAGCTGGTAAGGGTGGACAATTAGCGCGTGCAGCTGGAGCAGAAGCACAACTGCTTGGTAAGGATAAGGATTACGTTACACTAAGACTTAGCTCGGGCGAAGTAAGAATGGTTCGCAAAGAGTGCCGTGCAACAGTTGGACAGGTAGGTAATACTGATCATGAGAATATTACAATCGGTAAAGCGGGACGTTCACGTTGGATGAATAAAAGACCTGAAGTTCGTGGGGTTGTTATGAATCCGGTTGATCACCCACACGGTGGTGGTGAAGGTAAAGCGCCAATTGGTAGGAAATCACCTGTTACACCTTGGGGAGTACCTACTATGGGATATAAAACTCGTAAGAAGAAGAATGCATCAAACAAATACATTGTCCGTGGACGCAAGAAATAGGAAGGAGGTATTTGTATGGGACGTAGTTTAAAGAAAGGCCCTTTTGCAGAGGACCATTTATTAAATAAAGTAGAAGTTTTAAACGAAAAAAATGAGAAAAAAGTTGTTAAAACTTGGTCACGTCGCTCTACTATTTTTCCGCAATTTATTGGACACACAATTGCAGTACATGACGGACGTAAACATGTGCCTATATATATAACAGAGGATATGGTTGGACATAAATTAGGTGAGTTTGCACCAACTCGTACGTATAAAGGACATGCAGACGATAAGAAGACTAAGCGTTAATTGACTGAGAGGAGGTACAGTAATGCAACAAGCAAGAGCTGTAGCAAAGCATGTGCGAATTGCTCCTCGTAAGGCCGGTCTAGTTGTAGACCTAATTCGAGGCAAAGATATTGGTGAAGCAATAGCGATTCTAAAAATGACACCGAAGGCAGCATCACCAATTGTTGAAAAAGTATTAAATTCTGCAATTGCGAATGCAGAAAATAATTTTAAAATGGATCCAACAAAATTAGTAGTAAGTGAGGCTTACGCGAACCAAGGCGCGACAATGAAACGTTTTCGTCCAAGAGCGCAAGGTCGTGCAAGCAGAATTAATAAGAGGACAAGTCATATTACAATCGTTCTCACTGAGAAGAAGGAGGGATAAAACTTGGGACAAAAGGTTAATCCAATTGGTTTACGGGTAGGCATAATCCGCGACTGGGAATCGAAATGGTATGCGGACAAGAACTATGCGGATCTGTTACTAGAGGATATTGAGATACGTAAATTTCTTCTAAAACGTCTGAAAGATTCTGCTATTTCTCATATTGAGATTGAGCGAGCTGTTAACCGTGTGAATGTTACAATTCATACAGCTAAACCAGGAATTGTAATTGGTAGAGGCGGTACTGAGGTTGAAAACATTAGACAAGAACTCACTAAAATGACTGATAAAAAAGTACATGTTAACATTGCTGAGATCAAAAATCCTGAATTAAATGCAACAATCGTTGCGGAAAGCATTGCACAACAACTTGAGCGTAGGGTTTCCTACCGTCGAGCAATGAAACAAGCAATCCAAAGAACAATGCGCGCAGGAGGACTTGGTATTAAAACACTTGTTAGCGGTCGTCTAGGCGGTGCAGAGATTGCACGTAGTGAAGGTTATAGTGAAGGGACAGTGCCTTTACACACTTTAAGAGCAGATATTGATTACGGTACTGCTGAAGCTCTAACTACTTATGGACTATTAGGAGTTAAAGTATGGATATATCGTGGGGAGGTTCTTCCTGAAGCGAAGAACAAGGAAGCTAAGGAAGGAGGCAGATAATCATGTTAATGCCAAAACGTGTTAAATATCGCAAAGAGTTCCGTGGTAAAATGCGTGGCAAAGCAAAAGGTGGAACAACGGTATCGTATGGTGAATTTGGACTACAAGCGTTGGAGCCTGCGTGGATTACTAACCGTCAGATTGAAGCGGCACGTATTGCGATGACTAGATATACAAAACGTGGTGGTAAGGTGTGGATCAAGATTTTCCCATCTAAACCTGTAACACAGAAACCATTAGAGGTTCGTATGGGAAGCGGTAAAGGTAGCCCGGAAAAATGGGTTGCAGTTGTAAAACCTGGCAAAATCATGTTTGAAATTGGTGGAATGCCGGAAGAAGTAGCACGCGAAGCAATGCGTCTGGCGTCTAACAAGCTGCCGATCAAGACAAAGTTTGTTAAGCGTGGAGAAGTAGGTGGTGACTCGAATGAAAGCTGAAGAATTTAGAAATATGACCACTGTTGAGATTGAGCAAAAGATTAAAACATATAAGGATGAGTTATTTAACCTCCGTTTTCAATTAGCAACGGGTCAACTAGAAAATACAGCACGTATTCCAACAGTTAGAAAAGCGATTGCACGCGGTAACACTGTGTTACGCGAGCGTGAGTTAGGAATTAAAAGTTAGGTTTGAAAAGGAGGTTACATGATGGCAATAATAAGTAATCGCAAGGTTTTAGTTGGTAAAGTAGTGAGTGATAAGATGGATAAAACAATCGTTGTTGCGGTTGTGTCTTATAAAAAACACTCTTTATATGGAAAAAATATTCTACACACAAAAAAATATCAAGCACATGATGAGAACAATCAGGCTAAAATTGATGATATTGTCAAAATTGCCGAGACTAGACCACTCTCTAAAAATAAAAGATGGCGTCTAGTAGAGATTTTAGAAGAGGCAGTTACAGTCTAGTTGATAGTATGTAGATCTGTTCTCAAAGGAGGGAAATGCGATGATACAAACTGAAACGATGCTAAACGTTGCTGACAATTCTGGAGCTAAAAAAGTAATGGCAATTAAAGTTATTGGTGGCTCTGGTAAAAAAATAGGTAATATTGGAGACATAATTATCTGTACAGTTAAAGAAGCTACACCAGGTGGCGTTGTTAAAAAAGGCGATGTCGTTAAAGCGGTTATCGTGAGAACGAAAAAAGGAGCTAGAAGAAACGACGGTTCCTATATAAAATTCGATGATAATGCAGCTGTAATCATTAAAGAGGATAAAAGTCCAACTGGCACCCGTATCTTCGGTCCAGTTGCGCGTGAACTGCGGGAGAAGGATTTTATGAAAATAATCTCTCTTGCACCAGAAGTAATCTAATTTTTATTATGAGGAGGTGTTTCCATGAAACCCTTGAAAGAAACCCACAAAATCCATGTGAAAAAAGGAGATAACGTCGTTGTTATCAGTGGTACGGATAAAGGAAAAAAAGGCAGAGTAATCTTTGTTTTCCCGAGCGAGGGTAAGGTTTTAGTTGAAGGCGTCAACATGATTAAAAGACATTCAAGACCTTCTAAAGAAAACCAACAGGGAGGCATAGTTAATAAAGAAGCACCAATCGATTCTTCAAAAGTTATGCTGCTTGATCCAAAAAGCGGAGAACCAACAAAGGTTGGTATAAAGTTTTTGAAGAATGGTGAAAAGGTAAGATATGCGAAAAAGTCTGGCGAAGTAATCGATAAGTAGTCAGGTTGGAAGGAGAGTATAAATAGTGGCGGCAAGATTAAAGGAATTTTATGCTAATGAAATAACACCAGCGATGATGAAAAAATTTGGATATAATACTGTTATGCAAGTACCACGTATTGAAAAAGTTGTTATTAACATGGGACTTGGTGAAGCTACACAGAACTCAAAAGTTCTTGATAGTGCAGTTGCTGACATTCAATTGATTGCTGGTCAGAAGCCGGTCATTACACGCGCTAAAAAATCAATTGCTGGTTTTAAGTTGCGTGAAGGCATGCCAATTGGTGCGAAGGTAACACTTCGTGGAGAGAAAATGTACCATTTTATTGATAAACTGGTCAACATCTCTTTACCGCGGGTGCGTGACTTTCGTGGCATCTCAGGTAAATCTTTTGATGGACGTGGAAACTATACATTAGGTCTTAAAGAGCAATTGATGTTCCCAGAGATTGAGTATGATAAAATTGACAAGATTCGTGGAATGGACATTGTTTTTGTAACAACTGCGAAGACAGATGAAGAAGCATACGAACTATTAAGTCAATTGGGGATGCCGTTTAATAAATAAGCATTTGAGGAGGGAATTAAGTGGCCAAAAAATCAATGATTGCTAAACAAAAGCGACCACAGAAGTATAAAGTCCGTGAATATACACGCTGTCAGCGTTGTGGACGACCACATTCAGTTTTACGTAAGTTTAAACTGTGCAGAATTTGTTTCCGCGAGCTTGCAAATCAGGGACAAATTCCTGGAGTAAAAAAAGCTAGCTGGTAAATCCAAGCTATGGAAGGAGGATACTTAGATGGCAATGACAGATCCGATTGCAGATATGTTAACTCGAATAAGAAATGCGAATACCGTTCGCCACGAAATAGTTGAAATACCGGCATCTAACGTTAAACGTGAGATTGCAGAAATTTTAAAACGTGAAGGTTTCATTCGAGATGCTGAGTATATTGAAGATACTAAACAAGGAATAATTCGTGTCTTTCTAAAATATGGACCGAATAATGAAAGAGTAATAACTGGTTTAAAAAGAATAAGCAAGCCAGGATTAAGAGTTTATGCGAAAAGCAATGAGATTCCAAAGGTTCTTGGAGGACTCGGTATTGCAATTATTTCGACATCACAAGGTGTTCTGACTGATAAAGAGGCACGCAACAAACAAACTGGTGGAGAGGTACTAGCGTACATCTGGTAATAGATTTAAATCCGAATGGAGGTGTAATAATGTCTCGGATAGGAAAAGAAGCAATTGTAATCCCTGAAGGAGTAGAAGTTGTAATTAAGGGTTCTGAGGTTACTGTAAAAGGACCGAAGGGGACACTTACGAAAACTTTTAATGCTGATTTGACAATAGAGATAGAAGAGAATCAACTTACCGTGAAAAGACCTACTAACAATAAAAATCATCGTTCATTACACGGTACGACGAGAAGTATTATTTTCAATATGGTTGAAGGCGTAACAAAAGGGTTTGAAAAAAGACTTGACTTAGTTGGTGTTGGTTATCGTGTGATGAAATCAGGCGACAATATCACTCTAAGCGTTGGCTACTCACATCCGATTGAGTTTGCACCAGAAGATGGTATAGAACTTGAAGTAATAGATAACAATAAAATTATGGTTAAAGGAATTGATAAGGAACGTGTTGGCGCAATGGCAGCAAATATCCGTTCAGTTCGTGAGCCGGAGCCGTACAAAGGTAAAGGTATTAAATATTCAGACGAGCGTATTCGTCGTAAGGTTGGTAAGACTGGTAAATAATGTTTCGGTTTAACGAAGGGAGTGAACCCGGTTGATAAAAAAAGATGATAGTAATAAAATTCGCCTAAAAAGACATCTTAGAATAAGACAAAATTTATATGGAACAGTAGAGCGACCACGTTTAAATGTTTTTCGTTCTTCTAAACATATATATGCGCAGCTAATAGATGATATTAATCATAATACATTAGTTTCTGCTTCTACCTTAGATGAAGAACTGAAAGGTCAGTTCAAAAACGGAGGAAATATTGAAGCAGCGAAAATTGTTGGTGCAGCGATCGCGAAAAAAGCTGTCGATAAAGGATATAAAGCAGTAGTATTTGACCGTAGTGGTTATTTATATCATGGTAGAGTGAAAGCATTAGCTGACTCTGCACGTGAAAATGGGCTTCAATTCTAGCCAAACAAGTTAGGAGGGAAAAAGATGCAAATTGATCCAAACACTCTTGATTTACAAGAGAAAGTTGTTCATATCAACCGTGTAGCGAAAGTTGTTAAAGGCGGAAGGCGCTTTAGCTTCAGTGCGTTAGTGGTTGTTGGTGATAAAAATGGGTATGTAGGAGCAGGACTTGGTAAGGCTTCTGAGGTTCCTGATGCAATAAGAAAAGCTGTTGAAGATGCTAAAAAGAATCTAATTCATGTACCAATTGTAGGAACAACAATTCCACATCAGATCAACGGGATAGCTGGTGCAGGCAATGTTTTTCTTAAACCGGCATCTGAAGGTACTGGCGTTATCGCTGGCGGACCGGTGCGTGCTGTTCTTGAATTAGCAGGGATTGAAGACATTCTAACTAAATCTTTAGGTTCTTCAAATGCGATGAGCATGGTTAATGCTACGATTAACGGTTTAGTAAATCTTAAACGCGCAGAAGAGGTAGCTAAGCTCCGCGGAAAAACTGTTGAAGAGCTTTTAGGATAGGAGGAAGTATCATGGCAAAAGCTAAACAAATTGAAATAACTTTAAAGCACAGCACAATTGGACGTCCTGAAAATCAGAAGGTTATCGTTAAAACTTTAGGGCTGCGCAAATTAAATCAAACTGTGATTCATGATGATAATCCGGCAATTCGTGGAATGGCTGAAAAAGTGAGTCATTTAGTTGAGGTAAAAGAGCTTAATAAATAAATTAAGAGTAAGACTAGGGAGGTGTACTTATGAAGCTACATGAATTGAAACCTGCTGAGGGTTCACGTCATAAAAAGAAACGCGTTGGCCGCGGGATGGCATCTGGACATGGCAAGACTTCTGGCCGTGGGCATGATGGACAGAATTCTCGTTCTGGCGGTGGTGTTAGACTTGGCTTCGAGGGTGGTCAGAACCCTTTAGCACGTCGCTTACCTAAGCGTGGTTTTACAAATCCGACTCGTAAAGAGTACGCAATTATAAACCTGGATGTTTTAAATAACTTTGAAAAGGGTACAGTTGTTACACCTGAGTTATTAAAAGAAAAAGGTTACGTTAAACAGGTAAAAGACGGAGTTAAAGTGTTAGGCAATAAAGAGGTTAATGTTGCTCTAACAGTAAAGGCAAATAAATTTTCACAAACTGCCGTTAGTAAAATAGCTGCTGCGGGCGGCAGGACTGAGGTGATCTAATGTTTAAAACGCTTTCCGATATTTATAAAGTAAAAGACTTGAGAAATAAGATCCTCTTTACACTGTTAATGTTGGTTGTGTTTAGGATTGGTAGTTTTATACCGGTTCCAAATATCAATAGCAGCGTTTTAGCAGATTTATCACAAAGAGATTTTCTCGGACTACTTAATACTTTCTCAGGTGGAGCGTTAGGAAACTTTTCCATCTTTGCAATGGGTATTATGCCATACATCACAGCGTCCATTATAATGAACCTGTTGGCTATGGACGTAGTTCCGTTATTTACTAGATGGGCACGCGAAGGTGCTGATGGTCGACGTAAAATGTCACAAGTGACACGTTACTTAACGATTGTATTAGGTTTCATTCAAGCGATTGGCTTTTCAATCAGCTTTAATAGAATGTATCCAGGGCTTGTTATTGAACCTGGATTTTCAACGTATGCAATTATTACAATCGTTCTGACTGCAGGTACTGCGTTTCTAATGTGGCTTGGCGAGCAGATTACCGAAAAAGGCATTGGTAATGGTATTTCTATTATCATCTTCGCCGGTATCGTTGCTGGATTTCCTGACCAAGTTCGTGCGATTTTTACAAGTGAATTTGCTGGCGGTACTGAAGCAATTTTCATTTCTATTATTAAAGCAATCGTCCTAATTGTTGTAATCATTGCGATTGTTGCTGGTGTAATTTTCGTAACACAAGGTGTAAGAAGAATCCCTGTTAACTATGCGAAAAGAGTAGTAGGTCGTAAAATGTATGGTGGACAATCAACTTACATTCCATTAAAAGTTAACTCAGCTGGTGTTATTCCAGTTATCTTTGCAATCGCACTACTAATGTTCCCACCAACGATAGCACAATTCTGGCAAGGGAGATTAGTCGCTGATTGGATAATTGCGAATTTCACTTATAATGCTCCATTTGGTGCAATTTTCTATGTATTGATGATTATCGCTTTCACATATTTCTACACATATGTACAAGTTAATCCAGAAAATTTATCTGAGAATATGAAAAAAAATGGTGGATTTATTCCTGGAATTAGACCGGGACAAGCAACAACCAAATATATCTCAAAAGTTCTAAATCGTATTACATTAACAGGTGCAGTTTTCTTAGCGGCGGTAGCAATTTTGCCGGTAGCCTTTACCGCATTTACGGATTTACCAACATCAGTTAAGATTGGTGGTACATCGTTACTGATTGTTGTTGGGGTTGCACTTGATACAATGAAACAAGTAGAATCTCAATTAATGAGCCGTCATTATGATGGGTTTATTAAGAAGTAGATCTATAAGTTTACAGCGATTTAATTGTATGGAGGTTTAGTAATGAATATAATACTAATGGGACTGCCAGGAGCTGGTAAAGGAACACAAGCTGAAAAGATTGTTGAGGAATTTCATATTCCGCATATTTCTACTGGCGATATGTTTAGAAATGCATTAAAAGAAGGAACAACGATGGGTTTGAAGGCGAAGGAATACATGGACAAAGGGCTACTGATTCCAGATGAGGTTGTGGTGGGACTTGTTGAGGAGCGCTTGAGCGAAGCGGACACGAAACCAGGATTTTTGTTAGATGGATTTCCGCGGACTATCGGGCAGGCAGTTGCTCTGGATAAGTTGTTAGCAGAACTTAAGAAGGAACTTTGTTTTGTAATCAATATTGATGTTGATAAAGATTCGCTCGTTGCACGTTTGACGGGCAGACGTATTTGCAGAGACTGTAGTGCTTCTTATCATATGTTATATAAGCCACCAACTGTTGAGGGAATATGCGACAAATGCGGTGGAGAATTATATCAACGTGATGATGATACTGTGGAAACTGTAACTACAAGATTAGATGTCAATATTAAACAGACAGAGCCACTATTGAGCTACTATGAAGCTAAAGGCATTTTAAGGAATGTTGATGGCAATCAAGAGATCGATGCTGTGTTTGCTGACATTAATAAAATCTTAAGTTCTAATAAGTGTAATTAATTATGATTATTTGTAAGACTGAGCATGAAATCTCGTTAATGCGTGCTGCAGGCAAAATTGTTGCTGAAACTCATCAGTTGCTTGCGAAGGCGATAAAGCCTGGAATAACCACGCACGAACTTGATCAACTTGCAGAAGCATATATTAAAAAACAGAATGCATTTCCTTCTTTTCTCGGGTACGGTGGTTTTCCAGCGAGTATCTGCGCCTCAGTTAATGAGGAGTTGGTTCATGGAATTCCAAGTGAACGAGTTCTTAAAGAAGGCGACATTATTAGCATCGATATAGGCGCAGAATATATGGGCTTCCACGCAGACTCTGCATGGACCTATCCAGTAGGCGAGATATCAGAGAATGCTAAAGAACTACTAAGGGTAACAGAGGAATCTTTGTATAAGGGCTTAGCTGAAGCGATGCCAGATAACCGGCTATCAGATATATCACACGCAATTGGCGAGTATATTGTTCAGAATAATTACTCAGTTGTACGTGAATACGTTGGGCATGGAATTGGTGAAAAACTTCATGAAGATCCCCATATCCCAAACTATGGACCTCCACATCGAGGACCGCGACTTAAAGTAGGTATGGCCTTAGCTATTGAACCGATGGTAATCGAAGGTGAAAGATACGTCCGTGTTTTAGATGATGATTGGACAGTCGTTTCTCTAGATAAATCATTATGTGCACATTACGAGCATACAATAGTAATTACAAATAATGGTTATGAAATTATGACCAAACTATAGGTGATGAAATGAGTGAGTCTGGTTCGAGTTATAAAGTTGGCGAAATAGTACAAGTAATACAAGGCCGCGATACCGGTAAGTATGCTGTCATTTTAGAGATTATTAATGAGCGTTACGTGAGAATTATTGATGGGGATCGTCGCAAGTACGATAATCCTAAGAAAAAGAATGTAATTCACATCCGCTCAACTGGAGTAATTTCTAAAGAGGTTATTACAAGCTTGGTGGAGGAAAAACGAGTTTCCAATGCTAAAGTGCGTTACGTGCTTCAAGAGTTCGTAAACGGATTAGCAGTATTGGAAGAGGAGAAAGGGGAGTCTGTAGATGAGTAAGGAAGAAGCAATTGAGGTTGAAGGAACAGTAATTGAACCTTTACCAAATGCAATGTTTAAAGTAGAATTAGAAAATGGTCATGAGATTTTAGCTCACGTTTCAGGCAAAATTAGAATGCATTATATAAGGATTCTACCTGGTGATAAAGTAACAGTTGAACTATCACCATATGACTTAACGCGTGGTAGAATAACGTATCGTTATAAATAGATACTGACAGGCACGTAACACGTAAGGAGGTTATAATCATGAAGGTGAGACCATCAGTCAAACCAATTTGTGAAAAGTGCAAGGTTATTAAAAGAAAAGGTAAAGTAATGGTTATTTGTGAAAATCCTAAACACAAACAAAAACAAGGCTAATAAAAGGAGGTGTAATTGAATGGCACGTATTGCAGGTGTAGACTTACCTCGTGATAAACGAGTGGAGGTTGCGTTAACCTATATTTATGGGATTGGTACATCAACAGCTCAAAAAGTATTGAAAATCGCAGATATTGATGTAAATACTAGAGTTAGAGATTTAACAGAGGATGAAGTATCTAGACTAAGGGAAGCAATTGATAAAAATGTTAAGGTTGAGGGAGATCTGCGACGTGATGTTGCTCTTGATATTAAGCGCCTAGTAGAAATAGGTTCTTATAGAGGAATTCGTCATCGTCGTGGTCTTCCGGTTCGCGGACAAAAAACTAAAACTAATGCAAGAACAAGAAAAGGTCCGAGAAGAACTGTTGCTAATAAGAAGAAGTAAGGAGGGATGACGAAATGGCTAAAAGAACTACAAGAGTTAAAAAGAGTGCAAGAAAGAATATTGAAAGTGGAGTTGCGCATATTAAGTCCACTTTTAATAATACAATCGTGACAATCACAGACCCGCATGGTAACGTGGTATCTTGGAGTAGCGCGGGCGCATTAGGATTCAAAGGTTCTAGGAAAAGCACACCATTTGCTGCGCAAATGTCTGCAGAAGCAGCTGCTAAGGCTGCAATGGAACATGGAATGAAGGGTGTTGACGTAGTAGTTAAAGGGCCGGGTGCAGGTAGAGAAGCGGCTATTCGCTCCTTACAGGCAGCTGGTCTTGAAGTACGAATGATTAAAGACGTTACACCGATTCCGCACAACGGATGCCGTCCACCAAAAAGACGTCGCGTTTAAGGAGGGTTTTTAATGATAGAGATAGAAAAGCCAAATATTGAATTAGTAGAGATAGCTGATGACTCAACATATGGAAAGATTGTTGTTGAACCATTAGAAAGAGGGTACGGGATTACACTTGGTAACGCACTAAGAAGGATTCTTTTATCATCACTGCCAGGTGCGGCAGTAACCTCTGTTCAGATAGATGGTGTTTTGCATGAGTTTTCGACAATTCCTGGCGTACTTGAAGATACAGCAGAGATTGTTCTTAATCTGAAAAAGCTATCACTTAGAATTCACTCTGATGAAGAGAAGATTCTGGAGATTGATACTGTTGGCGGTGGCAAAATCACTGCTGGTGATATCATTGTTGATAGTGATGTCGATATACTAAATCCTAATCTAGTTATTGCAACTGTTGAGGATGGTGCGAGACTTCACATGCTAATCCGCGTTAGTCGTGGCCGTGGCTATGTGAAAGCTGAAGAGAACAAAAAAGATGAGCAGATTATCGGTTTAATCCCGATTGATTCTCTTTATACACCAGTGAAACGTGTTAATTTTACTGTGGAGGATACTCGTGTTGGGCAGGTAACTGACTTTGACAAACTAACCCTTGAGGTCTGGACAGATGGAAGCATCCATCCAGAGGAAGCGGTTAGTTTCGGAGCAAAAATCATGACTGAGCACTTGAACCTTTTTGTGGAGTTAACTGAACTAGCGCAGGGAGCAGATATAATGATTGAAAAAGAAGAGAACCAGAAGGAAAAGGTTCTGGAAATGACAATCGAGGAATTAGATCTTTCTGTTCGTTCCTATAATTGCTTGAAACGTGCTGGAATCAATACAGTTCAAGAACTAATAACGAAAACAGAAGACGATATGATGAAAGTCCGCAACTTAGGACGTAAATCTTTAGAGGAAGTTCAGAATAAGCTTGATGAGCTAGGCCTGGGGCTTAGCAAGGGAGATTAAGTGCATTTTAAAGGAGGACAAAGGCAATGGCATATAGAAAGCTAAATCGTAATTCTTCAGCTCGCAAAGCTCTCTATCGTGATTTGGTGACTGACTTGTTCATTTATGAGCGGATTCAGACAACAGAATCAAAAGCTAAAGAGGTGCGCCCAATAGCTGAAAAGCTGATTACGCTTGCTAAACGTAATGACTTGCATGCAAGACGTCAGGTTGCAGCTTATGTAAGAAGAGAAGTTGCTAATGAAGAAACTGGACAAGATGCAATACAGAAATTATTTTCTGATATTGCTCCACGTTATGAGGCACGTCAAGGCGGATATACACGCATTTTGAAATTAGGGCCTCGTCGCGGAGACGCAACAGAAATGGTCTATCTTGAGTTAGTTGAGTAGGATAAAAGTTTAGTGAAAAGGGCGAGGGCGAGGTTCTAATTGAAATCTTAGTCGGAGCCCTTTTTGTTTTTCTGGATGAGAAAATGTACTGTTTAAGGGAAAGGTGGAGCAATTGATCGTGAAGCCATTAGTACAGGTGCGAGAGCTGACATATAAATATCATGGGGCCAATAAAGCGGCAATAGACGGTCTTAACCTTGATTTGAATTGCGGTGAATGGATTGCACTAATGGGGCGCAATGGCTCTGGTAAAACGACATTTGCGCGCCTCCTGACGGGTTTAATAGAGCCGGATAAGGGCACGATTACAAGCTCTGCCAATGTTAAGCGAATTGGTATGGTTTTGCAGAATCCGGAGAACCAGATTATTGGTAGTACTGTGCTGGCGGATGTGGCTTTTGGCCTGGAAAACAGTGCGGTAGAGCCAGAAGCAATGATGAGACGAGCGATACAAGCACTTGAGACAGTGGGACTGTATGAAAAGCGAGACCTCGATCCGCATAACCTTTCTGGCGGCGAGAAACAAAAGTTAACAATTGCTGGCGAGTTGGTGATGGAGCCCCATTTGTTGATTCTGGATGAAGCGATGGCGATGCTCGATCCAAAGATGCGCAGTGAACTGCTGGTATTGTATCGGGATCTGGTTAGAGAGAAGCAGATTACAATTCTAATGATTAGTAATCAATTGGCAGATGTGCTGTTGGCAGATCGTTTGTTGTTGGTAGATAAAGGACAACTTGTTTATGACGGTAAGCCGTTAGATATTCTTAATGAAAAGCTTAGTGAAGAACTACTATTAGAGCTGCCGGATAGTATTGGTTTTGTGCAGTTGCTTGTGAAAAATGGCTTTGCTGATGCTGGTGAGTTGCTATGAGTATTAAGATAAGAGATTTAAATTATACATATATGAGAGGGACTCCCTACGAATGGCAAGCAATTAGAGGCGTTTCGGTTGAGATTGCTGCGGGGACGATAACTGGAGTTGTCGGAAATACTGGTGCGGGTAAATCGACGCTGTTGAAGCTGATAGCGGGGTTGCTGGTTGCGGATTCGAGTGAAGCTGTGGAGGCGCAGGGACTAGTAGGTGTGGCATTTCAGTTTCCGGAGCAGCAGCTTTTTGCTCCGACGGTGGCGGAGGATATTCTCTATGGAGCGGACAATTACAGTGTGCCGCGGAAAGAAGCTGTTGAGCGGATGTCGCAGTTGCTTGAGGCGTTTGGGTTGCCGATAGAGCAATATGGAGAGCTATCGCCTTTTGCGCTGAGTGGTGGGGAGCAGCGGAAGGTGGCGCTGGCTGGAATATTGATTTATGAGCCAGAGATAATTCTGTTGGATGAGCCTTTTGCGGGTTTAGATATGACAGCCGTGAGGGAGTTAACGAAGATTATCAAAGAGTTGCAAACGGCAGGTAAAACGGTGATTATTGTTAGTCACAGCATGGACAGGTTGGCTGGGCTTGCGGACAGAATTTTGATTATGAATGATGGACAGGTTGTTGCTGACGCTACGCCTGAGGCGATTTTTGCGCAGCCGGAACTATTAGTTCGTAATAATCTGGAAGTCCCCATACTAACAAAATTGATTCAGACCGCCAACATAAGGTATGGGTTAACGATACCGCTTAATTTGTATGAATTGGCGGAGATTGAAGAATATTTGCAGGGGAGTATAGAATGAGCGTAGCAAGTAATATTTTATTAGGCAAATATATTGCAGGTAGTTCGCCTCTTCACCGCTTGGATGCACGAGCAAAGCTATTGCTGTTAATCGTTTATCTGATAGCGTTGTTTGTTGTTGATACGTGGGGTGGTCTCTTGTTGTTTACGTTGCTTCTCGCGGTAGCGATTGCCAGCTCGCGAATTAATATTAAGTTTTTACTGCGTGGGGTGGTGCCGGTGTTGTGGCTGATTATCGCTGTTGCACTCTTCCACATCTTCTTTACAAAAGGCGGCGAGCAAATATTTGTTTTTGGTATTGCAACGATTGAGAGCAACGGATTAGTTCAGGCGGGGATTACGTCGCTTAGGCTATTTTTGTTGGTGATGGCAGCCAGTCTGTTCACATTAACCACGCCAATTATGAGTGCGGCAATGGCGATTGAGAAGTTGTTGAGTCCGCTAAGCTACATCAAAGTGCCGACGGCAGAGATTGGTCTGATGCTGGCGTTATCGTTTCGTTTTATACCGATTTTGCTGGAGGAGAGCGAGCGTCTTACGATGGCACAGAAAGCACGCGGGCGCGAGATTGCGGTAAAAGGTCGACTAGAGCGGACAAAAGATTTGCTCGCGTTAATTATACCAATTCTAGTGAACACGTTTAAGCGAGCCGACAATATCGCGATTGCGATGGAACTACGCGGCTACAAACCGGGTGCGGTGCGGACGAGCTTGTATCGGATGGAGATTAGCCGGCGGGAAGTTGTTTTTACAACGCTAGTAATGATTAGCATAATTACGATTGCAATTTTATTATAGAGTGATTAGCAAGAAGGGGGATGCTGTATGACGAAGCAACCTAAACGTAATATTAAGCTAGAAATAAGCTATGATGGGACACATTATCATGGCTTCCAGACTCAACCAAATCGTCCGACGATTCAGGCGGAGTTGGCGAAGGTGTTATTGGGGCTGACAGGCACGAATACGAGAATTGCTGCCTCTGGGCGGACTGATGCTGGTGTGCATGCTCGAAAACAAGTGGCAAATTTTAAACTGGACGTGGGGATCCCGCTGGAAAGGTTGCCATTAGTATTTAATCTGTCTTTGCCGGCAGATATTCGCGTGATGACTGCTTCCGAGGTACCAGCAACATTCCACTCACGCTATGATGCTGTTAGCAAAACCTATCGTTATTACATCTATAACTCACGCATTAACGATGTGTTCAAGCGCCAATACTCTTGGCATATCCCCTTCGCAATCGATGTCGCAAAGATGCATGCGGCGGCTGAATATTTTGTTGGAGAGCATGATTTCACTAGTTTCTCAACGCTATATGGGAAGGATGATCGTGTTCGTACAATAGCAAGTTCAGCGCTCTGGCAAGAGGGTGAGCAGGTAATCTATGAGGTTAGTGGTGACGGTTTTTTGCATAACATGGTAAGAATTATGGTTGGAACGCTAGTCAAGGTTGGAGATGGGACTTTTTTGCCGGAGGAGATACCGATTATTATGGCTAAGAAGGATCGTGAAGCAGCAGGATTAACGGCTCCTGCAAACGGACTTTTTCTCTGGGATGTAGTGTATTAGAGGAAAAAATCGCGATAATTGTTGACTAAAGAGAATCTGTGTAGTAAGATAATTGATGGTATTTCAACTAACCCCGTAGTTGATTTACATAAAAAAATTAGAATTAAATTTACAAATTGGGTAGGAGGAAAAGAAATGCGTACGACATACATGGCGAAGGCTAACGAAGTTGAGCGTAAATGGTACGTGATTGATGCCGATGGCAAAACACTAGGCCGTCTTGCAACAGAAGCAGCGACATTGATTCGCGGCAAACACAAACCACAATATACGCCACATATCGACACAGGCGATTTCGTTATTATTATAAATGCAGAGAAAGTTGTACTTACAGGTAATAAATTAGCAGACAAAAAATACTACCGTCACTCAGGATATCCAGGTGGACTTAAAACAATTACAGCTGGCGAGTTGATTCAGAAACGTCCAGAACGAATGATTGAATTGGCGGTTAGAGGAATGCTACCTAAGGGTAGATTAGGACGCAAGCAAGGTATGAAACTAAAAGTATACCGCACTGCTGAGCATCCGCATCAAGCACAAAAACCAGAAATCTGGGAAATTAGAGGATAAGCAAAGGAGGTAAAAGTTAAT
This sequence comes from uncultured Caryophanales bacterium, assembly GCA_964568525.1. Classification (GTDB taxonomy): domain Bacteria; phylum Bacillota; class Bacilli; order Tepidibacillales; family Tepidibacillaceae; genus CAYZPB01. The sequence goes on from CAZMPM010000004.1 coordinate 19,050, forward strand.
GGCACAGATACAATATTACGGAACTGGTAGACGCAAAAGCTCAATAGCTCGTGTACGTTTAGTACCAGGAACAGGTAAAATTATAATCAACAAACGTGACATCGACGAATATTTTGACATGGAAACGTTGAAATTAATCGTTAAACAACCTCTTGTAGCAACAGGTACTCTAGGAACCTATGATGTATTGGTTAATACAAAAGGTGGCGGATCAACAGGACAAGCGGGAGCAATCAGACATGGTATCTCTCGTGCACTGCTTAAAACAGAAGGCGACTATCGCGGAACACTGAAAAGAGCAGGATTCCTAACACGTGACGCAAGAATGAAAGAGCGTAAGAAATACGGACTTAAAGGCGCTCGTCGTGCACCACAATTCTCAAAACGTTAATATGTATTTTACGAACCGTCAAGGGACACCTTGGCGGTTTTTATTTTGTGGTGTGGGGAATGACTATTTATAATATACTGTAGGTATAGGGGGCAGATGCTTATGTCGCTACAATTGACTAAATCCGATTATGTTCTGGGAGTACAGTGCCTGAAAATGCTCTGGTTAAAAAATTTTCGCGAAGACGAATACGATGAAGCAGTTACGAATCAGAGTATATTAGATGTCGGTCGCGAAGTTGGCAACCTGGCAAAAGGCTTATTTGGTGCGTATAGCGAGATTTCTGTGGGCGATATTGAATCGATGATAGAAGAGACCAACGAAAAAATTTCTAATAATATCGAGATTATTGCTGAAGCAACTTTTGACTATAATGGACTGCTCTGCAGGGTGGATATACTTAGAAATTTAGGAAATATGAAGTTGGAAATTTATGAAGTAAAAAGTTCCACTGAAATAAAAGACATATATTATGATGATGCTTCCTATCAATACTATGTACCTACACAGCTTGGATATGAGGTTAGCAAGGTACATATCGTACATATTAATAACGAATATGTGAGATTTGGTGATTTGGATTTAAAACAACTTTTTAAGTTAGTAGATGTAACAGCTGATGTTTTGAACCTAGTACCTGTAGTTGAAAGGAAGCTTGCCGATATTAGCTCCTATCTAGAGATGGCTAATGAACCTCATAATGATATTGGTGACTATTGCTTTGATCCTTATGATTGTGGTTTTTTCGGCTACTGCACCAGTCATATTCCAAAACCAAATGTGTTTAATGTGGCAGGTTTGCGCTTGTCTAATAAATTAGTTCTCTATGATCAGGGGATTATCTCTTTTGCAGAGCTCTATGCAAGTAACCAATTAAAGGACAAACAGCATCGACAAGTTGAACATGAGATATACGATTTGGCTACGTATATTAACAGGCAAGAAATTAGAGCATTTCTCAATCAATTATCTTACCCGATTTACTTTCTGGATTTCGAATCGATTCAGCCGGCAATTCCGCTTTACGATGGCTCAAGTCCTTACCAGCAGATTCCCTTTCAGTACTCCTTGCATTACATCGAGGAAGAGGGTGGCGAGTTGCGTCATGAAGAATACTTGGCTTATCCGGAGGAAGACCCGAGAATTGGTTTGGTACAAAAGCTATGTGAAGATATACCGCGCGATGTCTGCGTTTTAGCTTATAATATGGGGTTTGAAAAAGGTGTAATACAAAAACTTGCTCAGATCTACCCACAATATGAAAGTCATCTAATGAATATGCATGATAATATGCAAGATTTAATGGTTCCGTTTCAGAGGCACTATTATTACACAAAGGCTATGAAAGGGTCATATTCAATTAAATATGTGCTGCCAGCGCTTTTCCCAGATGATCCGCAGCTTGACTACAGCAATCTTGAAGGGGTTCATAATGGGATGGAAGCCTCGAATACTTTTCTGCATTTAGTGAACATGGATGAGAAAAAGCAAAATCAGCAACGTAAATACCTGCTGGAATACTGTAAACTTGATACGTATGCAATGGTTAAGATCTGGGAGAAGTTGAAGGAAGCGGTTGGCTAAATGTAGATACGCGTATATACTAACATACACAGGAAGTTTTGCTAATTTTGCAATAAATGAGGTGTTATTATGTATGTTAACCTAGTTCAGTGGGGTAACAGCGCAGCTATCCGAATACCTAAGATAGTGCTTGAACAGTTAAATGTTGATAGCACTAATCTGGTAGATGTGAGCTTTGAGCTGAGCGTGGAAGGCGATAGGTTATTATTAACTAAACAACAAAATAAAACGAAATTTCAAATTTTGGCTGAACAAGCAATTAACAAGCAATATAATCCGAAAGAAGATATTGACTGGGGAGAGCCGGTTGGTAAAGAGATATGGTAAATAAATCTTCAGATGAATATAAAGGTAACTACATTAATCTAGAGTTTGGCGATATCATAAAAGTTAGCTTTTCTCCAGCAACTGGCCAAGGGCAACAGGGCTATAGACCAGGACTTGTTATTTCTGATCCAATTACTCAACTAGAACTTAATGGGTTGGTAACAGTTGCGCCGATTACGAGTAATGTTAAAGATTTTTTTACTAGAGTAAATTTGGATAAGTATGGTTTAAAAACAAAGGGAGATTTTTTGGTAGATCAGGTCAAAGTTCTGGATCTAAGCAATCTCCACTTCATATCCTTGCTCATTAATTGCCACGATAATGCCGCTTAGAGTAAGTTTTGTATTATCAAAATCCACTTCAATAAGTTTGCTAGCAAGATCAATTGCAAAGTCGTTGACTCCCTCAAGTTTTTCTAGTGCATCGCCGATTGCCGCTTTACAATGACCGCAGGTCATACCGCCTACGTATAATGTTGTTTTCATATTAATTCCTCCTTTTGCGAATGTTCATATTTACATTATAAACTATTTATCTAATTTTATCTGCTTTAAGCGTAGTGAATTAAGTACTACTGATACTGAGCTAAGTGACATCGCTACCCCCGCAATAATAGGGGATAGTAGTCCGATTGCTGCAAGCGGAATACCCAGAATGTTATAGATTAACGATGCGAATAGGTTTTGTTTTATATTCCTTAAAGTTCTCTTACTAACCGTAATCGCATCAAGGACACCTTTTATACTACCGTGAATCAGTGTAATATCTGAGGCCTCAATCGCTATCTCCGTTCCCGAGCCAATGGCAATCCCGACATCAGCAGCAATAAGTGCTGGCGCATCATTAATTCCATCACCAACCATTGCCACATAGTGTCCGGACTCTTGTAGAATAGTGATCACCTTTGCCTTATCTACTGGTAGCACTTCTGCAATTATGTTATTCTCACTGATTCCAACCTGTCTGGCGATCTCTCCGGCTGTTACGCGGTTATCACCGGTTAGCATATATACTTCAATATTGTCAGCCTGTAGTCGTTCAATCGCCACTTGCGAGTCTTCCTTCACTGTATCAGAAACTGCGATAATTCCCTGTAGTGTCGTGCCTTCAGCAATCATAAAAACTGTTTTACCCTGTGACTCAAGTTTATCTGCAGCTACATCATAACCGCTATAATCAATCGATAAATCACGCATTAACGCACGTGTTCCAATATTATATTCTGCTCCATTTACCGTTCCCCGCACACCTTGTCCCGGAAGAACCGCAAAATTTTGCACTGTTACAGCCTTTACATCCATCTCGCGAATTCCATCAACAACTGCTTGTCCAATCGGATGCTCGGAATAACTCTCAACGGAGAGAATTGCTTGCAATAGTACTTGCTCGCGCGCTGGATTCAGCTGATAGTCGGTCAACTGCGGCGTTCCTTTTGTCAGCGTCCCTGTTTTGTCGAAAACAACAGCGGTAATTTTGTTGACGTTTTCAATCGTTTCGGCGTTTTTAAAGAGAATCCCGTATTCAGCAGCTTTGCCAGTACCAACCATAATCGAGGTCGGTGTTGCTAATCCAAGTGCACACGGACAACTAATTACCAGCACCGAAATCGAAATCAGTAACGCTCGTTCGAAGTCGCCAAGGGTGACAAAGATATAATGTATCAAAAAGGTGAGGAGCGCCAGTCCGATTACCGTCGGCACAAAAATGTTCGAAATGCGGTCAGCAAGTCGCTGGATTTCTGGTTTCGAACCAGTTGCATCGGCCACCGCTTGAATTATCTGCGCCAGCACAGTGTCTTCGCCAACGCGTGTTACTGTGAATTGAAAGCTACCAAAATTGTTAATCGTTCCGCCAATAACCTCATCGCCAATTTTTTTGTCGACTGGTATGCTTTCACCGGAAATCATTGACTCATCGATAGAAGAGAAGCCGCTAGTAATTGTGCCATCAAGTGGAACTCGCTCGCCTGGACGAACGATAAGCGTGTCACCGACTCGCACGTCAGTAATAGGAATTTCAATAATCAGATTATCTCTCTCCATATAAGCAACATCAGGCCGAAGTGAGAATAGCTTCTGAATCGATTCGTAGGTCTGACCTCTGGTTAGTGCTTCTAAATATTTCCCGAGCAATACTAATGTAATTAGGATTGCGCTTGTTTCAAAATACAGATGGTCATTTCCGCTTAGCACATTATAAACGCTATAGAAATAGGCAGCTGAGGTGCCAAGTGCGATTAGTACATCCATGTTAGCATAACGATTTTTTAAGGAGAAATATGCCCCTTTATAAAAGGTGAAGCCAATGTAAAACTGGACTGGCGTCGCCAAGGTCCACTGAAGCCACGGATTTAGCAAGATGTCAGGAACGATTGCGCCAAGTCCAAAATGCGCAAACATGCTATATAAGAGCGGCAGGGCAAGAATGACAGATATAATTAACTTTCGCTTCATTCGCAGAAGTTCGGCAGACTTGTCCAAATAGTCTAATGTGTTAATCTCGGTTTTTTCGATAACATTGTAGCCTAGGCGCTCTATCGCTTCCTTCAACTCTGCAACAGAAGTCTGCTCTTCATCATAACGAATATTAGCGTTGTTCATCGTAAGATTTACTGTAGCATCTACTCCATCAAGCTTGTTAAGATTGGTTTCGATCCGCGCGGAGCAAGCAGCACATGTCATGCCCTCGATATTTAGCGTGATCTGTTCTTTTTTGTTGGACATTGCGACACATCCCTTCCGAACTTGCGTTGTGTAATAAGTATAATCCATAATATGCGATTTTAGAAGTTGGCAAAAGTATTTTTTATTTTTAATCAGCACAAAATTAGTTAGATAGGCTATAATAGGTAATACAAATGAGGTGACTTGATGGACAATGCTTGGCGGATTTTCTGGCAGATTATAAAGGACAATAAAAAAATGAACTGGCGCGCGACGATTATATTTGTTGTGGCGTTAATTGCGGGTTTATTCTTATCGTTAGACAATCAAGTGATGATAGAAGTATTGGAACAGTTGAGTGAAGTCGTCGAGGGGCTTGATGATTCTAACGTTTTCTCGCTGATTCAGTATATTTTCATAAATAATGCCACAGTCGCATTGTTGATGATTCTTCTTGGATTCATTTTTGCGATAGTCCCGTTTTTTGTTCTGGTATTTAATGGTGTTTTTATTGGCTTTTTCACAAAACTATTTCTAAGTGATGGTGGATCACTGTTTGAATATTTTGTATCGCTTGCGCCGCATGGAATTTTAGAGTTACCGGCGATTGTGTTAGCCGGTGCCTACGGTTTCAAATTAGGGTCAGTTGTCTGGAATGGGATAAAAGGAATGATTAGCGGGCATCGAATAGATAATGTGAGAGATAGATTTGCATCTGGTCTTCGTGAGATGGTAATCTTTATTATTGGTATATTGATAATGTTGCTAATCGCTGCAATCATTGAAAGCACGATTAGTTTATGGCTTACCATGCTCTTTAATTAGGGTAAAATTGTGACCGTGAATATAAGTTAGTTGACTATTGGTCAAAAGGTTGACAGCCATTGATTTTTGATGGTAAAATACGATTTGTGCCGGTTATAATTGAGTGAACATGGGCCTATAGCTCAGCTGGCTAGAGCGCACGCCTGATAAGCGTGAGGTCACAAGTTCGAGTCTTGTTAGGCCCACCATTTGTTAATTGTTAGATTGATAGGGAATTCGACATAATACGACACAATATGGTATCATCCGATTACATGGGGCTATAGCTCAGCTGGGAGAGCGCCTGCCTTGCAAGCAGGAGGTCAGCGGTTCGATCCCGCTTAGCTCCACCATTTTAACTAAAGTATCAATCGGGATCTCACCGCTACGCGGTTTACCCCGTTCGGGGCACTACGCGATCCCGCTTAGCTCCACCATTTTAATTAAACTCCAATCCTTTCCTCGTTAGCTCAGCAGGTAGAGCACTCGGCTGTTAACCGAGTTGTCGCTGGTTCGAGTCCAGCACGAGGAGCCATGCTCCCATAGCTCAGTAGGTAGAGTGCTTCCATGGTAAGGAAGAGGTCACCAGTTCAATTCTGGTTGGGAGCTCCAGATATAACTATAATACGGCCCGTTGGTCAAGCGGTTAAGACACCGCCCTTTCACGGCGGTAACAGGGGTTCGAGTCCCCTACGGGTCACCAATATGGACGATTAGCTCAGCTGGGAGAGCACCTGCCTTACAAGCAGGGGGTCGGCGGTTCGATCCCGTCATCGTCCACCACTTTATGCCGGTGTAGCTCAATTGGTAGAGCAACTGACTTGTAATCAGTAGGTTGGGGGTTCAAGTCCTCTCGCCGGCACCATATCTTGTCCCGAGCGCTTCGTTGAGAAGCATTCAGTTCGAGGGAGATAGTTGTACCCGGATGATGCACCATTATTTATAAGAATTTTTCACCATGCGTCTCATCTTAATGTAGAGGATGAAGGCGATCAATTCTGCTATAAAAGTCAACGCAATAATCAACCCTATCTGATTCAAATCATAAAACACTCCCATTATAACAGCTCCACCCATAAGTGCTAGGCCATAGGCCGTATTGAACACACCATATCCAGTCCCGCGTTTGTGATAAGGAGTTATATCGGCAATGGCAGAACGCATGATTGTTTCATGAGTACCCATAATAATGCCAAAAATCATCATTCCAACAAAAATAAGCGCTGATGAGTTGCTCAATGTTAGAAGCGGTAGCAGCAATGTAATAAAAGGGATTGCCACTAAGACGAGAATACCGCCTGTTTTATTACCGGTTTTTATCTTGATTTTGTCATAGCTTGTACCGACAATTAGTGCTGTAATCGCATCAACCAACATGGCAAGCGCATATAGCAGGGTAATTTTGCCGTCTGACATTATCTCATTCGCTTTTAGGTGGTAGCCGATTGTACTAAAATTAACGAAACCAAGTGTACAGAAGAATGTGAAACCCGTATAAATCCAGAAGACTGGCTGTAGCTGTTCGTTATGAAATTCTTTAGGTTTTACGGCGGGTAATAGATTTTCACGTTGGATTTTTCTGTAGGCATACACTAGGAATAGCATCAAAATGACAAAAGGAATAATTAGTGATTTATACCCCAACTGATAGTCTGCAATCCCGCTTTTACAAGTGAAATAAAAGATTGCGGTAAATATTAGTGGTCCAGCAAATGCGCCAATCTGGTCTAACGCCTCTTGTAAGCCAAAAGCAAAGCCTACACCAACCTGATTTTCCGCTACACCTGACAAAACCGTATCTTTCGCCGGACTTCGCAATGCTTTTCCGATTCTCTCCATCAATATTAGGACAAAGAGAATATTCCAATTCATCGTAAATCCAATAAACGGCACTACGATTAGCATGCCATAGCCCATGAACATGAACCACCAATGTCTACCGGTTTTATCGGATAGTATTCCGGCAATTAGCCTTAAGCCATAACCGATAAATTCGCCAATACCGAAAACTAGTCCGACCTTAGCCGCACTGATACCTAATAGATTCAAATACTGACTGTTAGCACTTCTAGCCGATTCATAAATGACATCGCCTAACATGCTAATAACGCCAAAAATTAAAATCACTGTAATAGCTGATGAGAAACGCTTTTTGACTGGATTAATCATATCGTCAGACCTTTCACATTAATTGTTTATCAGTTAATTTATAGATCTGCTCGCTGAATTGATCGAGTAATTGTTTACACTTTTGTAATTCCTCTGTTGCCGATTCCTTTAGCGGAGCATTGAAAAAGTCTCTAGTTGTAATCTTGTCTAACCAGTCCGCAAGTTTGTTATATTCATATTCATTTTCCTCAAGTTCGATATACGTATAGTTTCTCTTTTCAGTCTCTTTCTCGATTTCATTGAAGAAGTCATCACACTTCTCGAGAAATTCTCGATATTCCTCGTCACGCGCTTCGTTAAAAAGCGTTTCAATTTCCTTGTTACCGTCTGTATTAATGAAATCTGCTTGCACAATATATGCACTGCCATTGTTTTCGGTTATTTCCTTGAAAATTTTCTGAAAAGTTTTTAAGTGCTTATCAGAAGTGGGAAGAGCCCATGTTGATTGGCCCATACTAACGGAACCAGCTTTTTTGAGCTTTCTCCATACGCTTACCCTTACTGTTGATTGCTCTTTCGCCAATGTGTAGTTCAGAATTAGCCATTTTTTATTATCCATATAACCACCTCAATTATTGTAATACTTATTACTTGTAATACCTATTACATTTTACAGCGCTATTCTGTAAAATGTCAACTATCTTGATGTTGTGAATAATTTTAAATTGTGCTAAAATGTAAAAAGTGATTTTCAGCTTGATGCGGTGGGGTACCAAAGTGGTCAAATGGGGCGGACTGTAAATCCGCTGCGGAAGCTTCGCAGGTTCAAATCCTGCCCCCACCACCATTTGCATTGGGTTATAGCCAAGCGGTAAGGCAACGGACTTTGACTCCGTCATTCTCTGGTTCGAATCCAGATAGCCCAGCCATTCATGGGTCATTAGCTCAGGCGGTAGAGCACCTGACTTTTAATCAGGGTGTCACAGGTTCGATTCCTGTATGACCCACCATTTATTAATGCGGACGTGGCTCAGTGGTAGAGCATCGCCTTGCCAAGGCGAGGGTCGGGAGTTCGAATCTCCTCGTCCGCTCCATAAAAATATGTGTTTAAGGGGCACTTAATATCAGTATCTTAATCATCTATAAGTAGCTATGCTTATAGATGATTTTTTTTGTGATAAAATGTATATGCAAGGTAGCATTTATCTCTTGGTAAAGAGGTGTAAATTATGGATCAATTGTATTTAGTTACTGGAGCAGCTGGACATCTGGGTAGCGCACTAATCGCTCGTTTATTGGAACTTGGAAAGGATGTAAGGGCACTGGTCCTTCCTGGCGAGAAGAATATTCCACCAGGTGATTATGAGTTATTTTATGGTGATGTCACTAATAAAGATGACATTAAGACATTCTTTAGTAATCCTGATTCGAAAGATTTGATTGTCATTCATTGCGCTGGCATTGTTACAATCACTTCTAAATTCCAACAAAAAGTTTACGACGTAAATGTTAACGGTACGAAGAATATTGTCGACCTATCCCGTCAAAATGCAGTTAAGAAACTTATCTATGTTAGCTCTGTTCATGCTATCCCTGAAAAACCGCTGGGTGAAACGATGACGGAAATTTATGATTTTAATCCAGCAGATGTTGTTGGTCCATATGCGAAGACAAAATCAGAGGCGACAGCATATGTTTTTGCTAACAGCAAAAATGGACTTAATGCAAGTGTCGTGCACCCATCTGGTATTTGTGGCCCTTATGATGATGGCCGAAGCCACCTAACAACGCTTGTAATCGACTACTACAAAAAAAAGCTCACTTCCGGCGTTGCTGGTGGGTACGATTTTGTGGATGTGCGTGATGTTGTTGAGGGAATCATTGCCTGTTCGGAGAAGGGACGAGCTGGGGAGGGCTATATTCTATCGAATCGTTTTTATGAAGTTAGAGAGATATTAGAAATTCTTTCTAGAATTTCCGGCAAGAAAAGAATAACACAGTATCTACCATTCTGGTTTGTCAAAGCAATCGCGCCATTAGCAGAAATATATTACAAAATATTAGGTCAGCCACCTCTATTCACTGCCTATTCAATCTATACGCTTAATAGTAACGCACTCTTTTCCCACGAAAAAGCAACGAAGGAACTTGGCTATCAAACAAGAGAGATGGAAGTGACCCTATCAGATACAATTGAATGGTTGAAAGTGCGACAGATAATTTGACAAATATCACAAAAAATGTGTCAATTATGACTTTAAATGTTATAGTATAATTAAATGTAATTATAAATCCAATAATGGAAGGAGCATGGAACATGGCAAGCATAGAAGCAATTGAGGGAATTGGGGCAGTTTATGCAATAAAATTAAGAGAAGCAGGTGTACGTACTGTTGAGAAACTTCTCGAAGTTGGAGCAACAAAAAAAGGAAGGGTTGAATTGGCCGCGGCAACTGGCATCTCAGAGAAACTTATTTTGACTTGGGCCAATCATGCTGATCTTTTCAGAATTAAAGGGGTTTCGTCACAATATTCTGAGCTACTTGAAGCTGCAGGTGTTGACACAGTTGTTGAATTAGGAAATCGCAAAGCGGAAAATCTTCATGCTAAAATGCTAGAAGTAAATGAAAAGAAAAAACTTGTAAGACGACCTCCTTCGCTCAAAATGGTTGAAAGTTGGGTTAAGCAAGCTGGAAAACTCCCAAGGGTTATGACTTACTAGTTTATAAGGAGTTAGCGAAAGAACCGTTTATTTAAAAAACGGTTCTTTTTATTTTAATTTAGTGTAAATATAAGTTATAATGTAATCTAACATTACTTAGTACGATATTGAGATAAAGGTGTGAGTAGATGAAGAAGCAAATTTCAATAATTGGTGTTCCAATGTATCTTGGGGTTGGGCGCCGCGGTGTCGATATGGGTCCAAGTGCAATGCGCTATGCCAATATTGTCAAACGCCTTGAAGGAATTGGGCACAATGTAGAAGATTTAGGAGACATCGAAGCATTTAATTCAGAGAGTGTTGAGCTGGGTAATCCTAAAGTTAAATACCTAAAAGAGGTTAAGGCTGTTAATACTAACCTCGCACAAAAAGTATCTGCAATCATTGCGGGAGGACGTTTTCCGCTGGTACTTGGTGGTGACCATAGCATTGCAATTGGTACAATTGCGGGCGTTTCTGAGCACTACCCCAACCTTGGATTAATCTGGGTGGATGCGCACGCCGATATAAATACCGATGAAACTACGTCGACAGGAAATATACATGGGATGCCGTTAGCTGCATCGCTCGGTCTAGGGATTAGTGAGTTAGCAAATATTCATGGTTTTGCACCGAAAATAAAACCGGAAAATATCGTGATTATTGGTGCGCGTTCGCTTGATCCAGGCGAGAAAAGGTTAGTTAAAGAATTAGGTATTAAAGTATTCTCGATGCATGAGATAGATCGAATGGGAATGGCACGCGTGATGGATGCGGCAATTTTATTTTTGCGCGAACGTACTGATACGGTACATTTAAGTTTCGACTTGGATGTAATCGATCCACAGGAGGCACCAGGTGTCTGTGTTCCTGAAAGAGGTGGCATCACTTTTCGCGAGGGTCATCTTGCAATGGAGATGTTATCAGAGACTGGTCTAATCGTATCTGCGGAGTTTACTGAGGTCAATCCAATCCTTGATAACAAAAATAATACTGCGGAGACAGCGGTCGGGTTAGTTGCATCTGCACTGGGTGAAAAGCTACTATAACAGTTTGACTTATTAACAAAAAGTGCTATCATTAATCTACAATTAAATACTGCTGGGGAGCTATTTGGCTGAGAGGATATTGTAAAATAATCGACCCACTAACCTGATCTGGATAATGCCAGCGGAGGGATGCATTTGTAAATATGTGTGATAAGCGTATGCTGACCTTTGGGGTCAGCATTTTTGTTATGTAGCGGAAATGGAGCTGATGAAATGAAAACACTAAAAAAATATCGGTATGCGTTATTAATCATCCTAATTTCGTTAGTTCTATGGGAAGCAATAGTTTATATCTTTAAACCTTCTCCTTGGCTATTGCCAGCACCGTCACAGATTGTAGTGGCGCTGGTTGAGCATTGGGCGGTAATTATGGATAACGCTATAGTTACAGCTTATGAAGCAATACTTGGCTTTATCATTGCGATTATCTTTTCTGTAGTGTTGGCAATCTTGATTGATCGCTTCGTTCCACTTAAACGCGGCATTTTCCCGGTTTTAGTTGCATCGCAGACAGTTCCAATTTTTGCGATTGCGCCGCTTCTGTTTATCTGGTTTGGTTTCGGGATTTTACCAAAGGTAGTCATTGTTGTGTTAATCTGTTTCTTCCCGATAGTTACTAATCTTGTAGATGGGCTTAGTAGCACCGATCGCAGTTTGATTCAACTTCTTCAGTCGATGAATGCATCGCGCTGGCAGATTTTTTCTAAGGTAAAATTCCCTAACTCGTTACCCTACTTCTTCTCAGGGCTGCGGATTGGTGCAGTATATTGTGTTACGGGCGCGATTTTTGGAGAGTGGCTGATTGCAAATAAGGGATTAGGTTTGTATATCAAGACAACCTTTAATTCCTTTCAAACCGATCAGTTATTTGCGGGGATTATTGTGATCGTTGCGATTAGTGTATTAATTTATGCATCTATACTTTTGTTAGAAAGAATATTTATCCCTTGGAACAAACAAGAAGAAAAATACTAAAATGAGGTGTAGAGAATGTGGAATATTAAGAAATCAACAAAAATTCTAGTAGTTTTAATGATTGCAGCTCTAGTTTTGGTTTCACTAAGTGCATGTAGTGGTGAAGGTCGTCCTGAGGAGATTACCGTAATGCTCGATTGGACGCCAAATACAAACCATACCGGTCTTTATGTAGCATTGAAAAATGGTTATTATGCTGACGAAGGACTAAAAGTTAAAATAATTCAGGCGACTGAGGGAAGCACACCACAGTTAATTGCATCAGACAGTGCTGAATTTGGCATAAGCTATCAGGAAGAAGTTACCTATGCACGTTCACAATCAATCCCAGTTGTTTCAATCGCTGCAATTATTCAGCATAACACCTCGGGCTATGCTTCACCAGTAGACCGTGGTATCACGTGTTCTAAAGATTTTGAAGGCAAAAACTATGGCGGTTGGGGTTCGCCAATTGAGACGGCTGTAATGGAGTCGATTATGAAACGTGAAGGCACCGATATTACTAAGGTTAATTTTATCAATGCGGGTGCTGCTGACTTTTTTACAGCAACAGAAGCTGGCAAAATCGATTTTCAATGGATTTTTTACGGTTGGGACGGTGTTGAAGCCAAACTTCGCGGTTATCCAATCAACTTTATTGAGTTACGTGAACTTTCGCCGGAATTAGATTACTATACTCCTGTCATTATTACTAATGAGAAGCTAATTGCCAATAATTCAGGGTTAGTAGCTAAGTTTATGAGGGCAACTTCAAAGGGTTATAATTTTGCGATTGATAATCCTGAAAGTGCTGCAGAGATTCTAATAGACAGTGTTTCCGGCTTAGATCGTGAACTTGTTCTCGAGAGTCAGATATGGCTAAGCGACAAATATCAGGCTGATGCTGCGGTATGGGGCATTCAGGATATTAAAATCTGGGACAACTATATGAACTGGATGTATGAATACAAGCTGATTGATAATCTATTCCCTGTTGCGGATGCGTTCACTAATCAGTTTATTCCGCCAGCTAATAGCAACTAGTATTAACCAAATTGTGTTCACTTATTTAGAAAGGAGGGCGGCCGATGTCGATTATAAGCGATGGTCTTATTATAAATAACGTATATAAGGAATACACAATGATTAGTGGAGAGCGATTAGAAATACTAAACAATATTTCTCTCCATGTTAATCCTGGTGAGTTTGTTTCGATTATTGGCCCCTCCGGCTCAGGTAAAAGCACATTTTTCAATATAATTAGCGGTGTTGAGCTGCCGGACTCTGGAGACATTCTGCTTGAAGGCGAGTCGATTATTGGCAGAAAAGGTCTCGTGAGCTATATGCCTCAGCAAGACCACCTTTTACCCTGGCGAACTGTCTTGGACAATATTATTTTAGGCTTAGAGATTAAGGGCCATAACAAAAAAGAAAGCAGAGCAAAAGCTTATGATCACCTCGAAACTTTTGGCCTGCTAAGATTTGAACAGCAATATCCGCACACGCTATCTGGTGGGATGAGATCTCGTGCGGCCTTACTCCGCACACTTTTGTTGGAGAATCAGCTATTGCTGCTGGATGAACCGTTTTCAGCATTGGACGAGATAACGCGAATGCAGATGCAACAGTGGTTATTAGAGATATGGGCACGTTTTCGCTCGATGATTCTTTTTGTGACGCATAGTGTTGATGAGGCGATTTACCTTTCGGATCGGATTTACATATTTACTGAACAACCGGCAGCGATTATGGGTGAGTTCAGAATCGACTTGCCACGTCCGCGTAATCAAGAAATAATGGTGAGTCAGCAGTTTTTGGAATATAAGAGGCTGATACTTGAGGACCTGACACAATCAACATATAAAACATGATAAGCATTCTAGTCAGATTCTATTAAAAAGTGTAGAATATACTTACATTGATTATTTAAAAGTAGGTGGTGCATGTGAGACGCGGTTGGGTCGTTTTGATTGTATTAATCTTAATAGTGTCGATTAGTGGTTGTAGTGGAAATGACTTGGCTGCTAAGGAATATTTACTGCGAGCGCTGGAGTATAATCAATCGGTGAATGATTTTCAATTTACTGGGGAAGTAGATGCGACAAATTTAAGGGGCACTACTTGGGAGTTGGATAATGCCTCAATTGCTTTTAAGGGGAAAGCGGCAACAAATCCATTTTACCTTGAGAGTGAAAATAGATTAATTACAGCGATAGAAGAGAATAATCTTTATGTTGATATTACTGCTCTCGGAATCGATGATAGTCTCTATGTGAATGTGCCAAAGGTGCTTAGAGCAATGAGACCTGAACTAGACAGAGAGTATTTGCGATTTACTGGCAAGGAAGAGTCTGCGGAACAAACTGATGAGAGTTGGTCTGTAAAGGCGGGTAAGCTACTTGCACCGCTGCCTGCAGATAACTTTAGTTATGGCAAAGCTAATCTGTTTTCAGGTTTGTTTAGCGGCGCAAGTAAAATTGTAAGGGTCACAGCCAAGAGTCTAGCTGGTGTGGGTCCGTTTGAGCAGCTTTCGGACGTGGATGTAACCTTTGTTTTTGACCGTAACGATTATGTTCGACAGATCGTTTTTTCGGGAAAGAATATTGAGACCGAGATTAGTGGCGAGATCGAGATTAGCAAAATTAATGAAGGAATTTCCAGCAAACGAACTCCGCCAACAGCAGAACGAACGCGTGATTATGACGAGATTGTGTTTCCGCCATCAATAAATTGATTATAGATATTGGAGGAACAACTTGTGGATTTTACACTTGAGCTAATTATTATCATTATCGATATCCTGATTGTAAGTTATATCATTTATAAGCTATTAATGCTGCTTCGGGGTACGCGAGCAATACAATTAATTAAGGGGATAATGATTGTCGTTATCGCCTGGATATTGAGTACGATTTTTGATCTTAAAACATTGCAATGGATCATGTCGTTAACCTTTACCTATGGGGTCTTGGCGATTATTATCATTTTTCAGCCTGAATTGCGGAAGGCGCTTGAGAAGCTCGGCAGTGGTAACTTTTTTAAAAGCCGCTTATCCCCTGAAGACGATAAGTTGAACAGAATTGTGAGCAGAATCATTGACGCGACATTCTATTTTTCTAAGCGCAAAATTGGTGCTTTAATTGTAATTGAGCGTAAGACTGGTCTTGATGATTATAAAGAGACAGGAACAGTGCTAAACGCTAATATTAGTTCTGAGTTGCTAATCAATATTTTTACAGTAAATACACCACTTCATGATGGTGCAGTAATTATTCGTGACGACAAAATACTTTCAGCCGCTAGTTATTTGCCATTAACACAGAATCCAAATGTGAGTAAAGAGTTAGGAGCAAGACACCGAGCGGCAATTGGCATTAGCGAAGTGTCTGATGCAATTACCATTGTCAGCTCTGAAGAGACAGGGGCAGTATCTGTTACGATTGACGGCAAAATTATTCGTGGTTTAAATGAGGATAGTTTAAGACAATTGCTGATGTCAGAGTTGAATCCAGAACCTTCCACAAAATATTCGCAATTTTGGCGAAAGAGGTGGAAAAAGAATGGATAAGTGGTTAAGTAATCCGACCGTATTAAAAATAGTGTCGCTAATCTTTGGTGTCGCACTATGGTTTGTTGTTACCATGAGCCCTACCGATTCGGTGGTTCCGACTCGACCTGTAGATACACAATATACTTATGAGACAAAGGTCTCGGCAATATACGATGCAAATCAATATTTTGTTGATCTTAAATCCAATGTGGTTCTTGTTAAGGTAAAGGGAAGCGCAACAGTTATCGAGAGTGTTCGTTCGGAATCTGGGATTGCTGAGAGCAAAGTATATGTTGACTTATCAAAGTACCAGCCAGGTTCTTACGAAGTTGATGTGCTAACTAGCGGTTTTCCTAAAGGGGCAAGTGTATCCGTCGAACCTCGCACTGTTCAAGTGGCAATTGAAGGCAGACACTCAAAAGAACTTCCTGTTACATTAGAGTTGTTAGGAACGCCTGCTCCCGGTACGATTGTAGGGGCGACGACATTTTTGCCGGAGCGAGTACATGTATCAGGGACTGCTGTTATTGTAGAGAAAATTGCTTATGTTAAGGCTTATCTGAATGTAGATGGCGCAACTGAATCTATCTCGCAGGAGGTTAAACTGCAAGCGCTGGATTATAATGGGAATTTTGTTAATGTGGCAATAAATCCGCAAAGCGTAACAGTGAATTACGAAATATATTCATTGTACCCCGATGACGGCGGAGTTCCGGGCGTGCCTGGTGAGTCAGAGGTGCCTGTAGAACCGGCAGGATAAAATAAAGAATGGGAGTGTATTTATGGGGAAATATTTCGGGACAGATGGTGTTCGCGGACGAGCAAATGATATATTAAAACCGGAACTAGCCTATAAGTTAGGGCAGGCTGGTGCTCATATAATTGCAGAAAAAACTAAAAATCCAACACTAATAATCGGCAGAGATACACGTATCTCTGGCGATTTATTAGAGCATGCTTTAGTTGCTGGTATTTTATCTACTGGAGCGGATGTTATTAAACTCGGTGTTGTACCAACGCCGGCTGTCGCCCATTTAGTCAGGGAGACTGGTTCGGCTGCGGGTGTTATGATTTCGGCATCACACAATCCATATTATGACAATGGAATTAAGTTTTTCGATGAACGCGGCTTTAAGCTAGCCGATGAATTAGAAGAAAAAATTGAAGCATATCTTGAACAAGATACTAGCAAACAGGATCTCGCGGTCGATGCGGAGATTGGGCGAGTTTTGCAAGTGGTTGGTTTGGCGGACAAGTATGTTGAGCATCTCAAAACAACGGTAAATAATCGCTTTGAGCGTTTGAAAATAGTAATCGATACTGCTAATGGATCAGCTTATGAGATGGCGCCGTTGATTTTCCGTGATTTAGGCGCCGAGGTTATTGTAATCAATAATCAGCCTGATGGGCTTAATATTAATGATAAGGCTGGCTCCACTAATCTTGCTGGATTAAGCGCGCGAGTACTTAAGGAAAAAGCCGATTTAGGGGTCGCCTACGATGGGGACGCGGATCGACTAATGGCAATTGATGAAAATGGCGAGATTGTCGATGGTGACCAACTGCTATATATCAGTGGCAAACAACTTGCTAATAAAGGTAAGCTTAAAAGGCAGGTTGTTGTCGTTACATTGATGAGTAACCTTGGCTTGCACAAAAGTTTTGAGCGGATTGGCATCTCTACCCGCGAGACACAAGTTGGCGACCGCTATGTGTTAGAAGAGATGGTCGAGAGTGACTATAATTTGGGTGGAGAGCAGTCGGGGCATTTGATTTTTCTTGATCATAATACAACGGGGGATGGGATTTTGTCTTCACTGATGCTTGCGGATATACTGATTGAACGTGGGGAAAAACTATCTGTTTTAGTTGGCGAAATGGAGAAATATCCGCAAATTTTGAAAAATATTCGACTTGAGGATCGTTCGAAACTTATTGCGAATGAAAAAATCGACGCCGCGGTGGTTAAAGCAAACAAATATCTAGACCCGGTTGGACGTGTGGTTGTTCGCCTATCGGGTACGGAACCGCTTCTTCGAGTGATGGTTGAAGGGATAAGCACAGAGCAGATCGAACTAGTAATGGAAGAACTTATGGAAACAATTAAGGCTGAGCTATAGCGCTCAGCCTTTTATATTAGATGTAGTCCTATACGAAGGTGCTAGAAATTCGTGTGACACCTTCGATGCCCACTACCAAAAAGAAATAAAACAGAAATCCATAGTACATCAAGCGGGTCTTGGTTGCCGGTTTTCTGATGATTACAATGACCAACCAAACTGCGGCTGCAATAAAGACGACACCAGTAATAAAGTAGGATTGTTGGAAGGCTGGGACCATATCTAGAGCTTGACCTAAAAAATCTTGCGTAAATAAGATGGCGTGACCGCCCCAATTCATCAGGAAAGCAGAGAGAAAGACCATAAATGCAAATGGCAATTTCCCCTTTAAAGCAAGAAAGAGTGCGATTACCGAGAAGAAAACTAACAGGACTAGGCCTATCTCGGTTTCAAGCTCTGGGAAACCGAATTGTGGTGCCGCCTCGCCAATAGCCATCCAGCTAAACATCCCAGCAGTTATCCCTGCCATAGTTGTTACAGCACTACGATAGCCGACCAAAGTATACCAGATAAAGATGAAAGATATTATTAAGAGTGCGATGCCCGTAAGTCCGCGCCCCAGCGAGGGGCCTGGTCCATAAGAGAGAAAAGTTATAATTCCCATCGCAAGCAGAAAAATTGTGAGTAACAGTGTTCCAAGACTATAGAATAGTCTGAGTCCAACAGAGGAAATCTTCATATCGTCCATTATTACAGCTCCTTTTGGCAAAGAAAATAGATAATTCCTATGATAAGTTTAATTATAACAGTTTATGCTAATTATATTTGTTTTAAATCCACAAAGTATACAGAATTGTAACAATCAAGAATCAATATTGACTATTTAGTGGGAAAATGATAAATTTAAACCATTAAAGGGGAGTAGCTATTAAGCTGCAAAGTCGTCAGTACGGGATTCGTCCCCGGCTTTGTAGGCAACCTATCTTGAGTTGTTAGCAAGACCTTTATCTAGTATTGCTATATTAGATAAGGGTCTTTTTCTTGTCTTATATGCAAAATATGAGCCAATGGAGGCGTTGTTGTGGATTTTATTTCACCGGAGTTTTTAAGCGCTTTGGTCAGTATTATAATTATTGACCTCGTACTTGGGGGGGATAATGCTATTGTTATAGCGATGGCCACGCGTAAGCTTGACAAAGCGATTCGTAAAAAAGCGATTTTCTGGGGAGTAGTCGGTGCGATTATCATTCGTGTACTGACGACAATCTTTGCTGTTTATCTCCTGCAGATTCCGTTGCTTAAATTTGTTGGGGGATTATTATTAATTTGGATCGCCTTTAAGCTGCTATACGATAAAAGTGAGCACGATAAAGAGGTTGAAGCGAAGGAAGGATTACTCGCGTCCGTTAGGACAATTATTGTAGCGGATGTGATTATGGGAATCGATAACGTTCTTGCGATTGCTGGTGCGGCTGATGGGCATATTGTGCTAGTAGTTCTTGGTTTAATCGTAAGCGTTCCAATCATTGTATTTGGTAGTACAATTATCCTTAAATTTATTGATCGGTTTCCGATTATTATCTACATTGGTGCCGGCGTAATCGCTTGGGTAGCTGGTGGCATGATTGCTAGTGATGCGTTCATGTATGAGAGGGTATTCTATAAACTAGGTGATTATGATTGGGTAGTAGCATTGGTGACCTTAGTTGGTGTTTTAGCGGCTGGATTTTTTGCTCGTAAAAAGGCTGGACTAAAATAAAGAATAGTAATGCGTGAATAAAATTAGTGATGGATGGTTGTGTGCTGGTCAAAGTACATCGCCGTCCATCTTTTTTCTATGCTATAATAAACTAAAGAGGGTGCGGAAATGATCTATGGAATCGGCTTAGACATAGTTGAAATAGAGAGAATCAATCAGCTGCTGGCACGAAATGATAGCAGCTTTATTAAGCGTATTTTTACAGCAGAGGAACAATCACAAATACCGTTAGCTGGCAGAAGACGTGCGGAGTATATTGCTGGACGCTTTGCGGCAAAAGAGGCTTTCTCAAAAGCGCTGGGTACCGGCATCGGAACTAATCTGCGCTGGCAGGAGATTGAAATTCTGGCGCTCCCGTGTGGGAAGCCTTATATAAATTATCAGAATCGTATTAATATAGCATATTTACACTATCATTTAAGCATATCGCACAGCAACGAATATGCTGTGGCTCAAGTTATAATTGAAAGCTTATAGCAATCCGAGGGGTGAGCAGATGCTTCTAATAACTGCTGAAGAGATGCGTCGTCTTGATGAACGGACAATTGAAGAGGCAAAAGTACCAGTAACTACGTTAATGGAGAATGCAGGTCGGGCTGCTGCTCAACAGATTATGGTACATTTTCCGCCGGAGCAATTTTCGCAAGTACTGATAATATCCGGTCATGGTAATAATGGCGGTGATGGTCTGGTGGTTGCGCGTGAGCTGCACAATATGGGTTATCAAGTAGAGTCCTGGTTAGTTGGCTCTGCTGACAAAATATCGACAGCTAGCTGTGAGAAACTGAAGTTGTTGCGGGCGAACGGACAAGATACGCGAATTATTGAACCAGCACAACTTGTGGTGTCAGATTATGATTTTACCAAATACGATATTATAGTGGATGCTTTAATCGGTATTGGTGGAGTGGGACCATTGCGCGCTCCGCTTTCGGAGCTGGTTCGTACATTAAATATGAATTCTGTTAAACGTGTCGCGTTAGACATCTCAACAGGAATCAATACAGATAGGGGGGTCGTTGAGTCAACAGCTTTTAAAGCCGACTTAACCGTCACATTTGCTGTCGCAAAATTTGGTCATTTTCTTGGTGCCGGTAGCGAATACACTGGTGCATTAGTTGTTGTTGATATTGGTCTTCCCAGAGAGTTCCTGGAAGATATTCAACCAAAAGTGCGATTGTTGACTGCAGAGTTGATCTCAACTTTTATTCCGGCACGGAAGAAACAGTCACACAAGGGTAGCTATGGGCACGCACTAATCGTTGGTGGCTCTCGCGACATGCCTGGTGCACCAGCGTTAGCCGCTAAATCTGCCTTACGAGCAGGAGCAGGACTTACGACTTTGGTCGTGCCAAACTCAATTAGAGAGCTTATTTTCAGTTATTTGCCGGAAGCACTTTTTGTTGGGTTGACTGAACACGATCTTGGTCACTTATCTTCGCTGGAGCTTGAAAAGTTTTTGTGGGAGAGGCAAGTGGGGAGAGAATATACTGCGAGTTGTTATGGATGTGGAGTAGGACGTTGGCCTGACGAAAGCGAGATGCTAAAAACAGTGATTAACGGTTCAACCGGACCACTTGTTATTGATGCCGACGGACTAAATGCATTAAGTGAGGGCGTTACGTTATTAAAGGAACGTAAAAGCGAAGTGATTCTGACACCACACCCGAAAGAGATGGCACGGCTACTTGGCGCTGATGTAACAACGGTTAATGCTAATCGTTTGACTGTTGCTCATGATTTTGCGGTTCAGTGGCAAGTCTATCTTGTATTAAAGGGTGCAGGAACTGTGGTTGCCACACCGGATGGTGAGCTGTTTATCAATTCAAGCGGTGGCCCCGAACTGGCAAAGGGTGGAACCGGCGATGTTCTTGCTGGGCTACTTAGTGGGCTGCTTGCCCAGGGTTTTGCGGTTAAGGAGGCAGTTTGTGCGGCGGTATTTTTACACGGCTTAGCTGGTGAACTCGCGTGTGTTAATGAGGGTGAAAATAGTGTTTTGGCGACAGATGTGATTGAACAAATCGGCCCAGCGATGAAAAGCCTAAAAACTATTTTAATTTAGTGCTGATTTAGACTATAATTAAACATATAAAATATAATGGAGTGACAAGATGGAAGTTATTCGTGATGAATATGCAACTTATAAAACGATCTTTTTCCGCAAGTCAACGCGCTTTAAGGTAGTTGAGACTTTGGTGTTTATTATATTGTTAGTTGTTTTGATTGGATTAGTGGATACATCTTCTACTGAATTTAAAGTGGGAGCTCTAGGTTTGGGTGCGTTGACGCTTGGCCTATCGCCGCTTTTGTATATGCTGGTTGTTAGACCTCGGCACATTCTAACTAGTAATGAGTTAATTATTGAGAGATTTGGTAAGCAGCGAGCTGTTGCTTTAACGTCAGTTGAAGAAACATATGATTTACGTTTTTTTTATAAAATCGAGGGGAAAAAGATGCCGTTAATGATTTCTGATGGATTCATTAATGATCTTGATCAGAAGATTGAGGAAATCAAAAAAACTCAGCAGAAGAAAATGACAAAGTAGGCGATGATGATGACAGATATAGGCAGATCATTTTTTAGACCAACGGTTGCGGAAATCGATCTTGATGCATTGAAATCAAACCTAAACTATTTCCAAAGTAGATTACCTGCAACGACCGAAGTTATGGCTGTTGTTAAGGCAGATGCGTACGGACATGGGGCCGTGCAGGTTGCACAATATTTACAAAAAATTGGTGTGAAGCTATTTGCAGTGGCGTTCCTTGATGAAGCGATTCAATTGAGAAAGGCAGGTATAACTGAGGAGATTCTGGTTCTTGGTTATACACCGGCTAAAGGAATTGAGCTAGCAATTGAATACAATATAGCAGTTACGGTTTACGCATTAGAAATGCTCCGAGTAATTGAGCATGCTGGTGAGCGTGCCGGCAAAAGTGTCAAAATTCATCTTAAAGTTGATACTGGGATGGGTCGAATCGGGTTCTCGCCTACGGAGATTGAGCAGTATATTGAGGCGATGAAGGATAAAAAGAGGATTGAGCTAGCAGGGATTTACACGCATTTTGCAACTGCTGATGCTTCTGATCATTCTTTTGCCGAACGGCAACAGGCACTGTTTAAAAAAGTCGTCGCTCGACTGCGCGAGGAATTTACAGTGCCGCTAGTGCACCTGTCAAATACAGCTGCGGCTCTAAATTTTCCTGAGATTGAACAGAATGCGGCGCGGATTGGAATCGGTTTGTATGGCTTGCGTCCGTCCACTGATATGATCATTGAAGAGGGTGCGCTTAAGCCTGTAATGAGCGTGAAAACTGAAGTAATCTATGTTAAAACAATTCAACCGGGCGAGTCTGTAAGTTATGGTGCAACCTATGTTGCGGAAAGGGAGACGGTTGTAGCGACCTTACCGGTCGGCTATGCAGACGGTTTTCCGCGCAATCTTTCTAATCGCGGGTATGTGTTAATTCATAGCCGGCGCGCACCAATTATTGGACGCGTTTGTATGGATCAAACAATGGTTGATGTGACCGGAATTGCTGACGTTATGCGCGGAGATGAGGTCGTCATTTTTGGTGAACAACAGGGAGAAAAGCTAACTGTTGATTACTATGCGGAGTTGCTCAACACGATAAACTATGAGCTAGTTACAATTATCGGCAAACGGATTCCGCGTATATATACAGAAAATAAGAAGCCGATTGAGGTGGTAAACACGCTGTTTGATGAATAAGGGTGGCAGTGATATGCTTATTATCAAAGAACTCATTGGAGGTATTTATAATGTCAATGGAAAGAGATTTTAATATCACCATTAAATTATCTAATGACCTCTTAGAGAGACTAGAGCTAATTGTCGAATTGGAACAATTAGATCGCGATGAGCTAATAATTCGAGCGTTGAACCGTTACATTGCTGAACGGCAGGACGCTTTTTTGCGCGAACTTTTGCAACGAGGTTACCAGGAGATGGCGGACCTTAATCTCTGCATGGCAAGTGAATGTTTTGGAATTGAAGAAGAAGCAGATGTAGTACTTGTGAATATAGTAAACGAGGTGTAATGATGGAAGTAAAACGTGGAGATGTGTTTTTGGCCGATCTCTCGCCAGTGGTTGGATCGGAGCAGGGTGGAACTAGACCAGTTTTAATCCTTCAAAATGATGTAGGCAATCGATTTAGCCCAACTGTTATTATAGCGGCAATTACTGCGCAGATACAGAAGGCTAAATTGCCAACACATATTGAGATTAAAGCGAATACATATGATTTTGAAAGAGATTCTGTTATTTTGCTTGAACAGATTAGGACAATCGATAAGCAGCGATTGACTGACAAAATAACTCACCTAGATGACGAGCTAATGGAAAAGGTCAATGAATCATTACAAATTAGCTTAGGTCTAGTGGAATTTTAGGAGTCTAACGAATGAGCAGTGAAGAGTTGAATCAACTTGTGCAGGAGATATCCTTGGCGGAATTTGCAAAACCTTTTCTGCATGAGGCCAGTTTTAATCGACGGCTGCGCACGACTGGCGGTCGTTACTTGTTGAAAACTGGCAATATTGAGATTAATTACCGTGTCTATGAATTGTATGGGCGTAGTGAGTTGATTAGCATTATCAAACACGAGCTCTGTCATTATCATCTTCATCAACAGGGAGAGGAACACCTCCACCGTGACAAAAGTTTTAAAGAGCTTCTAACAGCCGTTGGCGGAGCAAGGTATGTTCGTCCACTTGCAACTGAACAGGAAAGTGCTTATCGTTATCACCTGCGCTGTCGCAAATGTGGCCAGAATTATTATCGGAAGCGAAAGTTGAATGTGCGCAAACATAGATGTGGCAAGTGTTTGGGGAAATTGGATTTATTATTTTCAGACATAAAAACAATTGACAAATAAAGTGCTATGTTGTAAGATAAAATGGTTGTTAAAACCTATATTCCTCGTTAGCTCAGCTGGTAGAGCACTCGGCTGTTAACCGAGTTGTCGCTGGTTCGAGTCCAGCACGGGGAGCCAGTAGGAGAGATACTCAAGAGGCCGAAGAGGATGGTTTGCTAAACCATTAGTGGGTGAATGCCCAGCGAGGGTTCGAATCCCTCTCTCTCCGCCAGCACGAGGCCCGTTGGTCAAGCGGTTAAGACACCGCCCTTTCACGGCGGTAACAGGGGTTCGAGTCCCCTACGGGTCACCATTATTATTTGCGGTTGATTTTAAATGATATTTGTATTATTCTAGAGTTTGTACAGAATTTTGGACGATTAGCTCAGCTGGGAGAGCACCTGCCTTACAAGCAGGGGGTCGGCGGTTCGATCCCGTCATCGTCCACCATTAATTTTTTGGATTAATTCGGGATCTCACCGCTACGCGGTTCACCCCTCCGGGGTACTACGCGATCCCGTCATCGTCCACCATTAATTTTTTAATCTGGAGCTGTGGTGTAGAGGCCTAACATGCCTGCCTGTCACGCAGGAGACCGCGGGTTCGAATCCCGTCAGCTCCGCCATTTTTACTGTAGTACCTTGGCGATCATGGCGAAGGGGTTAACGCACCGGTTTGTGGATCCGGCATTCGTGGGTTCAAGTCCCACTGGTCGCCCCATGTTGGGCTATAGCCAAGCGGTAAGGCAACGGACTTTGACTCCGTCATTCTCTGGTTCGAATCCAGATAGCCCAGCCATTCATGGGTCATTAGCTCAGGCGGTAGAGCACCTGACTTTTAATCAGGGTGTCACAGGTTCGATTCCTGTATGACCCACCATTTATTACCCGCGGGTGTGGCGGAATTGGCAGACGCACTAGACTTAGGATCTAGCGCCGCAAGGTATGGGGGTTCAAGTCCCTTCACCCGCACCATTTTTATTTTAGGTGCACATATTTTCAACTCTTAACAAGATATTTTCACTAGGCAGTCGTGGTGGAACTGGCAGACACGCTATCTTGAGGGGGTAGTGGTTATTGAACCGTGCGAGTTCGAGTCTCGCCGACTGCACCATAAGTGCCTTTGTGGGCACCATTAATTTAATTAATGTCGGGATGTGGCTCAGCTTGGTAGAGCACCTGGTTTGGGACCAGGGGGTCGCAGGTTCAAATCCTGTCATCCCGACCAGTTTTTTCTTTCGGGTGTAGTTCAATGGTA
>CAZMPM010000004.1:45147-67137 GCA_964568525.1 uncultured Caryophanales bacterium
ATCCGTTAGCTACGCTTTCAGTGGTTCGAATCCACTCTCCTCCACCAATAAAATTGTGGAGATTTTTTTATTTTAATATATGCGGAAGTGGCTCAGTGGTAGAGCATCGCCTTGCCAAGGCGAGGGTCGCGAGTTCGAATCTCGTCTTCCGCTCCATATCTGCGGATGTAGTTCAATGGTAGAACTTCAGCCTTCCAAGCTGATAGCGTGGGTTCGATTCCCATCACCCGCTCCATATTAATCTAAATGACAAAACTTGCGGATTGCCTCAAGTTTTTTTGTTTAATGTATTCTTTAAGGAATTTACACAAAGGTTCGGCAGGTAATTATTGGCTGAGGAGTTGTATAAATATTTCTACGACTTTAGGGTCGAATTGGGTACCAGCATTAGCTTTTAATTCATTGATCGCTTCTTCCTTGGTCATAGCCACTCGATATGGACGATCCGAAACCATCGCATCATAGGCATCTACCACTGAAAGGATTCGTGCAGGTAAAGGTATTGAATCACCTGCAATACCTTCAGGATAACCGGAGCCATCCCAATGTTCGTGGTGCGTCAGAATATCCTTACCGAAGATGAAGATACTAAAAACCCTTATAAAATTGAGATAACCGAAGTTACAGATGAAAATCAAGACGGTCGGGTTGACCTCGCTGATGTGGAGTACCTTTTAAGAAATCGAAAAAATACTCTTACTTTATTAGAGGGTGATGGTGATTTTCGTTCTGAGGAATGTATTGAACTCTTAAAACAATCAGATATTGTTGTTACAAATCCCCCATTTTCTCTCTTCCGCGAATATGTAGCTCAGTTAATAAATTATGATAAGAAGTTCATCATAATTGGTACTATAAATGCGATACATTATAAGGAAATATTTCCTCTAATTAAGGATAATAAACTATGGATTGGCTATTGTAATGGTGCAAAGACATATGAAGTAGCACCAAATTATAGTGGCAAAATCTCATTCGAAAAGAATGGAACCCGTTATGTAAAAATGGGAAATACCTTTTGGTACACTAATGTAGATATTGAAAAGCGTCATGAAAATTTAGTTTTGTACAAATCATATGATCCTGATGAGTATATAAAATATGATAATTATGATGCAATCCACATTGATAAAATAGCAAGTATACCACATGATTACTATGGCGATATGGGAGTACCTGATGGATTTCTTGAACAGTATAATCCTGAGCAATTTGAAATAATTGGCTTAGGCAATGGAGATTTAGCAAAAGAGATTGGCATCACAAAAAACTATAGAGGCAGAACAGATTTAGCATATACCAAAGATGGTAAGCAAAAATGTCCTTATTCGCGGATTATTGTTCGCAGAAAGGTGGTAGAGAATCATGAAGATTAAATTGCATGAAATTCCAGTACGCGAAGTTACAGAAGGATACATAGATAGTGCAGATGATGGCGTTATCGGCTATAATGGTCGATTAAATATTCGTCCTGCTTTTCAACGTGAGTTTATCTATAAGGATAGACAGCGTGATGAGGTCATTCGCACCGTACAAAAAAACTTTCCTCTAAATGTTATGTATTGGGTATTGAGCGATGATGGTAATTATGAAGTTTTGGACGGACAGCAAAGGACAATTAGTCTTTGTCAGTATGTAAATGGAGATTATTCAATTGACCATATGGGATTTGACAATCTGACTCAGACGGAAAGACAGCAGATTCTTGACTACCCTTTAATGATTTACATTTGCGAGGGTACAGACAAAGAAAAATTAGATTGGTTCAAAATTATAAATATTGCAGGAGAACAGTTGACCGCTCAAGAGCTACGAAACGCAATCTATACAGGTGAATGGTTAACTGAGGCTAAAAAATACTTTAGCAAACCAAATTGCCCTGCATATGCGATTGCAAGTGATTATCTAAATGGTTCACCAATCAGACAAAATTATCTTGAAACCGCTATTCGATGGATTGCGTCGAGAGACGGAAAAGAAATTGAAGACTATATGGCAGAGCATCAGCATGATACGAATTGTAATGAATTATGGCTATATTTTCAATCAGTCATTAGTTGGGTAAAAGCAACTTTTCCAGTCTACCGAGGCAAGGAAATGAAAGGACTTGATTGGGGTATTTTCTTTAATAAGTATGGTGAGGGTAAGTATGATCCTAAATATCTTGAGTCAAGAATTGTTGAACTCTTAGATGATGATGATGTAACAAAACACTCTGGAATATATGAGTATACTCTGCTACGCTAAGCATTTCTGGTATAGTGGAGGCTATCCGGAAGCCGATTTCCGGATGTTTTTTCATCTCTTCGTATTCATCTGTAGTTAGCTCATCAGGTTTGTTTAGAATTTGGTCGTCTATAGCTATTTTTCCAATATCATGAAGCATGCCCAACATTTTCAGTTCGTCTAGCTGGGTTCCGGACAATCCCATCTGTTCGCCAATAACTAGACAATAATTGGCGAGTCTTTCGCCATGCTCTTCTGTTTCATAGCTTTTTTCGTGCAGAGCGTTTTTGATCGAGGATAGGATTACGTGTCGATAGCTGTTATTTCCAAGCAATTTACTTTTGTACATATTGCTTTCCGCTCGCTTAAGCGTATCCCACCATTTCTCGCTTTTATGAGCTCGGCAAGCATAGCCTAGAGAGAAGTTTAGGTTAGCACCTTCCATACTTGCTATATAAGTGGTTTCACCTTTTTCCTTAATCTTCTCGTATATCTCGCGACCGAGTTCTTCTTTTATGCCGGGCATTAGGACAACGAATTCATCACCGCCCCAACGGCAGATTAAATCGTTTTCTCGACAAGATTCCTTTAAAATATCGGCTGCTTTCTTTAGGGCTAAATCTCCAGTTTCGTAGCCGAAGGCATCATTGATTATTTTGAGCCCGTCTAGGTCGCCGATCAGTATAGAAAAGACGGCGCCATCTCGTTTAGTTACTGTATTTAAAATTTCCACAAAAGCCGATCTATTCAGTAATCCCGTTAATACATCGTGTCGACTCATGTATTCAATGTGAATCTCTCTTTGCTTTGCTTTGGTTACGTTGGAGTAAATCGATACAATTTCGCCGGTTGGTAGGCGAAAAATACGGTTTTCAAACCAAGTTTCCTGGCCGTTTTCGATATATCTTTTTGCTGGAAATAGAACAACCTCACCAGTCTGGTATGCTTCATAAAAGGCTTCGACAATTCCAAATTCGTCGATGTTAGGCCTTAATTCAATAAGTGGTCTGCCGATAACGGATTTATCCCAGCCCTCGGTTTCAAGGCAAGTTTTATTAGCCTCAATAATAATATAGTCCTCGCCATGCTTGCCTTCGTTCTTTACTGCATAAACAATGATAGCAGAGGGCGAATTTTCAAATATATTTAAGTTGAGATGTGGCACAGACACACTTGGTTGCTGTGCGTTTAGTCTAGATTTTAATTCTGCATCCTTTTCCATAACGACACTCTCCCATGTTGATTATAGCATAGATTGGTGTCAAGATAGTAGTTTCAAGCGATTTTTACACAAAGCTTCGGCAGGCGCTAATTGAGGAAGTCCAGTATAAGTTCAACCGTCTGGCGCTGCTGTTCCTCGCGCGATATCGTTGCTTGCCCATCACCCTTTTGTTGGCCGTAGTTTCCAAAGTAGGCGTGATTACCACCAGAAATTTCAACATATTTTGCGCCTTCCGGTGCATTGCTTCGGTATTTTTCATAATTAGAAAAATTTAAAATCTGATCTTCCGTACCATATATAGAGAGCATTTTTAAAGATGTCTTACTTAAATCACTTGATGGGTAGGCAGCTAGTGCGAAATAACCGCCAAGTTTTTCGGGATTTCTACTGGCATAATATGATGCCATTGCGCCGCCAAGTGAGTGACCGCCGATATACCAATGGTCGATTTCTGGAAACCTTTTAATTACATCTGCTGCGGCATTCATACCAAACACGGCTAGATTATATGGCATCTGATAGATAACTGCTAGATAACCTTCGTTGGCTAATGCTTCCAACAGTGGCGCGTAAGAATGCGCTTCAACTTTGCCTCCTGGGTAGAAGATGATACCAGTGTTTACTTCTGTGTCAGGCGGCTGCATAATAACAAGTGCGCCATCAATTGTAATGTCCACTAATTTACTATTATTGAGTGTCTGAATTGCTGTCTCATCGGCTTTAGCATAAGTATTGACATAGATGATAAAGATACTTCCAATAATGGTTAGTAGACCGAAAATTATCGCTACTAGGGCCCCTTTATTTCTTTTTATAAAAGATGGTTCGCGCTGGCTAACAGTTTCATTCATAATAACCCTTCTCCCATTAGTATTTCACTGTAATTATATCACTTATGAGGTGGTCAGGTGGGTATGTTATAATAGTGAAGTAAGATAAGTTTATAGTAAAAGAGGATGAAGAAATGAACACGAAAAGAAAGACGGGACTAATAAACATTGTTTTAATTGCTATGTTATTAGTTACGATAGCATAGCTGCAGTCGAACAGCGTTTCAACAAGATATTGTCTAAAAATTACACTGATAAGAACATTCTTATTAATATTGTTGAGCAGGGTGGAAAGCTGTATTGTTATGTGAGACCTAGTGCCTCTCTTACCTATGAGCAGGGTAGTTTAGTGTTATCAGATATTGGGACTTCTAATGGTCGACCAGCATCTAGCGCCGAATATAAGGTTACTGGCACATACAAAACCAAAGCGGATGAGATGAATGCTCAACAGGAATTTAATTTTACAGCAATATTTATTTATGAAGATAATAATCTAGTTCTGGATAGCTATAAGGAATAAATAATCTGGGCTAGAATGCAAAAGAGACCCCTTTTATTGGGGGGGTCTCCTTTTTAACTAATGAGTTTGGCCTACTAAGTCCAGCTCTACTTAACAACCATACAGCAAGCAGGAAGAAGCCTTGAGATAATAGATTGACCGTTTGTTCAATCCAGTCAATACCGGTGCCGCCGGATGATCCAAGGTAACCCATTCCCAACATTGCAATAAATCCCAACGCAAGCAGAAGCATTGCTAACTTTTGTCGCATTCTTACAGCGATAGCAAAAACGGCCCAATAGACCCCTGATGCTCCAATCACCTGTAGAATAATTAGAGGCAATTTGCTCGCATATACTGGGACTGCTGAGGCCATGACAACTGTAGAGCTTTTATTTTTATGATTTAAAAATAGAGTTATAAGTGCTGCAAACATCAGCAGAAATCCAGGAGCCTGAAATGGAAAGAGTGATGAATCAAAATAAGGGACGTCAGCAATGCCCGCGCCATAGAGTAGTTTCCACAGAGCTTTGTAGAATCCGCCGAAAAAAACCATGAGAGAGCCAGCAGCCAGCATTGCAAATGCTGCTTTAGATAGCTTATTGTAAAGATCTCTCATTAGAATGATTGATGCGGCAAAAAATAATAATACAGGTATAAAGTCCATTAAAGCCATTAGAACTGTAATTTCAGCCATAATCCTTCCTTCTTTCATCTTTTTCGTTAGTGAAATTATATCACTTATTCAGATGATTCGATGAGGATAGTGAAATGTTTATAAAATTGCCTTATTTTTATAGGTTGGAAAGGTAAGGGTAATAAATTAAAGAAATATTCACAAAATAGAGGAAAAGCGCCATTTTTATATTATAATGATAGATATCGTAAATACTGAATAGGGGTGCAGATGATGGATAATTTTATTTTTTACAATCCAACAAAACTGATTTTCGGTAAGGGACAGATTAGCCACTTGCCGACAGAGGTTCTTAAATATGGTGACCGAGTTCTGATTGTAACTGGCAAAGGCAGCATTAAACGGAGTGGGCTATATGATGAGGTAATTTCCTTGCTTGCTGACAAATGTACAATTTATGAGCTTGAGGGGATTGATTCAAATCCGCGTTTAACCTCAATTCGTGAGGGCGTACGCATTTGCAAAGAGAACGATATTGAATTAGTTTTAGCAGTGGGTGGCGGCAGTGTAGTTGATGCTGCAAAAGGAATCGCATCGGGAGCGCTATATGATGGTGATGTCTGGGATTTTTATTTGCGTAAGGCAACGATTGAGGAGGCTCTGCCGATTGGAGCTGTACTTACACTGGCGGCAACTGGATCCGAGATGAATGGCAACTCGGTTGTAACTAACATGGATACGATGGAGAAAAAGGGAAGCGGCAGTATTTACCAGTTTCCGAGTTTTTCAATTTTAGATCCGTGCTACACCTTCACAGTGCCGCGAGCGGACACGGTGAATGGGATTGTTGATATGATGGCGCATGTTTTTGAACAATATTTTAGCCATACAACGCAAACTCCGCTACAGGATCGCTTCTGTGAGGCGATTCTGCGCACAGTAATTGAAAATTCTGCAACTGTACTTGCTAACCCGAATGACTATGAGGCAAGAGCGAATCTGCTTTTAAGTGGGACTTTTGCATTAAATGGTTTAACTAAGCTCGGGGTTGAAGGTGATTGGGCATCGCACGCAATTGGCCACCAATTGAGCGGCTTGTATGATGTAGCTCATGGAGCTGCATTATCGATTATTCTGCCACATTGGATGCGTTATGTAATGGATGAAGGTCTTGATAAATTCAAGCAATATGCAATTGAGGTCTGGAAGTTGAATCCGGAAGGGATGACTGACCAAGAGCTAGCGCTTGAAGGAATCAGAAGGACTGCTGAATTTTTTGAATCAATGGGAGCGCCACAGAGGATGAGTGAGTATGGTATTCCTGCTACAGTTATTGACAAAATGGCGAAGCGTGCGACTGAAAAAGGACCGCTTGGAAGCTACAAAAAATTATATTATGAAGATGTTAAAAGCATCCTAACGAATAGTCTGTAAACTGACGGGAGCGAATCAGCTTGAATGCAAAAGAATACAAATTTAGGGTGAGTAGTGTCGCCGCGACACAGCAGTTTGCTGCGGACTTAGCAATGCTGCTGTTTGCAGGAAGTGTTGTGACATTAGACGGTGAGCTGGGTTCAGGCAAAACAACCTTTACGCAAGGGCTAGCCCGCGGATTAGGTGTATCTCGCGTGGTTAATAGCCCGACTTTTACAATTATAAAGGAATATACAGGCCGGCTACCACTGCACCATATGGATGTTTATCGTTTAGCTGATGGCAGTGGTGGTGTGGATTTTGATGAATATTTTTATGGTGATGGTGTAACTGTTATTGAGTGGGCATCGAACATTTCTGGTCTATTGCCTGACGAATATTTATCTGTGCAGATCTTGACTGCGGCTGACCTAGCGGCAACTGATAATAGTAACTTAATGGCCGAGGATGAGCGCATCTTAATGCTACATCCCTTCGGCGCTCAATATGAAGAAATTTGTGAGGTTATGAGTTCTAATGAAGATTTTAGCTATTGATACTTCAACACAAACGCTTGGGGTTGCATTGCTTGAAGATGGGCAGTTAATTGTTGAGTCGATTAGTAATCTTAAAATTAATCATTCAATTCGCTTAATGCCGCTAATTGAACAGGTTTTTGCGACCGCCGGCTGGCGACCTGAGGAGATAGGGCTTGTTGCCGTGGCAAAAGGACCCGGCTCCTACACTGGTTTGCGCGTCGGAGTGACTACTGCGAAAACCTATGCATGGGCGCTTAACGCACCACTGGTTGCAGTATCCACGCTTGCGGTGATGGCCTACCCGCTTAGACATTACGGCGGAGCGATTGCACCGATTATCGATGCTCGTCGTGGAGAGGTTTATACTGGTTTATTTAGTGGCAAAACTGAGGATAGCACAAGTCGAGCTGCTGATGCGAGACAATATCAAGAGCTCGCACCTGAGCGGATCATGCTTTTAACGGAGTGGCTAGCGGAGATTAGGGAAATTGTTGGCAGAGCAGAGCTTGCGGAGCGACGCGTGATTTTTGTCGGTGGGGATATTGTAAAGCATGCTTCGGAGTTAGCGAAGTGGAGTGATTTTGTTGATTTGGCAGCCGCGGATTATGCATTACCGCGTCCGGGTGTGTTGGGACTACTTGGTTATCAACAGTATCTGGCGGGCGACCTTGCTAATGTACATACGCTAACGCCAACATATTTGCAATTGGCCTATGCGGAGAAATTAAAGAAGCGGTAAATTGGATGTGAAGAGGACCAATGATAAAAATGAAAAATGATACTGAGTCAATCAATATCAGAAGAGCGACAATTATGGATATTGACAGCATTATTGCTGTTGAAAAAGAGTCGTTTTCCACGCCATGGCCGCGCCAGGCATTTGTTGATGAGCTGACACGCAATATTGTCTCTTACTATATTGTGATGGAACAGCATGGCGAGGTTGTTGGTTATATGGGCATGTGGATCATTGTCGATGAGGCGCATATTACAAATATTGCCGTTCACCCAAAGGCGCGCCGCCAACAGATTGCTGAGACAGCTGTCAGCCTAATGAAGTTGCTTGCGAAAGAACGTGGTGCTCTGCGGATGACGCTTGAGGTGCGCAAATCAAATGTGGCAGCGATTGCATTGTATGAGAAGCTCGGTTTTGTTAGCTATGGTCTGCGCAAAAATTATTACATCGAACCTGTTGAGGATGCGATTATTATGTGGGTGAATTTATAATGAATGAAGCAATAAATAATGCAGCAGTATATATTCTGGCAATTGAGACAAGCTGTGATGAGACCTCGGTAGCGATTGTTCGCAATGGCAGTGAGGTTCTTAGCAATTTTGTTTCATCGCAGATTGATATTCATCGGGAGTATGGCGGCGTTGTGCCTGAGGTTGCCTCGCGTAAACACGTTGAAGTGATTACGTTGCTAATTGAGCAAGCATTAGCTGAGGCGGGTGTTGAAAAGAACCAACTTTCGGCAATTGCCGTCACTTATGGGCCTGGTTTAATCGGCTCACTGCTTGTCGGAATTGCTGCGGCAAAAACACTCTCTTTCATTTTAGGAATCCCGCTAATTGGTGTCCACCATATTGCAGGACATATTTATGCTAATCATCTAAAGCAATCACTTGCGTTTCCGCTCGTTGCTCTAATTGTATCGGGTGGACATACTGAACTAATCTATATGCGTGACCATTTGAGTTTTGAGTTGCTCGGTGAGACGCAGGATGATGCTGTTGGCGAAGCTTATGATAAAGTGGCGCGAGTGCTGGATTTACCTTATCCGGGCGGACCGAATATTGACCGTTTAGCGGCTAAAGGTGAAGCGAATATTCCTCTGCCGAAAGCGCGTATGAATAATCCCTTCGACTTCAGTTTTAGTGGATTGAAATCAGCTGTAATCAATGTCGTGCATAACGCTAAGCAACGCGGAGAAACGATTATCCCCGAAAATCTGGCGGCCAGCTTCCAGAAAGCGGTTGTCGATACATTACTGGAAAAGGCATTGTTGGCATTAAAAGAAAAAAAGGCAAACAATTTAATTGTGGCCGGCGGCGTTGCAGCGAACAGTGGTTTACGTGCTGCATTAAAGACGGAGTCCGAGCGACTTGGTTTCAACTTAACGATTCCACAGCTTGATCTATGCACTGATAATGCAGCGATGATTGGTAGTGTTGCTTACTATTATTACCTTAATCAGAATTGGAGCGAACTTGATATAAACGGCATTGCTAATCTCGCACTTGCGGAGGAGAGCATTAGCGAAATTGATAAAGCAACCCTGCGCAAAAACTATCTCGTCCGCCGCGATCAAATCAGTGGAGCGGAACGTGCGCGCCAAGCCGAGCTTATTTCCCGGAAAATAATCGCGAGCGAGTGGTTCAAACAGACGGGGGTGGTGGCACTTTATGCGGCGCACGGCAGCGAGGTCGACTTAGCTGCGGTGATGGCAGCAGGCACAGCTGCGGGGAAGCGGATGCTGCTTCCGCGGGTGGAAAGCGTGGAGAAGCGGCTCGTTTTTTGGCCGGTGGAGCAGGGGGAAGAGCTGGTGGCGGGACATTATGGTATAGGTGAGCCGAGCATTAGTGGAAAAAGTCCTTTAACAATTAAGGAAATTGATGTAATATTAGTTCCTGGACTAGTTTTTGACAAGCAGGGCAATCGAATCGGTTATGGCGGCGGTTACTATGACCGTTTTCTGGGGGAAAAACATCGCGCAAGTAAGAGGCAGAAAAGGCCATTAACGGTTGGTATCGGCTACAATGAACAGATTGTCGAAAAGTTACCGATTGTAGTAGAGGAACACGATGTTGCACTAGATATAATTCTGACTGAGGGGACTGAGTATAATGTTACTGGAAAATAAGATACCACGCGTTACGACGAAACGATTACCGCTTTATTATAGGTATTTTGAAAAGCTGCATATTCTTGGCATTCAACGTGTTTCCTCAACTCAGCTAAGTAAAGAATTACAGATAGATTCTGCAACGATTAGACGAGATCTCTCGTACTTGGGTGAATTGGGGCGGAAGGGCTATGGCTACAACGTAAACTCGCTCTTTAATTTCTTAAGGGAGTTTCTTAAGCATAATATCCAGACAAATGTAGTAATTGTTGGAGCTGGAAACTTAGGCCGCGCAATAATGCAATATAATTACTATCGTAGCCGCAATACAAATATTGTTGCAGCTTTCGATAAAGATCCGGGAATAATTAACCGCGAATTGGCTGGAGTACCAATCTATGACGTTGATCGTCTAGAAGAGATTATGGGCACCTACGAGGTTGATGTGGCGATTCTGACAGTTCCGGCGGACTCAGCTCAAAAAATAGCAGATCGACTCGTGACTGCTGGTGTTAAGGGTATCTTAAATTTAACGCCAATTATTTTAAATTTACCAGAAAATATCGTTACACATAATGTAGATTTAACTCTTGAGTTACAGACTTTAATCTATTATATTAAGGACGTCGAGACAGATTATCTAGATTAGTAAAATTGAGGGTAGGTAGAGAGATGGCAAGTGAATCTAATAAAATGCCGTTATTAAGCCATATAAAAGAGATAAGAAATAGATTAATCTGGATATTGGTTGTTTTTATTGCTACTTTTATTCTAGGGTTTTTTCTTACACCTTATTTTATTGATTTCTTCCGTGCGAGTCCGGCAATGGAGAATATTGAGTGGCATGTTTTTAATGTAGCCGATGCAATTATGATTTATGTGAAGATGGCTCTTGCAATCGCTTTCATTATTACGTTGCCATTTATTCTATTTCAAATTTGGCGATTCGTCGCACCGGGGCTTACGGAGAAAGAACAAAAATCAACAAGATGGTACATTCCAGCTGCATTTCTAGTATTTTTACTGGGAATTGCATTTGGATATTTCATCTTATTCCCGATGGTTATCAAGTTCCTACTAATGATCACCAATATTCTCGATGTAAATGAGATGTTTGGTATTTCGCAGTATTTTGGTTTTATGTTCAAACTGATTATTCCGTTTGGACTTTTATTCCAGTTACCGATAGTAGTAGTCTTTCTCACAAAAATCGGTGTAATCTCACCAGAACTACTAATTAAAATCCGTAAGTATGCCTACTTAGTTCTAGTAGTCGTTGGCGTGTCAATTACGCCACCGGATGTTATTTCTGACTTATTAGTTGTTGGACCACTAATTGCTTTGTATGAAATTAGCGTCTGGCTATCAAGAGCCGCGGCCCGCAAGAGAAAGGCGCGATTAGAGGCGGAAAGTGGAGAATTGCAAGGAAATTAGAATTTACACTTGAAATATTTTAAACTTAATAGTAATATATTATTAGCACTCAATCTTGTTGAGTGCTAAAAAATATCAAATAATAATATTGAATCTGAATGAGGAGGGCTTTATATGTTTAAACCGGTAGGAGACCGCGTGGCTGTTCAACCGATAAAAAGGGAAGAAGCAACTGCAAGTGGAATAGTTTTGCCAGATTCTGCAAAGGAAAAACCGCAAGAAGGAACCGTGGTAGCGGTAGGCAAACGTCGCAATGAAGATGGGGACTCTGTTGATCTTTTTGTAAAGGTTGGCGATCATGTAGTTTTCGGAAAATTCGTTGGTACTGAGATTAAATATGACGGCGAAATTTACTTAATAATGCGAGAAGACGATATTCTCGCTGTGATTGAATAATAAAAGGAGGAGACTTAAATTATGGCTAAAGATATTATTTTTGGCGAAGAAGCCCGCCGCAAAATGCTTGATGGTGTAAATGCCTTAGCAGATGTGGTTAAGGTTACTTTAGGACCTAAGGGTCGCAATGTTGTTTTAGAGAAAAGCTATGGTGCGCCGCTAATTACTAATGATGGTGTGACGATTGCTAGAGATATTGAATTAGAAGATGCTTTTGAAAATATGGGTGCGCAGTTGGTTAAAGAAGTTGCCACTAAGACAAATGATGTTGCCGGAGATGGTACAACAACTGCAACACTTCTTGCACAAGCAATGATTCGTGAAGGACTTAAAAACGTAACAGCTGGTGCTAATCCGATGGTCGTTCGTAAAGGGATTGAAAAAGCGGTTAATGTTGCAATTGCTGAAATTAAAGCTGTTGCAAAACCTGTTGAGAATCGTGAATCTATTGCTCAAGTTGCAGCAATCTCTTCATCTGATGAAACAGTTGGCGAATTAATTGCTGAAGCGATGGAACGCGTTGGTAAACAAGGCGTTATCACTGTCGAAGAGTCACAAGGTTTTGTTACTGAGTTAGAAGTTGTTGAGGGTATGCAATTTGATCGCGGCTACATTTCGCCGTACATGATAACTGATACTGAGAAAATGGAAGCGCTACTTGAAGAGCCTTACATCTTAATTACCGACCGCAAAATTACGAGCATTCAAGAGATGCTACCGGTACTTGAACAAGTTGTTCAACAAGGCCGTCCTATTTTGATTATTGCTGAGGACCTTGAAGGTGACGCCCTAGCTACTTTAGTAGTGAATAAACTTCGTGGGACATTTACTGCAGTTGCTGTTAAAGCTCCAGGTTTCGGCGATCGTCGTAAAGCAATGCTTCAGGATATTGCTACTTTAACTGGTGCTGAAGTTATTACTGAGGACCTCGGTCTTGAGCTTAAAAATGCAACGGTCGATCAACTTGGTCGTGCACGTCAAGTACAGATTACTAAAGATAACACGATTATCGTTGATGGTATTGGTGCAAAAGAAGAGATTAAAGCTCGCGTTAAGCAAATTGAGCAAGAGTTAGCGATTACTACTTCTGAATTCGACAAAGAAAAACTACAAGAACGTCTAGCTAAGCTTAGTGGCGGCGTTGCTGTTATCAAGGTTGGTGCAGCGACTGAAACAGAACTTAGAGACAAAAAACTTCGAATCGAAGATGCACTTAACTCTACGCGCGCAGCTGTTGAGGAAGGAATAGTTGCAGGTGGCGGAACTGCCCTTGTTAACATTATCCCAGCAATTGAGAAAATTGTGGTTGAAAGCGATGAAGCGACTGGTGTTAACATTGTTAAACGTGCATTAGAAGAGCCAGTTCGTCAGATAGCATTGAATGCAGGTCTAGAGGGTTCTGTAATCGTTGAGAAATTAAAAAGCGAGAAACCTGGTATTGGTTTTAATGCAGCAACTGGCGTGTGGGCAGATATGATTAAAACTGGTATCGTTGATCCAGCTAAAGTTACACGTTCAGCTTTACAAAATGCTGCATCTGTAGCGGGTATGTTCTTAACAACAGAAGCAGTTATTGCTGATAAACCAAAAGATAAATCCGATCTACCTAATATGGGTGGCATGGGTGGAATGGGCGGTATGGGCGGCATGATGTAGTCGCCGCATGAGCTCAACACGCGAAATAAAAA
Source organism: uncultured Caryophanales bacterium (assembly GCA_964568525.1). GTDB lineage: Bacteria > Bacillota > Bacilli > Tepidibacillales > Tepidibacillaceae > CAYZPB01. The sequence goes on from CAZMPM010000004.1 coordinate 58,881, forward strand.
TAATTATAGAAGACCAATCCGAGAATGGGTTGGTCTTTTTGCGAAAATGAGAGAAAAATATCAAATTTGCCGTAGATTGTTATATAATTAAAAGAAAACAGATTACGAAGCGATTGCGATTTGGCAACTATTATAGGGGGATGAAAATGAGTCAGAATACTGATTTGCGGGCAAATATGGGTAATTGGACTGCAGAAGCATTTATTAAGGAACAGATTAAGACAATTAAAGCGACAGTGGGTGATAGACAGGTGCTACTTGCCTTAAGCGGTGGCGTTGATTCATCTGTTGTGGCTGCGCTTGTGCATTGTGCGATTGGTGAGCAATTAACCTGTATGTTTATTGAACATGGTTTGTTGCGCAAAAACGAGGCGGAGAGCGTGATGAAGACTTTTGGAGAGCAGTTCAAAATGCGCGTAATTAAGGTTGATGCGCGTGAGCGCTTTTTACGGGAACTTGCTGGTGTGCGCGACCCGGAGCAGAAGCGAAAAATTATTGGAAACCAGTTTATATTTTTGTTCGAAGAAGAAGCGAAAAAGTTGGGTAAATTTGACTTATTAGCTCAGGGGACAATTTACGCTGATGTTGTTGAAAGTGGAACCGGCTCACAAGGAACGATTAAGTCGCATCATAATGTTGGCGGGTTGCCTGAAGAGATAGGTTTTGAGTTACTTGAGCCGTTGAAGAGTTTATATAAAGATGAAGTGCGTCTGGTTGGGACTGCGCTTGGGTTGCCGGATGAGATCGTGCATCGTCAACCGTTTCCGGGACCTGGTCTTGGTATACGCGTGATTGGCGATATTACTGAGGAAAAATTAACAATTGTTCGCGAGAGCGATTATATTCTGCGTGATGAAATTAAGAAGGCCGGGTTGGATCGCAAAATCTGGCAGTACTTCACGGCGCTGCTTGATATTAAGAGCGTTGGTGTTCGCGATGGCAAACGGACTTATGCCTATCCAGTTGCAATCCGTGCGGTGAATTCTGTTGACGGTATGAGTGCAGAGTGGGTGCAGATTCCTTATGAAGTATTGGAGAAAATTAGCGAGCGGATACTGCGGGAAGTTGACGGTGTTAACCGAGTGGTGCTCGATATCACTAGCAAGCCGCCGGGAACGATTGAGTGGGAATAGAATCCCGACAAGCGCTTTCTGTAGGAAGAGAGGGTTGTGTCTGCTATGATAATTCTAAAAAAATTAGGTGTAATCTTATTAGTAATATTATTACTCATAGTATTGTTGTTGGCCCTCATTCTTTTCGTGCCGTTTACCTATGTTTTTGAGGGTAATAGCAATGATCGAAGAATACAACTTTCCGGTGCCTGGTTATTTGGATCAGTGAAGATGCAGTTTATAAAGTACTTTAGCGAAGTAGAGGATAAATTGGAACTGACCATCTTCGGTTTTACAAAAAAGCTAAATCTACAAATATCCACTGAATCCGCTGGCGAAGCTGCAAACGAGCCTACGGGAAAAAGACGAGAGAAAAAGAGAAAAGATAAAAACAGAAAATACAGCTGGATCACACACATTAATAAATCCGTGTTAAATGAAGTTAAAATTCTGATTAAAAGAGTCTGGCTAAGAATCAAGCCCGACGTAATTAATGTAGACATTAGTGCAGGATTTGATGATCCGATGTATACGGGTATTTTATACGGTTTTTATTGTCAGTTTCTGTGTCTAATCAATGAAGATAAGGTTAGATTTAGGCCGGTGTTCAATGAAAAAATATTGGAAGGCTCCTTTTATCTACGAGGAAGAATTAAGACTTTTTATATCCTTTTGGTCTTTTTGCGATTTTTAGTCTCCCCGCCGATAAGAAAAGAGATCAAATTTAGGCGAAATATGAAGGGAGGTGTGGAGTATGCCCGATAATTTTGATTTAAACGAAACTATTAATAATGTGTTTGCTAGATTACAAGAATTTATAAAAACTGAAACTGTGGTTGGAGAACCGGTTCAAGTTGGCGATGTTACAATTATTCCTTTTGTGAATGTATCGTTCGGAGTCGGAACAGGTGGTGGAACTGGCAAAGACCGAGAAGCGAATCAAGGCAGTGGTGGTGGCGCCGGAAGCGGTGGGAAAATTTCCCCAACTGCAGTACTGGTTATTAAAGGTGATAATGCAGAGCTACTATCAATCGATAAGTCGACTAGTTTAGAAAGACTTGCTTTTATGGTGCCGGATCTTGTGGATAAGTTCATAAATTTGGACGCAAAAAACAAAGAGGCTAAAGAAAAGAAAGTATCTGAGAGAGAAGTAAAAGCAAAAGAAGTTAAAGTAAAGGAAGTTAAAGAAAAAGATGATAAGAAGTAGAGAACAAAAATAGGGACTGTCGCATCCTCTGAGACAGTCCTTATTTTACATTAGTATTATTAATTTTTCTCCTTTTAGTTCTTCCGGAGTCCATTTAATTAGTGCTGTATTTCTCTTGGATTGATGATCTATCTCTTTTATCCACTCTGCTTCATTTGCTGCCTTAGCTTTTAATACACGATTGCTCGTATCAGTTGCATAGAAACTTGAATTTATAATCCACCATTTACTATATATTCCGGCACGATTTAAATCTTCTTGTAATCTTACCGCCTCATAGTAAGGTGTTGCCTCTGCTAAAGTTATTATTAGGACTTCAGTGAACTTGTCGTCTTTAAGCTTAGGCAATAATTTTTTTACTGATGCAGGTGTTTTACCCTGTGTCCGCATAATCTCTCGATCATAGCTTTCAGTAGATTCTAATAGTAATATGGTGTGTCCTGTTGGTGCTGTGTCTATTACAACTATCTCATCATTGGACTTGTCAACTAATTCAGCAAACGCCCTGAATACAGCAATCTCTTGTGTACAAGGACTTCTTAGATCTTCCTCGATATAATCAATATCATCTTGGGTGGCATTAGCTTCTTTTGCTTTGCCGATAACTTCTTCTCGATATTTTTCTAGTTCTTTTTCCTCATCTATATAACTCATAGTAATATTTTCGCTTTCATCAAGGACATATTTCAAGTGCGCTGCCGGATCGGTAGTTGTCAAATGAACTTTCTTCCCTTTTTTCGCTAAAGCCAATGCAATAGCTGCGGCAATAGTGGTTTTGCCAACCCCACCCTTGCCCATGGTGAATATTACTTTTTTGTTGGCATTGTATAAATCATCTACAACTTTTCCAAGAGTAGTAACATTATTGACATCTAAATCTTCTATAGTTTCTATCTCATTACTAATTTCTTGACCAGTTATAAAGGTTCTAAGTTTATCTACACCAGTGACATTGAATGGTCTTAAAGGTATTTCATAAATATCCAAACTTATAAGCCCTTCTGGCAGATTATTTATAGCTTCGTTTTCTTTGTTATAAATTAATGTTGATAACTCATCATCGTATTCTTTTAATACTCCATTAATTACAAGAAGTTGATTCGTTAATCCCATTGCTCGGAGTTCTATAGAAGTCCTTTCGGCTTCTAATAATGCAGAAGTTTGTGGCCTTGATACTAAAATTAATGTAGTCAGTTCGCTATCTACAAGGTTATTTACAGCTTGTCGATATATCTCTTTTTTATCTTCTAATCCGGATAGTTCCCCTAAACAAGAAGCGCCATGCGTACTGGTATCTATGAAATCGGTCCATGCTGAAGGCAGTTGCAGCATTCTTAAAGTGTGCCCAGTTGGCGCAGTATCAAAGATTATATGATCATATTTTTTAGCCACTTCATCATTAGCTATAAAATTAGAAAACTCATTAAAAGATGCTATCTCGACAGTACAAGATCCGGATAGCTGTTCTTCCATATTCTCGATTACAACATCAGGTAATTTACCTCTAAAAGGCCCGACAATACTTTCCTTATAGTCAGCTGCTGAGGCCTCTGGTTCAAAGTTCGCTACAGTGAGGTTAGGGACTTCTTTTATCTGTACTCCTTTATTATCTAAATCAGTTTCAAATACGTCCTGTAGATTGGAAGCAGGGTCGGTACTAACAAGCATAATTTTCTTACCGCTATCAGACAAGTTAACTGATAGGCTAGCGGCTAAAGAAGTCTTACCAACCCCACCTTTGCCGGTAAAAAATAAATATTTAGTTAAATCTATGTCCTTTATATTAAAATTTTGATACATTTGCTCTCCCCCAATACTGCTTATTTCTTAGCTCTAGTTCTCCTATCAGTAATTTCCACCATAAGATACTCTTTCGGTATCTCCAAAAAATTTATAAATTCTTCATTCGTTGGGTACTCAGCCGTTTTTACTACCTGACCATCAACTATTGTAATCGGTAGAATCTCTACTCCGTGAGCGTTTAATAACTTATTTACGTCCTTATTATCTACATAAGCTTTAGGGTTCTGGCTTAAATTCTGCCTTTCCACCTTAATGCCTTTTTTCTCTAATCTATTTATTGTAGTTGACACTCTTAACAGATTTTTATCAACTGAAGGTCCACATATCCCTGTTGAGCAGCACATAGCGGGGTCGTAAATAACCATTTTTTTCATCTTAATAGCTCCTTTTTAATTTAATTTAATTTTTAACTTATTTTGCATACACAATTAATTTGCTTGCAGATACAATCATTTGATTCACTAAATACATCTGTTAATATTTGCAGAACATTGCTACATTGTGTCTCGTTTAGTGAGTAGTAAGACCAGAGCCCGGCCTTTCTTGTGGTAACCAGTCCAGAATCTTCTAATACTTTCATATGGTGAGAAAGTGTAGGCTGCGTAAAATCAAAATGCTCCAAGATATTACAAGCACACTGCTCGCCGCAAGATAATATGTCTAGTATTTTAAGCCTCTTTGGATCTGCAATTACTTTTAGCAGTCTAGCGCTATCATTGTAATTCATCTCATTTTTCACTCCTTACATTTATGTGCGTCTATATAGTTATTATATAGATATTCATCTATATAGTCAATTGTAAGTTTATATCCACTAATATGTATAGAAGATAAGAGTAATTTTTGTTATAATAAATAGTAATAAATTAGAAAAAAACGTACATAGTGGCATTTTAAAACAAAGGAGTGAATAAGATGCATTATATTATTTCAACCGACACTACTGCTGATTTATCAAAGGAATATGTAGAGAAATATAATTTACCATTGCTATCGTTTAACTATATCGTTAACGGCACTACCCATGATATTACTAATGAGCTTCCATACAAGGAATTCTACAACAAAATGAGAGAGGGAGCTGTTCCTAAGACTTCGCAGGTGAATCCGCAAGAAGCGAAGGAGTTCTTTCAAAAGGTACTTAATGAGAGTGACGCTGATATCCTGCACGTAGCTTTTTCGTCTGGGTTGAGCGGTTCGTTCAATAGTACTTTTATTGCGGCTAGAGAATTAATGGAAGAAAATCCGGGAAGAAAGATTATTGTAGTAGATACTCTAGGTGCTTCGTTAGGCCAAGGTTTATTGGTTAATCATGCTATCAAACTGCGAGAGCAAGGCAAGTCGATTGACGAAGTCAGTAAATGGTTAGAAGATAACAAGTTGAGTTTGTGTCACTTATTTACGGTGGAAGATCTAATTTACCTGTATCGTGGCGGGCGTGTTTCTCGGACAAAACAAGCTGCTGCTGGGGTATTAAATATTAAGCCGGTTTTGCATGTTGATAATGATGGACATTTGGTTCCGATGGTAAATGCACGCGGCAGAAATAAGTCGTTAAAACAAATGGTGGACATCATGGAAGAAAGAAGATTTGAAGGAGATCAAGATGTTTTTGTTAGTCACGGAGATAGTATAGAGGATGCACAGCACGTTGCTGATATGATTAAGGAACGTTTTGGTATTGAAGTGGCAATGATTAATCATATTGGTCCAACAATTGGAACGCACTCCGGGCCAGGGACAATTGCACTGTTTTTCTTAGGTAGTGTTAGGTAGGCGTATTCATGAGGACTGCGCTAGTTTTACTGGTTATGTTCATCGGTTTTATTATTAGTCTTCCGGTGGTCATTATCGCTTATTTACTTGGTATATTTAGCCTTAAATTAAAGGCACGGCTTGCCCAATTATATCTTGCTGTAGTATGCAGAATGATTCTTGCTGCTGCCGGAGTGAAGTTGTCTGTAATCGGGGTTGAGCGAGTTCCTAAGAATAGGGCAGTCATCTATGTGAGTAATCACAGAAGCCATGCTGATCCAGTAATTGCCTATGCCACACTTTCTAACCTGACAAGTTTTATTGCAAAGACTGAGCTAAAGAATGTTCCAATATTAAGCTTCTGGATTATATTTTTGAATGGACTGTTTATCGATCGAGATAATTTACGTGATGGGCTTAAAGTAATCAAGTCCGGGGTTCAGCTGATTAAGCAGGGGTATTCTGTATTTGTTTTTCCTGAGGGTGGTATCAATGAGGGCGATGAGTTAGACCTGTTAAGTTTCAAGGAAGGAACTTTTAAACTTGTTAAAAAGACTGGTTGCCCGATTGTGCCGGTATCGATTAATAATAGCCGCTATATTCTTGAAGAACAACTGCCTTATTTGAAGGGTGGCAATGTTATTATTGAATATGGAGAGCCGATTTATATAGAAAATTTGGATGATACAGACCAGAAACATCTTGGGGATTATATGCAGAAAATTGTACAAGAAATGGTGATTAAGAATAGTAAGAAAATAGAAAAGAAAAAGACTTTATCATAATTGATAAAGTCTTTTATTATTTTTAGAATATCCACTCCTACAGACTATCGTCAAAATCCTTACGGAACTTCGCAACCAGTTTATCCTGCCAATCAGAGATTGGTTCAAGGCGCCCGAAGAAGAAACGCAAAGTTTTCGGTTCTTCAACAAACTTCAGTCCGCCGATTAATTCGCGGTTCTGGTAAAGCCAGTTGATCCGGTCAATCGCGTACTTCACTTGTGATAGGGTAAAGACCCGGCGTGGCATCGCTAGACGCAAGAGTTCCATGCTCGAGAGTTTTTCCGTTCCGTCAGCTAGACGCTGCTCGGACATAGTTCCGCGCTCCATACCGCGTACACCGCTTACAATGTAAAGGGCTGCTGCCAGGGCACCTGCTGGGTATTCGTTTTGTGGAACGTGGCTAACGAACTCCATAGCATTAAGGTGACAGCCAAGGCCACCGGCTGGCGTAACAACAGGCACGTCGATTTTCTGCAACTCATCAACCATGTAAGAGATAAAGTTAGGGCCTTGGCAGATGATCGATTCGTCCAAAGTTTCCTCGAGACCGATTGTCAGGGCCTCCATCTCACGTACACTCATACCGCCGTAGGTTAGGAAACCCTCATAGAGGGTAATCAGCTCGCGCATCGCATTATGTAGTTTAATGTCGTTGGTGCAGATCCCGCCTCCACGTGCAGATCCAAGTTTACGGCCAGAAAAGTAGATAATATCACAGAGCTCAGATAGAGCCAGGTTGATTTCGTGGATCGACATGTCGCGGCATGCTTCCTCGCGGACTTTGATGAAGTGAAGGTTATCAGCCAACAGGCTCGCATCAAGCACGATCATCAGACCGTTAGCGTCACACACACGGCGAACATCGCGCAGATTAGCCAGCGAGAACGGCTGTCCACCGATTAAGTTAGTGCCTGCCTCCATGCGGACATAGGCGATTTTATCTCGGCCCTTCTCAGCGATTAGAGCTTCAAGCTTATCAATATCGATATTGCCCTTAAAGGGGTGGTCGCTCGTAACCTTGATACCCTCATCAGTAACAAGTTCAGCAATTTCACCGCCATTAACGACGATGTGAGCCATTGAGGTTGTAAAGTGGTAGTTCATTGGCACGATTGTACCTGGTCTAACAAAGGTCTGGGAAATCACGTTTTCCGCCGCTCGACCTTGGTGGGTTGGCAGGAAATGTTCCATACCGAAGAATTCCTGTAATTTATTGTGGAGCCTAGTGAAGGTTTCACTGCCTGCGTAGCTGTCATCAGCTAGGAACATAGCTGCTTGTTGGCGGTCACTCATCGCGTTAACACCACTATCTGTAAGCATGTCCATGAATACATCCCGGTTCTGTAACAGGAAGGTATTGTTGCCTGCCTCGTTCATCTTCTCTAATCTTTTTTCGACTGGTAAAAGGTTGAGTTTTTGCACGATACGAACCTTGTGCATCTCCAGTGGTAGCTGTTCACCACTAAAAAATTTTATTTCTGCCATTGTAACTCCTCCAATTGTTTTCTCTATAGTTTCGCGTTATCTCTATCGCTTTAACGCGTTAAAGCACTATAAGGAATTATATCACTAGTTTAGGAGATGTCAACAGTGA
>CAZMPM010000005.1:0-371 GCA_964568525.1 uncultured Caryophanales bacterium
AGGTTCTGTGCATAGCCAGTTGACTTGAAGATAAACTGAAAATATGCAGCTAGAAGCCCGAGCTCAACTAAATAGGTTGCAATACGAATTGCCCAACTTCTCCTTGGAAGCCGTTCCAGTAGCGCCTCCACCGCTAACGAGAGTGCAATTGCCAAAACATGTATGCCAATTAATCTATTTAACAACTCTCTTAAATCAGTATGATCGTAATTAGTCTCAATCTGGATAAGCACAATCACTGACAATGAAATAAATAGTAATAAAGTCAGTGGATAACGCTTGAAGGTTTTGAGAATCGCGAGTAAACCTATCTTGATATATTCACCCAGTGAAGATAACCTAAATTTTTTTCTTCGCTCTCTAGCCATTTT
>CAZMPM010000005.1:381-54394 GCA_964568525.1 uncultured Caryophanales bacterium
TTGCATGCCTCCTAGATTCAAATAAAAAACAAAAATAAGCGTATACAAGAATCTCGACCTCGTCTACGCTAATTATATCACTTTTGTTCATAGTTACTATATTATTTTAGAACGTTGTGTTACTGAATCATATTAAGTACTCTTTGTCGATTATCACGAATATCCTGCTCTGATAAGCGATTCAGCCGATAACGGTTGAAACGGTTCAGATCCGTTAAATATATTACATGCCCTTTCAAGCGATCAAGTAAATAATAATACAATTGTTCATGCTCCTGAATAAAAAACGGACTTATATTATAATATTGCCGTTCTTCATTGGAAAAGGTAAAAATCACTCTTTGTTCCTCAAGGTTCGCCAAATGCTGTTGAAGTCTTCCCATCTCAATATTGAGAAGTACCTCTAACTCCAACAAGGTAACACGCCTTGATCTAATTAGTAGATTGACAATCCGCATCGCTTCTTGCTCCCCAAGAAGTTGAAACAGTCTCTCCATCGCGATACCTCCCTCGAAATTATTATTCTCTTACGTACTCATTAAACACCTTACACCAAGATTATATCATGTTTGTTTTTGTCGCAACTAACACTTCACATCGTAGACAATATTTTGATATAATGTTTTTATTAATTATAAAAGGAGATTAGATAATGAGCAATATTATTATTAACAACAAGAAATCACCCTGGTTTTATGTCGCTATCATTGCTATTGCCGTACTTATAGTGGCACTAGTTGTTGTGCTAGTAGTTGACAGTAAACCAGAGAAAAAAGATGAGTTTTATCCAAGTGAAGGAATTGATAAAAATGGGTTTTGGAAGAATATAGATGCTCTTGACTATGTTGAACTTTTCGATTACAAAACATTATCAATCCCAAGCGAGGCATATCAAGTGTCAGATAGCGATGTCCAAGCGGCAATAGATGATTTATTGGTTAAATATGCGAAAGATCAAACAATACAAGTAAAAGACCGCGCGGTAGTTGACGGTGACAATGTAAATATTAGTTATGTTGGAAGTGTAGATGGAGTTCCGTTCGATGGCGGATCAACCGGTGATGGAGGAACAAATGTAACGGCAGGTTCAGCTGATTATATAGATGATTTCTTAACACAAATCATTGGACATATGCCTGGTGAAACTTTTAATGTAGAAGTTACATTCCCTGAAGTATATTCGCAGAATCCAGATCTTCAGAATAAAGACGCTGTTTTTGTAACGACGATAAATTATATTGAAGAAAGAGAATTACCTGAACTGACCGATGAATTTGTTGCAACGGTTTTATTTGCAGATTATGAATGGAAAACTGTTGCTGAGCTAAAGGCTGGTCTTAAAGAAAATCTTAAAAACGATTTAATTAGAGATTATGTCTGGGATTATCTGTACAACGAAGTGACAGTAAGTTCAGTACCTAGTCAGCTCATAGCATACTACGAAAAATCTATGGTGGCCTATTATCAAAGTTATGCTAAACAAAGCGGAATTGAATTTGATGAATTCATAACAACATATTTGGGCGCTTCTAGTTTGGAAGATTTACTAACGAGTAGCAAAGAAGAAAATAAAAAATTCGCAGCTTATACTCTTGTCTGCCAAGCAATAGCTGAAGATGCAAAACTTTCGGTTAAAGAGGACGATTTAGTAAAATATTTAGGCAAAGACTATAGTACAGATTATTATGGTTTGCCATACTTAAAACAATATGCCTTAAGCATGAAGGTTGTTGATTACGTTATTGAACACGTAGTAATTGAGTAAGACTGTTATTTAAAGTGTTAATTATAAAAACCCGCTTTTATTGAAATAAGCGGGTTTTTTAATGTCTAATTTCCTTTAATTTGGTGGAGGCGAGGGGAGTCGAACCCCTGTCCGAAAACATTGACACATTAGCCTCTCCGAGTGCAGCTATTTGCGAGTGATTCGCCTACTAGACTATCAAATAGCGAACTATCTAATAAGCTAGTCTGATTAGTCTCTTCAGTCATCTCCAGACGGAAGATGAACAGCGTATCCCACTAAAGTTGGCCCTATCCACGCCACATGGGCGATGGAGCGGTAGAGCACGCAAGCTGTTATTAAGCAGCTAAAGCGTAGTTATTGTTTGTTTTGCCAGTTAAATTGGCTTTCGCGTTTTAACGAGGTCCGCGACCCCTCGACTCGCTACTAATGCTCAACCTGTCCCCGTCGAATCCAGAACGCCCCCAAATTGAGTGCAATGCATTATACCACAAATTAGTACAATTATCTACCCTTTCTGCTTTTCACGCAGTGCACGTGAGATTTCACGATCAGCATCACGTTTAGCGGCTGTCGCACGTTTGTCATAGAGCTTTTTCCCTTTTGCCAGTGCTAACTCGAGTTTCGCAAAACCATTCTTTAAATAGACTTTTGTCGGCACTAAGGCATAGCCTCTCTCCTTAGTCAGTCCGATTAACTTATCGATTTCTTCCTTCCGCAGTAACAATTTACGCGCTCGCGTCGGCTCGTGGTTGAACCGATTCCCCGGATCAAAAGGGCTAATATGCATATTATGGATGTAAGCCTCGCCATTACTGATTCGTGCAAAACTATCCTTAAGATTAACTTTGCCAGCACGAATCGACTTTATCTCAGTCCCTGTCAGTACAATCCCCGCTTCGTAAGTTTCCTCGATAAAGTAATCATGATAGGCTTTTTTGTTAGTTGCTATTACCTTAATTCCTTTTTCAGTCATCTATTTCTGCCCTTTCTTTCTCGGCGTATTTTTCTGCCCTTTTTCTGTCCGTTCTTTTGTCCATTTTTTTTGCTATTTTTCGTCATATCGTTTCGTCGATACCCACCGTTGAGAACCACCAGCTCAAAATCAATCGTATAATCATCCAAATTCACTTTCACCACACGCACATTTACTGGGTCGCCAATGCGATAGACTTTTGCCGTCCGCTCACCAACTAATGCGTGTAGATTATCATTATAACGATAGTAGTCATCTGTCAAGTAGCTGACATGAACCAGTCCCTCAATCAGATTCTGAAGCTCCACGAACATCCCAAAAGATGTAACACTGCTAATAATACCCTCGTACTCTTCGCCAATCTTATCAAGCATATACTCGGCCTTCTTCAGATCATCCGTTTCGCGCTCAGCATCAACGGCAATTCGCTCACGCTCAGAAGAATGCGCGGCCACCTCTGGCATAATCCCCTGCAAAAACTCCACCCGCCCATCAGTTAACTTGCCCTTATCCAATATCTCGCTAATAATCCGATGAATCTGCAGATCTGGGTAGCGGCGGATTGGCGACGTAAAGTGCGTATAATATTTAGTCGATAAACCGAAATGTCCGAGCGGCTCGGGATAATATCGTGCCTGCTTCAGTGAACGGAGCAGAAGTGTGCTAATAATTCTCTCCTCCGGCGTATCCTTTATTTTCTTCAATATCTCTTGAAATACTCGCGGATGCGGGTCGCTTGTGAGCCCTTTCGCGCGGAGACCTAAACTTGATAAAAACTCGGCGAAGCTTAGCAACTTATCCGGGTCCGGATCTTCATGGACACGATAGATGAATGGTGCCTCTAACCAATAAAAATGTTCAGCAACCGCTTCATTCGCTGCCAGCATGAACTCCTCAATCAGTTGTTCAGCAATGGAACGTTCAACGCGCTGAATATCTATCGGTTTACCCGTTTCATCAACAGTAATTTTAATCTCATCGAAATCAAAATCAATAGCTCCGCGCTCTAGTCTCCTTCCGCGCAGCTTAAGCGCCAGATCCTGCATCAATTCTAATTTATCAACAAATCCTGCGTAATCAGCAATAGCATCAGCATCTTGCTCAACAAGAACCTTACGAACATTCTCATAGGTCATGCGCTTTTTACTACTGATTACACTTTTGAAAATATCGTGTTTAATAACCGCCCCATTATCATCACAATCCATCAGACAAGTAATCGTCAACCGATCCTCCTCTGGATTCAACGAACAGATTCCGTTCGATAAACGTTGCGGTAACATCGGAATCACGCGGTCAACTAGATAGACGCTCGTCCCGCGTTCATAGGCCTCGCGATCAAGTTCCGACCGTTCCCGCACATAATACGTAACATCGGCAATATGCACTCCCAATTGATAGCCGTTGCCTAAACGTTCAATCGATACTGCATCGTCAAGGTCCTTCGCATCAGCACCATCTATCGTAAAAATCACCTTTTCACGCAGGTCGCGCCGCTTCATAATTTCAACGTCGCTAACCGCATCAGGTACAGCATTAGCCTCATTCAACGCCTCATCGGTAAAACCTTCCGGCAATGAATATTTGCGAATAATCGATAGAATATCCACGCCTGGATCATTGCGGTGTCCCAGCACCTCAACAATCTCGCCTTCACAGTTTTTGCGGGCGTCGGCATATTTCGTGATGTGGACTACAACTTTGCTGCCATCGACCGCACCCTTCATCTGACCACGTGGAATAAAAATATCGCGAGAGATTCTTTTGTCGTCAGGAATCACAAAACCATACTGCACTCCCCCGCTATATAGGCCAACAATTTCCGTATTAGCGCGCGTCAGAATACGAATTACCTCGCCCTCGGGACGAGCTCCAGCACTCCTTGTGTTAAGGCGCACGAGCACACGGTCGCCGTTCATTGCCCCTTTCATGTCTTTTTCGTGGATATAAACATCTTGTTCATCCTCATCATCAGGAATGAGAAAGCCAAAACCCTTTGGATGACCTTGCAAATGTCCACGCAGCAGATTCATTCGCTCCGGCAGGCCATAGTTATTGGTTCGTGTCCGCACAATCTCACCGCTGCTTTCTAACTGATTGAGCAGTTTCGCGAATTGCTTGAATTGAGCTGCACCTTCAATTTCGAAGTCTTCTTCCAGCTCCTTAATATTCATTGGCTTGTAGCTGTTATTACGCATATATTCCAGTATTTGTGCTTTGGTTATTTCTTTAGTCTGATCCATTTTTATCAGTCCTTTACGACGTTTTTTATTGCGTCGTGCCCTTTAACTTAATAATAACTGAAAAATGCCAAAAATACATTGATTAACGCAAAAAAACAGTAAGTAACCTTACTGTTTAATTTCATTAATATATAATCTCGGCTGAACTCTGCCTAGTTTATAGTGCTAGGAATGCCACAACAACAGATAATATAATAAAACTGATTGCCAGAATTACAGTCAATTTTTCAAGTAAAGCATCCATACCTCGCGCTTTTTGCTTACCAAAAAGCTGCTCAGCACCCCCACCAATACTACCGGAGAGACCAGCACTTTTACCTGATTGCAATAATACTGTCGCAATCAATCCTAATGCAACTAAAATTAATAAGACCGTAAAGAAGATATCCATAGAAATACACCTCCATTTAAGTAACACAAGTATAACATCAATAATTTACCACAGATAAAAATAAAGTTCAAGTAATAAATTTGTTATTCCATTGAATTGATTTTCTCTATTATCGCTTGGTAATTTTCACTTAGAGCTGGGTCAGTAATATTCTTGAGGTAATTGCGAAGCATCTCTTTACTAAGATTAAGCTCCGTGAACCTACTTATCGGCTCTGAACTAAGCCATCTAAGTGTATAAATGTTGCCATTAGCTGGGTCAACAAGAGCATATTTGCTAGCAAAAATCAGATTAACCTGCTTGAGGCTACCCGAGTAAATAGCATCTACCTCTTGTTTAGTGTAAATTGCGTTATTCGCTTTTTCAAAGGCCTCTCGTGGTATAGCCAGTTCTTTCACCAGGTTAAAGATATTCGCCTCACTAGCATCTCGGCGGTCACGTCCAACTGATTCAAGCATGAATTGTTCTCGCCATTTATCTAGTTTAGCTTCATCAACAAGTTTATAGATAAAATCATCGATTCCATAGAATTTCAGCTTGTAAGGTGCATAGTACTCTGGTTCTGAAGGGGCTTTATCGGATAGCTTACCCGCTTTGACCAGCGTTGACTTAATTGCTAAATATTCAACTGCCAACTGGATAGGCTCCATTCCAGCAAGATAATCCTCGAGCAAATCTACTGTTAGTCCAGCTTTTTCATAATCGCTCGCAGAATGTAGAGCTAACCACGATGGTGTATAGATTTCATCATTAAATAACAGAGCCGATGCGTTAACAAAATAATTATTAATCAACTTCTCATCACCAGAATATAGTGCGTCAATCTCTCGTAAACTGTAGATTGGCGGATTATTTGCCTTAATAAACTCTTCTTTGGAGAGACCAAGTTCCTTGATAGCATTTAAGATGTGCGCTTCTGAAGAGTTTCTTGTACCACCTTTACTAGGTTCAAATTGGGCTATCCACTCATCGATTTTCTCTTCACCAACTGATTCAAACAACGAGTAAGATAAACCATAAAACTCAAAATTATATTTTAGCCGCCATTCAGCAGACAAATCACCATGTGGTAGTTCTTCGCCATCAGGCCCGTACTCCTTGGGGCGCGGATCAATTGCTGCCTCAAGTCCGTCAGCCCAAGTGCTATCTCCTGTATACGGTTCTTGGTTTTGCCCGCCGTTCGCTTCGTTGCCACCATTTACAAAATCATCACCATTATCTGCTGAGGACTCTACTTTTGGTGTGCAACCAACAAACAATGCCACTACCAGCAGGCTCAGTAAAATAAATAATGTTTTTTTCATGTTAAACTCCTCTTCTTATAGTACTTACTCTTCACTACATCAATCATATCATATTCTCGGCTAAGTCCTAATTACTTCTCGTTCTGCTTACTAAATAACTCTCTTGTCCATTCTTCATCATTCCAGATCTCCGGATTATCAAGTTGTTCTCCCTCACCGCGAACCAAGAAGTCATACGAATCCTTACTAGCATTGTACCAATCTGCAATTACAAGTTTATCATTAGAGCTATAAACGATGAACTCGAAAACTTCACCGGTTTCGCCGATACTCTTAACTATCGCAATAGGCAATTTTAGATAAATATAATTCTTTCCAGCGTCAGTAATATGCTGAGCCTCAAAAATACTGACTTTCACATCTGTTACAGTATTCTTTTTACCATAGGTAGCGTATTGATCCTGTATCTGTTTATCCAAATATTGTTTAAGGTTAGCATTTTCTATAAATAAGTCTAAGTTTATTGGTTCACCATTCCAAATTGCCCGTTGATAGTCATTCAATGCTTTTTCGCACATTTTAAAAGCAGTTCCGACATCCAAATATGATAGCCCATCCTCCCAGTGCAGCAAATACTCCGGCGGTTCTACGTTTTGCCCGCCGTTCGCTTCGTTGCTGCCGTTTGCTTCATTACTACCTGGTTCCTTGCCGGCATCTCCACTGTTACACCCAACAGCCATGAAGCCTATTAGGATAGACACCAATAGTAAAACAATCGTTTTTCTCAGTTTCATCTTTTTAACCCCCTCATATTAATTTGAAAAATCCTTATTTGTTATTAATATAATTTCGTTCCCTGTAGATAATATCGTCTTTAACTATTCCTTGATCACCTCTCTTAATTTATCTATGGTTTCTTTATAACTACCCT
Source organism: uncultured Caryophanales bacterium (assembly GCA_964568525.1). GTDB lineage: Bacteria > Bacillota > Bacilli > Tepidibacillales > Tepidibacillaceae > CAYZPB01. The sequence continues at coordinate 7,911 of CAZMPM010000005.1, forward strand.
CATAGTTCTTAGGGCCTACGTGTTCTATAATCGTGACCTCGATACGGTTAGTAAATTCTTGTAGTTCTTGCATTGGAATACCAAGACTTTTTATTTTTTCTGCTGACATAGAACGTAATTCGTTAACTGTATAGATTACACCGTCATAATAAAAAGCGATGGGATTCATTAAGGCTTTCATCATGTCCGTTTCATCTTCTGCATAGAGAGCGTCTAGGACCGTTTCAGAGATTGCCAATTCATTATAGTTTTTCATATAGAGTCCATTCAATTCATTAAAATCTTTTCTCGGGATGGATAAATCTCTTATCATTTGATATAACGTTGGCAGTGAGCTCATTACATTTTGTTTTTGGATTAAAAATACTTCTTGTGCCCATTTCTCTGCAATATCCTTACCTACGATTTCTTCTCCAAGACCTGCATTATAGACTATATCTATATACTTACGGTCAAATTCATCATATCCTCCCAGAAAAGTTATTCCAATAGAATCTGGTAAAGAGTTGTTAGTTTCTTTAGGCGGATCTTGTGACTCATTATTAGGTAGCTCAACTTTGTTGTTACACCCAGCTAGTGGTATTAGGCAAAGTATGATTATTAAAATAAAAAGTTTTCTCAGTCTCATCATAAAACCCCCTCTTTAATTGTTATCACTAATGTAACAAATAGAGAGAGGGTTTTGTGACTGAATACATAAATTATCAATAGCGAGTTTTTATCAATATATTTACTGAAACCTCGTTAATTATTCTTTGATTTTTTCTCTTATCTGATCAAGAGATCCTTTGTAGGACGATTCATAACTACTTTCTCCAACATTCTCTAACATTATTAACTCAATTTTGTCAGTAAACTCTTCTAAATCTTTCTTTGGAATGCCAGTGTTTTTTATTTCTTTTGCTGACATTGTACGTAATTCATCAATAGTATACACATCTCCGTTATAGTAAAATGCTAGGGGATGAATCAGAATTTTTTTCATTGCATTTTCATCACCTAAATACAAAGCTTCTAATACATAGCCTGGTATCATCATCCATTCAATGCCTTTTTCTCTAAAGGAAGCATTCAGTTCCAGAAAATCTTTTTTAGGAATAGAAAGGTCCCTAATAGCTTGGTATAATGTAGGTAACTTGCTTATTGTATCTAAATCTTGCTTAAAATAGACTTCTTGTTTCCACTCATCTATAATGTCTGTACCCACAATTTCGGTAGCGTACCATACGTTATAAACTACATCAATGTAACTACGATTAAATATATCATCTCCACCAATTACTAGTGGTTCAGAGTTAGAGTCATTGGAACCTGAATCAAGTGAATCCAAATCAATTTCCTCAGCAGGTCGCTGTGTCATTTCATCAGCTGGTTCAGTCGGTTTTATACATCCAACAGTTAGCATTAAACAGACAGCAATTAAAATAATGAATCCTTGTTTTGTTCTCAATTTCATTGTTAACCCTCCTTAATTAATATGTTATTGTATATCCACCAGATGGAATTGATGGATAGAAAAAGAATGGATTTAAGGTTGTTGATTCAAGTCTACCATAATCTGAGCCATCGGACGTTACTCCAAAATGCAAATGGTTCCCTGTAGAAGCTCCAGTGCTCCCTACCTTCCCAATAACAGTCACACCCTTGGTAACTGAGGACCCCACATTGAGGGTTGACGCAGATTGCATATGCAAATAACATACAGTAATAAGTGTGTTAGTACCATATACATAATCAGCATTTGTTCTCACCATAATTGCATGACCCCTTCCTTGATTAGGGTCGCTTTCATCTTTTTTATCAATTACCACTCCATTATTAGCGCTTTTAATATCCGTTCCTGCACCTGCTGGTATGTCTATACCATTATGGAATGATGTCGTCCCACTCATAATGCGATTCCCATAATTAGATGAGATAGTCTTGTTGTTTGCTAAAGGAAAACTCCAATAATTATTCGCGTAATAAGTCTCATTGTTGGATGGTGCGATAGTGAAAATCCACTGTTGATTTGTGCTTCCTGTATAATTAGACACAAAAATATTCCCGGCCGATGTAGGTGTCCTACCAGTCCCTGAACCGTTCAGAGTACCATATGAAGTTAATGCAACATTTGTGTTAGATTTAGGTACTATTTTATACTTCCCACTGCCTAAACTAATGATTTGAAAGTATTGCGCTACTGCATCGACTGGTTTGTATATTTGCACATCACAACCAGACACAACATATCCATTCGATTTCACAATATCGAGTACTCTATACCGCCCGTTTATACCAGCCATAGAGTAGAACCTGTATGCATCTTGTACACTATCATACACAACACGGAAAGTCTGCTCGACTCTCCAGTCTTGAGTCCATTGATACACATTGGTATTATCGTAGTCAAGTCCATAATCTACGTTTATATATTTATTTGATCCTACATTTTTTATAGTATATATACCACCATTAGTAATACCAGGTGTTTCTGCAGCCAGCGTTGCTATAGGTGCAGAAAAAATGAGAGTAACGGAGAGCATTAATGATAGTAAAATACATGTTGTTACCCTGTAGTATTTTTTTCTCATGATAATCCTCCTTTTCATTTTAAACTTATCTTGCTAAGTTCTCATATTTTTTATTTCTCTTTTTTTAGCCCCTCCTTTACTTCACCCAAGTTACAATTTATTGTTGAAATTTATAAGCCACTTATTATCGTTAAGATTTCGTTCTTATCATAACGTCAGGGGCTAATAGTTTATAACTGCACTGTAAACCGTTCCACAATCATAGCCACCATCATAGCCAGAAACATAATAATTGGTTTCCACTCTGTATTCTCCGTGAGTAACCAGGTATTCTTCATTAATAATTGCTGATGATGTTGTTGAGTAAGCGTACCAACCCTTTATATTTGACCAGTTGCCATTAATATTCCGTTGCAGAGTCGAATAAAGGTAGATTTCTTCTCCGTTAACTGATTTATACACGATACCATACACATTGGCCATTCCACCCGAAGTAATAGTTAGAATTGTATCTACATAATTGATGTAGATATACCTTAAATGATTTTGAGAAGCAAACTTTGAACTTGGTTCATCTTCTGCAAGTGCTATACTTGTTAGTGGTGTAATAAGAAATAACATGCATATAATTACTGAAAATATTCTTCTCTTCAACATAAAGAAACCCCCTTTAAAATTGTTCTCATTAATAGAACAAATGAAAATGAGGATTTGTGACTGAAAATATAAATTATTATTAATTAATTAAATTTTAAGGAATCACATCGGTTTTAACTTTTTCCACGCTCTCTGCAATTTTAAATACGATTTCTTTATCCAGTGTCGATGACACTGTAAATAAATAGTTTTCATCATACCACATAAGTGTCTGATTACCTATGTTAGAATAATATTTAGCAGGAAATCCTCTAAACTCAAGATCTTCTGGTTCAATACCCTCTGTATTTATATGCCGAGAAACATATTGAAGTAGATATTGATTATAGACTATTGTGTCAGTGCCTTTTACGTATACAAGCAACACAGGGTGGTCAGCAATTTCCGTAACCAACTCAAATCCTTCCACTTCATAAGTTGGTCTATACACAACAAAATTTCCAATGGTAGGACCTTTATCTATTTCTCCCTCAAAATATATATGAGTATATTTTTCATAAACATCACTTATTAATTCAAAGATTGCATTTCTCACAGCCGACACACTCATCGTAGCAGCGAGTAAAAGGATAATTGCGGTCACGACAGCAATCACGCGCCTCCTTACCGGAGACCCTGTTTTCGTAGGCCTTGCTCCTTTACTCTCTCCGATGAGCTTGCTCATTTTCCGCTCAAAACCCTTTGAGAATTTATGTTCCTCGATTTTATCTGACGAAATAGCTTCCATTTCCAATGCATCTGCTCTGATAAGCGCTGTTCTTAACATATCGTCGGTTAAATTAATCAACATTTGTGAGATCCTCCTTTGTCAGAATCTCTCCAAGTTTTTCCCTAGCGCGCTCAAGCCGCTTTCTAACAGCGTCGTCAGAAATATCCAACATTTCAGCAATTTCTGTGCTGGAAAAACCTTGGATATATTTAAGTTTTAGAACATCTCGATAGATGATCGGCAATTCCAGAATAGCCACACTCAATTCATCAATACCCTCCCCTTGGTTCGCTTTACCTATATCAACAGCAATAAATATTTCCTCAATCGCTACTGTTGGTCTGCGCTTGCGGCTATTATACATATTAATCGCCGTGTTCCTAACAATAGTAACAAGATAGCTCTTGGTTTTGTGACAATAAACTTCGCCGACTTTATCGAAATTCTCCAAAACCTTAATAAATGCCTGATGAACAGCGTCTTCTGCAAGACCCCGATCATTCAAAATTTTATTCGTTATGTAAAACATTAGATTGCGATACTCGAAATAAAGCGCCTCGAACTTGCTCTGTTCTTCAGCGCTCGTAAGCATAGCCAAATAGATTGGGAGCATGCTATTCACCCCTTCTATTGATAGAACCTCGCCTGATATCAGTTGAGGTTCCTAGTATAATATGTTATGACTCACTTAATTCTCTCAGTACAGTCCGCAGAATCCCGCCATTTAAGTAATATTCAATGTCAACCAGGCCATCTAGTCGAAGAATTGCCGGTAGCTCCAATATTGATCCATCAGCCCTACGCAGTTCGACGACAACCCGTTTCTGAGGTGTTAGCTCCTCTAATCCTCTAATTGAAACGTACTCTTCACCAGTCAGTCCCAGCTCATCCCAACGTTTATTACCCGCCAACTCTAACGGCAAAATCCCCATACCGACCAAGTTGCTACGGTGAATCCGCTCGAAAGATTCTGCAATTACAGCGCGTACACCCAGTAACCGCGGTCCCTTAGCCGCCCAGTCACGCGAGCTGCCGGTCCCATATTCTTTGCCAGCCAGAACAACTAGTGGTGCTCCATCTTCCTGATAACGCATTGCCGCATCATAAATCGACAGCACTTCGCCTGTCGGCAGATATTTAGTCATACCACCGACTAAATCAGGCACCAACCGATTTCGAATCCTAATATTCGCAAAGGTCCCCCGCATCATCACTTCATGATTACCCCGCCGCGAGCCATAGGAGTTAAACTCCGCTTCGGCAACTCCGCGCTCTAGCAAGTAACGACCAGCCGGGCTGTCTTTGGCAATATTTCCTGCTGGTGAGATATGATCAGTCGTAACGGAATCACCGAGCAGCGCTAGAATTCGCGCGTTCTTGATATTGTTTGCACTGGCTCCTGCTGTTTCCCTTTTGTCAGCACTCAAATCTGTGAAAAACGGTGGATTCTGAATATAGGTTGAATCCTCATCCCATTCATAGAGCTCACCGCCAGTAACAGGAATCGCATTCCATAGTAGATTCGCCTCAAAAATAGCCTTATACTGCTTCCGGAAAATCATTGGACTTACTGCAGTTTGGAGAACCGCTGCAATCTCTTCATTTGTCGGCCAGAGGTCTTTCAGATAAACAGCCTCGCCCGCTGCACTATAGCCAACTGGTTCCGTTGTTAAATCAATATCGATGCGTCCAGTAAGCGCATAAATTACCACATGCGGTGGTGAAGCTAAATAGTTCGCCTTCACCAATGGATGAACGCGTCCCTCAAAATTCCGATTACCCGAAATCACTGACGCCACGGTCAAGTTATTATCGATAATCACTGTATTAACCTCTTCAGCTAGCGGCCCACTATTGCCGATGCAAGTAGCACAACCATAACCGACAACATCAAATCCGAACTCAGCCAACGGTACTAGCAAACCAGCATTTTTTAAATATTCGCCAACAACACGTGAGCCAGGTGTTAGTGAGGTTTTAACATGTGGTGCACTCTTTAATCCGGCTGCCACTGCGCGCTTCGCAACTAGCCCCGCAGCAATTAATACGCTTGGATTAGAAGTATTCGTGCAACTGGTGATTGATGCAATTACAACTGATCCATCAACTACCTTTGCACTATCTTCTGTGCCAGCTGCGCGCTCAGTAACATCATGCGCGCGCTCCCATTCTTGCTTAACCGCGGATAACTTAATGCGGTCCTGCGGCCGTTTTGGTCCGGCAATACTTGGCTCAACCGTTGCCAGATCCAGTTCAATTAATTCTGAATAAGCAACAAGTCCTTCAGTATCTGGTCGGAATAATTCTTGTTCTTTATAATAGCGCTCAACTAGCTCAACTAACTCCTCATCACGACCGGTTAGTAGCAGATAGTTAAGTGTCTCGTTATCTACTGGAAAATAACCCATGGTCGCACCGTATTCCGGTGCCATATTTGCCACCGTCGCGCGATCCTCTAAACTCATATGATTTAATCCATCGCCATAGAACTCGACAATTTTGCCGACCACGTTATGTTTGCGTAACAGCTCAACAACGGTCAGAGCGAGATCTGTAGCAGTGACACCCTCTGCCAGCTTGCCGGTCAGTTTACAACCGACAACTTCCGGCGCTACAAAATATAACGGTTGTCCCAGCATCCCCGCTTCCGCTTCGATACCGCCAACTCCCCAACCTAGAACACCAAGCCCATTAATCATCGTTGTATGTGAATCAGTTCCAACCAAGCTGTCAGGATAAACAAGTTCCTCACCGTCAGCACCCGCTTTGCGCACAACGACATCTGCTAAATATTCCAGGTTAACCTGATGAATAATCCCCGTCCCGGGTGGAATCACGCGGAAATTGCTGAATGTCTCTTGCGCCCATTTGAGAAAAGTATAGCGCTCTTGATTACGCGCAAACTCTTGCTCAAGATTATAGTCGAATGCCGCTGTACTTCCTGTTCGATCAACCATCAACGAATGGTCAATTACCAGATCGACAGGAATGATTGGGTTGATGCGTAGCGGGTCGCCACCCTGCTTAACCATCGCCTCACGCATTGACGCCAAGTCTACAACCGCCGGCACACCGGTGAAATCCTGTAGAATAATCCGTGCAGGAATAAAAGGTATCTCCGTACGCGCCAACTCCCTATCGCCCCAATTGACCAGCTGTGCAAGATGTTGCTCCGTAATCGCCTTGCCATCATAATGGCGCAGAGCGGCTTCTAGTAGAATTTTAATCGAAATTGGCAAACGGGAAAAATCCGCTCCCATTGCCTCAGCAAATTTCGGGAGCGAATAATAGTTATATTTTTTGTCATCAAGTGTTAAGCTCGCACGAGCCGCATCAATCTGTTTCATCTAAATCTTCCTTTTTTATCTGTTATTTTCATAATCAACTATTTATCTAAATTATAAAATGCTTTCCTGCCGCCGTAGCGAGCAACCATCGCCAGCTCTTCTTCAATCCGCAGTAGCTGGTTATACTTCGCCACACGGTCTGTCCGCGATGGTGCGCCAGTCTTGATCTGTCCTGCGTTGACTGCAACGGCGAGGTCAGCGATAAAGGCGTCCTCAGTCTCACCCGACCGGTGGGAAATAACTGCTGTATAACCGGCTCTTTTCGCCATCTCAATCGCATCGAGAGTTTCTGTAAGTGTGCCGATCTGGTTAACCTTGATTAAAATAGAATTAGCTGTATCAGCAGCAATGCCACGCTCCAGACGTTCAGTATTTGTTACGAATAGATCATCGCCAACCAATTGTACGCGCGAACCCAGACGCTCAGTCATTAACTTCCAACCAGCCCAATCATCCTCAGCTAAGCCATCCTCAATCGAGATAATTGGATATTTATTTAATAACTCTTCATAGTAATCAATCATCTGCTCAGTAGTCTTCTCGACACCTTCGCCAGCCAGTACATACATATTATCGCGATATAGTTCAGTCGCAGCCACATCAAGTGCGATAAACACATCTTCGCCGGCCTTGTAGCCAGCTCGCTCAATCGCTTCAAGAATCGTTACAATCGCTTCTTCGTTCGAAGATAGATTCGGCGCAAAACCGCCCTCATCACCAACCGCTGTATTTAAGCCTTTCCCTTTAAGCACGGCTTTTAGGTTATGGAAAATCTCTGCACCCATGCGCAGTGCTTCAGCAAAATTTTCCGCTCCCACCGGCATAATCATGAACTCTTGAATGTCAACGTTGTTATCGGCATGTTCGCCGCCGTTTAAGATGTTCATCATCGGAACTGGCAACGTTTTCGCATTAACTCCGCCCAAATAAACGTAGAGCGGTAAACCCAACGCTTCAGACGCTGCACGCGCCACCGCCATGGATACACCAAGAATTGCGTTTGCACCAAGTCGGCTTTTGTTCGGCGTCCCGTCCAACTCAAGCAAAAACTGATCAATCCCCAGCTGTTCCAGTGCGTCGAAATCGATTAGCTCGCTAGCGATGATTTCGTTAACATTTGTAACCGCTTGCAGTGTGCCTTTACCAAGATAGCGAGACTGATCACCATCGCGAAGTTCAACTGCCTCATGCGCGCCTGTCGATGCGCCTGATGGAACGATTGCTCGGCCAATTACTCCTGACTCGAGAACAACCTCTACCTCAACCGTTGGATTACCGCGCGAATCAAGCACCTCACGTGCGTACAGATCAGAAATAATTGTCATATTTACCACTCCTTAAATTATTTTAAATTTATCAGTATTTACTTTATTAATGACTTTCCAGTCATCTCGCAAGGTTGTTCAATACCTAGTAATTCCAGGATTGTCGGTGCAATATCGGCCAGAACGCCGCCATCACGCAATTTCAATCCCTCTTTCGTAATGATTAACGGCACCGGATTAGTTGAATGTGCCGTAACCGGATTACCATCCGCAGCAAGCACCACATCAGCGTTACCGTGGTCCGCTGTAATCAGCGTGATACCGCCTAACTCATTTATATAATCTACGATAGCCCCCACATTGGCATCGACCGCTTCCACTGCTTGGATTGTCTCAGCCATTTTGCCTGTGTGTCCTACCATATCACAATTTGCATAGTTCAGAATAATAACATCGTAATCGCTTATAGCAAGTTCTTCTTTCAACGCCGCTGTCACCTGATACGCACTCATCTCCGGTTGCAAATCGTAGGTGGCAACTTTTGGCGAAGGAATCAGGATACGTTCCTCATCCTCATACTGCAGCTCATTACCGCCATTAAAAAAGTAGGTAACGTGCGGGTATTTCTCTGTTTCGGCAATCCGCAGTTGCTTCAGACCCTGCTGTTGCAGAACATCTCCCAAAGTATTACATAAATCAATCGGTTCATATGCTACATTAACATACAAATCCACACTGTATTGTGTCAATGAAACATAATGAATATTGCCCGGGAAATCATCGTCGGTTGCAGACTCAGTGGCTGACACATCCACTGACTCCACGCCAGACTTTTTGGACCGCCGATCAAAAGCCGTAAACTCCGCTTCATCTTCCGTAAACGCCCGCGTCAGCTGAATCGCCCGATCAGGTCGGAAGTTGAAAAAGATAATTGCATCGCCGCTTTTGATAGTGCTAATCGGTTGATTAGCAGTAGCACTCGTTTCATTAACAACAACAATCGGCTTAACAAATTCATCATATTCGCCCCGTGCATACGCAGCTTTAACCGCAGTCACAGGATCTGTCGTCCGCTCACCTTCGCCATAAACCAGAGCACGATAAGCACGTTCTACTCGTTCCCAGCGGTTATCGCGGTCCATTGCATAGTAGCGCCCCATCACTGTGGCGAGCTGGCCAACGCCAATTTCAGCTAACTTCGCTTCCAACTCCTGCAGGTAGCCAACGCCACTATCAGGGGATACATCACGCCCATCAAGAAAAGCGTGAACATAAACCTCGCTCAATCCAGCTTTTTTTGCCAACTCTAACAGCGCGTACAAGTGTGTATTATGACTATGTACACCGCCATCAGACAGCAAGCCGTATAAGTGTAGTTGCTGTTTATTACAAAGCGCATACTCCATAGCAGCAAGTAGCACTCCATTCTCATCAAACGAACCATCCACAATCGCTTGCGTAACGCGTGTTAAATCTTGATAGACGATCCGACCAGCGCCAAGATTAAGATGCCCAACTTCCGAATTGCCCATCTGCCCTTCCGGTAAGCCGACAGCTAGTCCACTTGCACAAAGTTCCGTATGTGGATACTTTGCGAATAAACGATCAAGGTTCGGCGTCTGCGCCTGTTTAATTGCGTTGCCGTAGCTCTCCTCCCGCAATCCGTAACCATCCATTATGATTAGAAGCAATGGTTTCTTACTCATAACTCATCAACCACTCGTAGCATTTGCAAGAAACTATCTGGGTCTAAACTAGCTCCACCAACCAGAGCACCGTCGATTTCTTCTTCCTGCATAAATTCTGCAATATTATCTGCATCAACACTGCCACCGTAGAGAATCCGCACCTGCTTAGCAGTCTCCACTCCATAAAGTTGTGAAATATGCTGACGAATTAAGCCAATTACAGCATTCGCTACCTCTGGAGTCGCCGCATTCGCTGTTCCAATCGCCCAGATTGGTTCGTAGGCAATAATACTTTTTGCAATCTCGGCGGGGCTTAAATCCTCAATACCCCGCTCAACTTGCTCCGTAACTACTACCGCCGTTTTACCCGCAAGATATTGCTCTTCGTTTTCACCAACGCACAAAATCGGTATTATTCCGACATCATGGGCAGTCCGCATTTTACGCATCAGCATTTCATCAGGTTCCTTGAAACCTTTACGTCGTTCCGAATGCCCAATGATAACATATTCTACCGCAAGTTCCTTCAACATTAACGCACTGATTTCCCCAGTAAAAGCGCCTTCTAGGCGACAACACATATTCTGTGCGCCAATAGCCACCGGTAAGGTTTCTCTGCGTTCATTTAGAACGTTTAAATTGGTATAAGGCGCACAAATAGCCGATTCAACCCCTTTCAGCTTAAAAACTCCTAATCTATCAAGATAATCACGAGTCTCCTGCATAGTTTTATGCATTTTCCAATTAGCTACTATAATTGGCTTTCTCATCTAATCACCTATCCTTAACTATTTTTACTTATCATCTAGCGCAACTACTGCCGGCAACTGTGTACCTTGTGCTATGTCTAGCGATGCACCACCGCCAGTTGAGATGTGCGAAATCTTCTCGACGACATCAGCTTTTTTGAGTGCAGCAAGCGAGTCACCACCACCAACGATTGTAACCGCACAAGAGTTTGCTACCGATTCCGCAATTTGTACTGTTCCCTTAGAAAATTTATCAATTTCAAAAAGTCCCATCGGTCCATTCCAAATTATCAGTTTCGCACAAGCAATCGCCACCGTATATTGCATGACCGTTTCCGGTCCAATATCCAGCGCATAGACATCTTCAGGAATTGCATCAATCGGCACAACCCAAGACTCAGCATCTTCAGAAATCTCCCGTGCTACAACAACGTCAACCGGGATCATTAGTTTGACACCCATCTGCTCTGCCTGGAAGATAAGCATCTGCGCCAGTTCGATTTTGTCCTCTTCAAGAATTGATTTACCAACCTCATATCCCATAGCCTTAATAAAGTTATTAGCTAGCCCGCCGCCGATCAGAATATTATCCGCCCGGTCAAGCAGACTGCTGATTACCTCAATTTTGTCCTTCACTTTAGCACCACCGATGATTGCGGTGTATGGATGAGCCGGACTTATTAGATGTTCACCCAGAACTTTTATCTCCTTAAGCATTAAAAGACCAGCTACAGCTGGCAAAAACTCCGCAATACCCGCAGTCGACGCATGTGCCCGATGTGCAGTGCCGAAAGCATCATTTACATATAGATCGGCTAACTCCGCAAACTCTTTCGAAAGATTTGTGTCGTTAGTCTCTTCGCCTGGATGGAAACGTACATTTTCCAGCAAAATAATATCGCCTTTATTCATTTTTGCTACAGCATTTCTTACATCAATACCTGTTGATTCGCTTAAACTGAGTACTGGTATGCCAATTAATTCAGCCAATCGATCTCCAACTATTTTTAGACGTAGTTCCTCATCAACCTTGCCTTTCGGTCTGCCACGGTGACTAGCTAAAATCAGCTTTCCACCCCTATCGACTATGTACTTTATCGTTGGTAGTGCCTCAATAATTCTAGTGTCATCGCTTATCGTTCCGTTGTAGACCGGTACATTGAAGTCTACTCTGCAAAACACCCTTTTGCCATCTAAATCTACGTCAAGTACTGATTTTTTCTCCAAAGAAATAGCCTCCCATCCATCTCATTCACTCATATTATATTCATTTGAACACTATTTTCTCTTATATTCTAACACGAATTTGCGGGAACTTCCTTATCAAAGTACAGATATTTCAGGAAAATATGTGAATTTAGCAAAAATCTCGTTTAACAAGTTTAAATGAGGTTGTAACTTGCTAATCAAGGCAAGTGAATGTATAATTTACTATGGTATGCGCCCGTAGCTCAGTGGATAGAGCACTGGTTTCCGGAACCAGGTTTGTCGGGGGTTCGAATCCCTTCGGGCGTACCATTTATGTATTGCATTTTGCTCTTTGACCTTTGCTGACTAAACGATTATAATTTGTATTATAGTAATTAGCAGAATTGTATTCTCAATATAGAGTATTAACTAAGGAGGACAACATTTATGAGCTATTATGTACCAATGGTAGTAGAACAGACCAATCGTGGCGAACGCGCTTATGACATTTACTCGCGTTTATTAAAAGATCGCGTTATTTTTTTGGGAAGTCCAATTGATGACGGCGTTGCAAACACCGTAATTGCACAACTGCTATTTCTAGCTGCTGAAGATCCTGAAAAAGATATTAGTTTATACATCAATAGTCCCGGCGGTTCAATCACTGCAGGAATGGCAATTTACGACACAATTCAATATATTCGCCCGGACGTTTCAACAATCGCGATCGGGATGGCGGCATCAATGGGCGCTTTTCTCTTAGCTGCTGGAACTAAAGGTAAAAGATTTGCGCTCCCAAACAGCGAAATTATGATTCACCAGCCATTAGGCGGTACGCAAGGTCAAGCAAGTGATATTCAGATCCATGCGAGAAGAATTTTAGAGATGAAGGATAAGCTAAACGAAATTCTTGCAGAACGAACAGGGCAACCGATTACAAAAATAGCAATCGATACTGATCGTGATAATTTCTTATCCGCAGAAGAAGCGAAGGCATATGGTATTATTGACAACATCATTACTTGTGCTCCGAAAGTAACAAAAGCATAGAAATGTTCAAGGTGCCTCACCTACGGTGTCAGGCACCTTATAAATTTTACACCTTATAGATCTTGATATAGTGGCGTACTTAAATAGCGTTCGCCCCCGGAAGCGGCGACCGTGACAACGCGCTTACCAGCGCCCAATCGCTCCGCGATTTTCGTAGCGGCGTAGATTGTCGCCCCACTTGAGATGCCTACCAGAATACCCTCCGCTCGTGCCAACTTACGCGCAGTGTGATACGCCTGCTCCGTTGTCACTAACATCAACTCATCATAAATATCTGTATCAAGGATAGGCGGCACGAACCCAGCGCCAATGCCTTGGAGCTGGTGTGCTCCGGGCTTGCCACCCGCTAGAACCGGCGAATCATGCGGCTCAACGCCGACTATTAATAACCCACCAGCGGAGCCGGACACCGCCGCATTTGCCCGGAGCACCTGGCCAACGCCAGTGATCGTGCCGCCGGTGCCGATACCTGCCACGAACGCATCGATTCTGCCATCCATTTGTTGAATAATCTCCGGTCCCGTATAAAGCTGATGAGCACGAGGATTAGCCGGATTTCTAAATTGTTGCATCAGGTAATAACCGTACTCCGCAACTAACTCATTAGCTTTATCAATTGAACCCTGCATTCCTAATGCTGGCTCGGTTAAGATTAATTCTGCGCCATAGGCGCGCATTAACGTTTGCCGTTCCTTGCTCATCTGAGCAGGCATTACAATAACTGCACGGTAGCCTTTGGCTGCAGCAATCAGACAGATCCCGATGCCCGTATTCCCACTTGTCGCTTCAATCAGCGTGTCACCTGGTTTAATCGCACCCGCTTCTTCTGCCTCTTGAACCATTTGCAGTGCAATCCGATCCTTAATCGAGCCACCTGGGTTATAATATTCCAATTTAACGAACACATCGGCGCTACCCGGCGCCAATTTATGTAACTGAATCATCGGTGTTCTACCAATCAGCTCGAGAATACTATTGATACTAACATGTTTACTCATCATACTCATCTCCCTTCAGCTTACTAGCAATCTCTTCCAGTTTGCGTAAGCGGTGGTTAACCCCAGATTTGCTTATTTGACCACCCGGCATCAGTTCACCCAATTCCTGAAGTGAAGCCTCCGGATATTGCAACCTGACTTCGGCCATCTCCTGTAGTCTAGTCGGTAAATTCTCCAGCCCAATCTCGCGCGAAATTAAGCGAATAATCTCTGCTTGCCGTACACCCGTATCGGACATCTTCTTCAGATTAGCCTTTTCACAATTAACAATCCTATTCACTGAATTACGAATATCGCGAACTATGCGCACATCTTCAAACCTCAGCAATGCTTGATGCGCCCCAATCACACTGAGAAAATCCGAGATTTTTTCACCCTCTTTAAGGTAGATGAAGTAGCCCTTTTTACGCTCGCTCCACTTTGCATTCAATCTAAAATGATTAGCCCACTTAGCCAGGTCCTCTGCATGCTCTAGGTAGCTCGTACTAATCTCTAGATGATATGAGCCACTTTCCGGATTGTTAAGTGAGCCGGTTGCCAGAAATGCACCACGCAGATAAGCACGTTTGCAAGCAGTATCCGCAATTAGCGCCGGATTGATGCGTGAACTATATACAAACCCTGCACCCTCCGTAATCTTTAGCTCTTGCAGAATCTCCTCAACATTATTTAATAAGCGGACCAAATAGACGTTATTTTTCTTCAATCGCATCTTTTTACGCACCATAATCTCCGCTGAAATAGCAAAAACATCCTTGAGCAAAGTAAAGATTTTACGCGCAATGGCGGCGTTTTCCGTCTGTACTTCAAGGACTAACTTGTGGTTGCTAATATTAACCGTACCATTCATCTGTACTAAGGCAGATAGTTCAGCAATTCTACACGCGCGTTCCTCATCAATTACCATTGCGAGTTCGCGTTTTGTCTCGGCAGCAAAGGACATTGCGCCACCTCATTTCAGCATAATCATATCTCTTTTAATAGTTGCAGAATCTGATTAGCGATTTTCTCCTCATCATGTCGAATATAAGTACCACATTTCAGAAAATCACCAATAATCAATTTGTAATCCTGCTCCATTAAATAATCAGCATCATTTTTCTCACAGCTCACCGGCACTGCATCCTCCAATGAGTACTGCTCAAGTAATTCCGGAGTTATTAGCTCGCTATTTACAATTACATAATCAATAAAACCTTCACCAACATGGTTTTCCAGCGCTCTTACGTGGTCGCGAACGGTATAATCGTCCGTCTCGCCCGGCTGCGTCATCACATTGCAGATAAAGACTTTCTTTGCAGGCGACTTCACAATCGCTTCGCGTAAATCAGGCACCAGCAAATTCGGAATAATACTTGTGTATAGGCTACCTGGACCCAGCAGAATCAGATCTGCTTCCATCACTGCGGACAGCGCATTATCGATCGGTTTCGCATTTGCCGGCTCAATAAAAACTCGCTTGATCGGCTTACCAGCAAGCGGTATTCTGGACTCACCCTCCACAATCGTGCCATCCTCATACTCGGCGAACAACGTAATCTTTTTGCCCGATGCCGGTATTACTCGCGCCTTAATCGAAAGTACCTTAATCAACTTATTAATTGCCACAACAAAATCACCGGTAAGGTCATACATTGCCGCAATCAGTAAATTTCCTATCGTGTGTTCTGTCAGTCCCTCTCCGCGTTTAAAACGATATTGCAAAAGCTGCTCGAGCTCAGGATCAACCGTCGCGAGTGAGATTAGCACGTTCCGAATATCCCCAGGTGGCGGAATATCAAAATCCTTCGTTAGCATGCCTGAACTGCCGCCATCATCTGCAGCTGTAACAATTGCGTCGATGCCGATATCTAACTTTTTAAGTCCACGTAGGATAACGGAAAGCCCAATACCACCGCCAACGACTACAATTTTTTTCTGTTCACTTTCCATGTTATCTACCTCTATCTATTGTCGCTTTACTCGATCTACATCGATATCACGATGTTTACTTTTAATTGTCCATTCAGCCGAGAGACTATCTGCAATCTGATCAGCGATTACTACTGAGCGATGTTTACCGCCTGTACAGCCAATCGCTATATGTAACTGACTCTTACCCTCTTTTTTATATTTCGGCAAAAGATAACGCAATAGATCAATTAACTTCTCCAGAAACTCGCCTGTCTCTTGCCATTGCATTACATAATTGAAAACTTCCTCATCCTTACCAGTCTTGTCGCGCAGCATCTCAACATAATATGGGTTGGGCAGGACGCGAACATCTATCACCAGATCCCCATCAAGCGGAATCCCATATTTAAAGCCGAACGATGACACCATAACAGAAAAGACTTTAGTTCCCTCTTCATGCAGTAACTGTGTAACCTGCTCTTTCAGCTCGCGTGGTGCAAGCTTGCTTGTATCGATAATGTGATTAGCTTTGCCTTTAATCTCCTCTAATAATTGCCGCTCATGCAGAATCCCTTCCAGCGGCGATGCATCGCTAAACGCCGGGTGTTTTCTTCGCGTCTCTTTATAACGATTAACCAGCGTTGCATCATCAGCCTCAAGAAAAATAATCCGATAATCAATACTCTTAATCCTGTCCAAAGCGGTTAGCGCTTTCGTCAACTCACTAAAAAACTCCCGCGTACGCATATCAATTACCAAAGCTACTTTGTTTAGGCTCTCACTCGATTTCTGCATCAAATCAATAAATGTTCGGATTAAGACCGGCGGCAAATTATCAACGCAGTAATACCCCAGATCTTCCAGACTTTGAATTGCAACAGTTTTACCGGCACCTGACATTCCGGTAATAATTACAAGTTGCATCTTTTCCTTCCGTTTCATCGCTAACATCCTTACTCTATAATCTATTTGTTTTAATCATACATTATCTGCAATCGATTGACTAGCACTCATCACAGCAGAAAAATGCACAGAAAAAAGCGCGGACCAGATCCGCGCCGTCAAATGATATCTTAGAAAGGGGGTAACTCAACTACAGTATAAACCCCAAATGTTTCATTTGTATTACACAATTATTAAGTAATTATTACAAAATGTCATTTTCCCGCTTATTTTAAGCCTTCTAAGTATTGTTGCGCCGAAATTGCAGCAATACTACCGTCTCCAGCAGCCGTTACAACCTGTCTTAACATTTTGTCTCGCACATCTCCCGCCGCATAGATCCCCGGAACCGCCGTTGCCATCGTCTCATCTGTAATAATATGTCCATACTCATTTGTTATTCCTAAGTCAGCAACCATCTCAGTAATTGGTTGTGAACCAATATATACAAAAAGTCCATCCGCAGCAATTAGTCTTTCCTTCCCAGTTTTTATGTCCTCAACCATCAGGCCGGTAACATTCTCTTCGCCGACTACCTCTTTGATAACCGTGCTAAACAGAAACTCAATTTTTTTATTCGCAAAAGCCCGATCCTGCAAAACTTTCACCGCACGCAATTCGTCGCGGCGATGCATAACAATTACTTTTTTCGCAAGTTTCGCTAAAAAGATTGCCTCCTCGACCGCAGCATTACCACCACCAACCACTGCAACAACTTTGTCACGGAAAAAAGCGCCATCACAGACTGCGCACAAGGATACGCCTCGCCCAGCAAATTCCTTTTCACCAGGCACACCTAATTTATTTGGACGCGAACCGGTCGCGACAATAACTGCTCGTGCGTGGAAACTTTTGTCGGCAGCAATAATTTCCTTATACTCACCATGATCTACTATTTTTTCTACATTCGCATACTGATAAGTAGCACCAAAAGCCATAGCATGTTCGAACATTCGCTCAGCCAACTCTGCTCCGTTAATACTTTTAAAGCCCGGATAATTTTCAAATTCATCGGTATTGACCAGCTGTCCGCCAGGAACCCCACGATCCAAAAGTACTGTTGAAAAACCCGCTCTCCCCGCATAGATTGCCGCAGTTAATCCACCGGGTCCAGCTCCAACAATCGCCACATCATACTTCTTCTCCATACCCATAGTATATCCTCCTTCATCTCGCTCTCATATTATAGCGGAATCATTATTCGCCGACGATCCTGAAAAGTCGCAATCTCCGTCAAACCGTACTGCATAAGTAATTCCTTTGCCTTTTCAACATTGTGATAAACTTCTTCTGGAGTGTGCGCATCAGATGACAGCGTAAAAGGAATCTTTAACTCAATCGCACGCGCCAAAATCCCGTTAGCCGGATACATCTCGCCTTTGGCCTTATCAAGACCCGATGCGTTTAACTCCATCGCCATACCGGCCTTACTAATTGCCTGCAATGCCTCCTCGATTTCCGCCGATAAATCCGCGGTAGGTGGCAGTCCATGCTTTTTAATCACATCAAAATGGCCAACAAAATCATATAAACCAGATTTCACCGCAGCAGTTAATTCCTTAAAATAATCGCGATAGACTTGATTTACATCCTTACCTTGCCAGAGATGCGTTTGCCGCGAGTCGCTAATGTCCCACTCGCCAATATTATGTATGCTGCCAATCACATAGTCGAACGGATATGGCTTTAGCACCTGCTCTAACTCTTTTTCCCAACCAGAAACGAAATAACCTTCCACACCAACGCGGACATCGATATCGCTTTTGTAAGCATGCTTAAGTGTAAGTGCTTCGCTTACATAGCCATCATACTGGGAGATATCCATTGCGGTACCAGTCGGCATTTTGTCAGCGGTAAGATGAACCAAGGGCAGATGGTCGGAAAGACCGATTTGATCAAGACCCTTGGCAATTGCACTCTCGATGTATTCGCGCAGTTCGCCAACACTATGACCACAGCGCTCATGATGCGTATGATAATCAATCTTCATCATTTTTCTCCTTTACTAACCTTGCTGGGTTACCGGCATAGAAAGACCCTGCCGGCACATTGCTAGTGATAACTGAACCTGCGCCAATTACGGCATTATCGCCAATCGTAACGCCCGGCAGAATCGTTGAATTTGCACCAATCATCACGTTATCACCAATATAAACATCGCCCAGTCGGTATTCGCTGATCAGATACTCATGGGCGAGAATGGTCGTATTGTAACCAATGATCGTATTGTTGCCGATATGAATTCTTTGTGGATACATAATATCCATCATCACTTTATAGGCGATTGCTGTTTTATCGCCAACTTCGATCCGTAAACTGCGATAGAGCCAATTCTTCAGCTTAAACCACGGGATTACTCGTGCTAAGGAAATAACAAAAGTGTTAGTGAATACTCTCCAGAAACCGACCGTGTGATAAAGTTGCCAGAGCGAGTTGCTATCCGGGTTTACCTTGAAGCTAGTCTTCTTTCTCAAACTCAACGTCCCCTTCTTCGGTCGAGTCACTTTTGTCCACTCTGTTAGTGAGATTAGCACCACTGTCAGGCTTTCCACTATTTGATTTTCCTAAATAAGGATGGTCGGCGTAGCGTAGCTTTGACCGTTCGCCCCTAGAAATATAGATTAGATAGCCAACAAAGAGGATTATTGCCAGCAAGCTAAACAACTGTGCAGAACGAATATTCCCGCCAGTCAGTGCTCCCGCCTCCCAGAATGCACCGAGCGGCGCCCAGAGCGCCTCCAGTAGCTTGCTCAACCACTCAGGACCGTCAAAAGCTAAACTGTCTGTTCGCAAACCTTCAATAAAGAAGCGACCGATTGAGTACCAGATAAAGTAGAACGAAAGAACAACGCCTCTAATTGGATTACGGTACCTAATTAACAGTATGATAATTACTCCAATGATACTCCAGATTGACTCATATAAAAATGTCGGATGATGGAAGCTACCATCAATCCACATCTGATTTATGATGAACTGCGGCAGATGCAGGTTTTCCAGAAATTCTAGACTAACCGGACCGCCAAAAGCTTCTTGATTAGTGAAGTTGCCCCAACGACCAATCGCTTGCCCTAATAAAACACTTGGAAATGCGATCTCTGCAACCTGCACGAAGGAGAAACCTTTGATTTTTGCATAAATAAAGCCGGCCAGAAGGCTGCCAAGGATTACACCATGGATTGCAATTCCACCATCGCGAAAGGCAAGTATTTTGCTAGGATATTGGCTGTAATAATCCCAGTGGAAAGCAACATAATATAGTCGGCCACCTAAAAGTGCGGTAGGAATAGCTAAAAGTATCGTATTCAGAAAAGTATCGAAATCAAAGCCAATTCTTTTAGTTTCATAAAAGGCTAAAAGAACAGCAATTAGCGCACCCGCGCCAATAATGATTCCATACCAATAGACCGGAAAGCTTCCTATCTGAAAAGCTACTCGATCAATAATTTCGAGTTCCATCTAACTACCCCTTTACAATAGAATGAATCAGTATTAATTACGCGCGATCAGGTCCCGGTATAACAAAGAATGCAATAATGTAAAATAGTAATCCTGGGAAAAAAGCAGTAAAAACAGTTATTAGTACATATAATAAACGAACGATAGTAACATCCAGGTTAGCATACTCTGCTATCCCACCAAGTACACCCGCAAGCATTACTTGGTCTTTAGACCTTGTTAACTTTTTCATAATATCACTCACCTTTGTCTAAAATAATATAATAATTATAATTCTAAGCTTTATTATATCCTATTTTTCTACGTTCTAGTACTTCTTTGAGATAATGACCTGTGTAGGAATTTTCCGCCTCTGCCACTTGCTCCGGCGTTCCGGCAACAAGCACCTCGCCACCGCCGGCACCACCCTCTGGTCCTAAGTCGATTATATAGTCAGCCGTTTTAATTACATCCAAATTATGCTCAATCACGACAACAGAATCGCCATTATCCACTAACTTCTGCAACACTTGTAAAAGACGTGCTACATCATCAGAATGCAAACCAGTTGTCGGCTCGTCAAGAATATAAAGTGTTCGCCCATTACTCCGCTTATAAAGTTCTGATGCCAGCTTAACCCGCTGTGCCTCACCACCGGATAAGGTTGTAGATGACTGACCCAATTTGATATAGCCAATGCCAACATCATGAATCGTCTGCATTCGTCGCTTAATCTTTGGAATATTCTCAAAAAAGTTCAGCGCATCCTCCACTGTCATATCCAGCACGTCAGCAATGTTTTTCCCTTTATATTTAATGTCCAAAGTCTCACGATTATAGCGCTTGCCTTTACAGACCTCGCAAGGTACATAGACATCTGGCAAAAAGTGCATTTCAATTTTCAGAATACCATCACCGCTGCAAGTCTCACAGCGACCACCCCTAACATTGAAACTGAAGCGTCCTTTGCTATAGCCACGTACCTTGGCCTCATTCGTTTCCGCAAAAAGTGCCCGAATCTCATCAAATACACCGGTGTAGGTAGCAGGATTCGAACGCGGAGTTCTACCGATTGGCGACTGACTAATCTCGACAACGCGGTCCAATTTATCGATACCGAGTATCTCGTCGTGATCGCCAGCACGCACACGCGAACGCTGGAGCTCACGCGCTAGTCCCTTATGCAGCACATGATTGACTAATGAACTTTTGCCAGAACCAGAGACGCCAGTGACAACAACAAACATCCCTAGCGGAATCTTCACATCAATATTCTTCAAGTTATTCTCGCGCGCACCTTTAATTGTTAAGTAATTTCCGTTTGGCTTGCGGCGTTCAGTTGGTGTGAAAATTGACTTGGCACCGCTCAAATACTGACCGGTTAAACTATTTTTATTAGCCATGACTTCCTCCGGAGTACCGAACGCGACTACCTCTCCACCATGTAAACCAGCACCTGGCCCAATATCAAGAATGTAGTCAGCACAAAGCATCGTTGCTTCATCATGCTCAACCACAATCAATGTATTCCCCAGGTCGCGCAATCGTTGCAACGTTTCCAGCAGTTTATTATTATCACGCTGATGCAGACCAATACTTGGCTCATCTAACACATAAAGAACTCCCATTAAGTTCGAGCTTATCTGCGTTGCTAAGCGCGTCCGTTGCGCCTCACCACCGGATAATGTTTCTGCAGCCCGACTTAAATTTAGGTAATCAAGTCCCACATTTTTTAGAAAACCTAGACGTTCATTAATCTCTTTCAGAATTACATCGGCAATCTGATGCTCCTTATTGCTAAGCTTGATATCACGGAAAAAATCTACAGCATCACCAATCGATAGGCGCGTTACATAATCGATATTGCGGTTATTAACTAAAACCGCAAGAATCTCCGGTTTAAGTCGTGCTCCATTACAGGCCGGGCATGGTGTCTCGTTCAAATAATTTTCGATAAACTCACGAACATAATCAGATGCTGTTTCCTTATAGCGCCGTTCCAAGTTTGGTACCAGCCCCTCAAAAATCGGGTTGCTCGTCCGCGTCTCGCCAAAATCATTGGTAAAGGTAAAGCGAATTCTCTCGCCTTGCGAACCATAGAGAATTGTTGCTAATTTATCTTTGGGAATTTCCGAATAGACAGTATCAAGGTCAAGATCAATGTGTTTGCATAATGTCGCAAGAAACTGCGGGTAATAATTGGATGTACCACCAGCCCATGGCTCAAGTGCACCCTCACGTAATGTCTTATTTTTGTTCGGCACAACAAGATCGAGGTCAATCTCCATTTTTTTGCCCAGACCATCGCAGGTTGTACAAGCGCCGTAAGGACTGTTAAATGAAAACATTCGCGGAGAAAGTTCATCCATACTAAAACCGCAGATCGGACAAGCGAGTTTCTGACTAAATAAAAACTCATCATTGCCATCTATGTCAACACGAACCTTGTCATCAGTCATCGTTAGCGCTGTCTCAAAAGAATCGCTAAGACGTGCTTCTATTCCCGGCTTAATAACTATCCGGTCAACAACTACCTCGATGGTGTGCTTTTTATTCTTTTCTAGCAGAATTTCCTCTTCTAAATCAATAATTACGCCATCAATTCGAGCACGCACGAACCCTTTTTTCTTAATATCCTCAAGCAGTTTCTGATGCTCACCTTTGCGACCTTCAACGATTGGCGCTAATATTTGGATTCGAGTCTTTTCCGGTAATGTCATGACACGGTCAACCATCTGTTCAATTGACTGTGCTGTAATTTCAACTCCATGAACCGGGCAGTGCGGCTTACCAACTCGTGCGTATAATAACCGCAAAAAGTCGTAAATCTCGGTAATAGTACCAACTGTCGAACGCGGATTGCGGTTTGTTGTCCGCTGGTCAATCGAAATAGCCGGCGACAACCCCTCAATCGAGTCTACATCCGGTTTATCCATCTGCCCAAGAAATTGACGCGCATAAGCAGAAAGCGACTCGACATAACGTCGTTGTCCCTCCGCATATATCGTATCAAAAGCCAGCGACGACTTGCCGGAACCACTTAATCCGGTTACAACAATCAGTTTGTCGCGCGGAAGCGAGATGTCAATATTTTTTAAGTTGTGGACGCGAGCGCCCTTTATATCAATACTTTTCTGTGACATAATCCTTCTCCCTTTATCTATTCGGCACTGAGTTCAATCATCAGATCACGCAGCTCTGCCGCCTTCTCAAAATTCAATTCCTTCGCCGCCTTACGCATCTCAATCTCAATATTTTCTATTAAGCTGGTGCGCTCTTGCTTACTCATTTTTTTGCCGGAAGCTGCATGGTAGCCCGCTTTATCTTCGGCCACACGCACCGCCTCAATAACATCACTGATTTTCTTCGTAATCGTCTGTGGTTCAATTCCATTTTTCTCGTTAAATTCCTGCTGAATTGCCCGGCGCCGATAGGTTTCATCAATCGCAATCTGCATCGAATCAGTTGTTGTGTTGGCATACATAATTACTTTACCATGAATATTACGTGCCGCCCGTCCAATCGTCTGGATTAATGAGCGTGAAGACCGCAGGAAGCCCTCTTTATCAGCATCTAATATCGCAATTAGAGATACTTCCGGTATATCGAGCCCCTCCCGCAAAAGATTGATCCCGACCAAAACATCGAACTCACCTAGCCGCAGGTCGCGGATTATCTGCACACGTTCCAGCGTCTTAATGTCGGAATGTAGATATTTTACTTTGATACCGATTTCCTTCAGATAATCAGTTAAATCCTCAGCCATTTTCTTGGTCAGTGTCGTTACGAGTACGCGTTCCTTAACTGCTATTCGCTGATTAATCTCACCAATCAAGTTATCAATCTGTCCTTTAGCAGGACGCACCTCAAGCTCGGGATCAAGCAGACCGGTCGGTCTTATAATCTGTTCAACAACATTTGTTGATAGATCAATTTCATAATCGCCCGGTGTTGCCGACAGGTAGATCGCCTGATCTACTCGCTCCGTAAACTCATCAAAACGTAATGGTCGGTTATCCATCGCCGATGGCAAGCGAAAGCCATGATCGACGAGGATACTTTTGCGAGCACGGTCACCATTATACATGCCACGTATTTGTGGTAGAGTAACATGCGACTCATCTATCAATAAGACAAAATCTTCGGGAAAGTAATCAATTAATGTATGCGGAGTTGAACCTGCTGGCCGATTCTCGATATGGCGTGAATAGTTCTCAATCCCAGAACAGAAGCCGAGCTCTCGCATCATCTCAAGGTCGTAGCGTGTTCTTTGTTCAAGCCGTTGTGCTTCTAGTAGCTTATTATTAGCACGAAAATACGCCAAACGTTCCTCAAGTTCTGCCTCTATATCGCGAACCGCTCGTCGCATGTTCTCATCGCTGGTAACAAAGTGAGAGGCCGGAAAGATTGCAATATGGTCGCGGTCACCGATGACTTCACCTGTTAGCACATCAATTTCACGGATGCGTTCAATCTCATCGCCAAAAAATTCCACGCGGACAGCTTGCTCGCTACGTGATGCCGGAAAAATCTCCACAACATCACCGTTAACGCGAAACGTTCCACGGATAAAATTAAAATCATTGCGCTGGTACTGAATATCGACTAATTTACGCAAAACCTGATTGCGTTCGCGTTCCATCCCAACACGCAGAGAAAGGACTAAATCCTTGTACTCTTTCGGTGATCCTAGGCCGTAAATACTCGACACACTTGATACAATTATAACGTCATTTCTCTCAATAATTGCACTTGTCGCCGAGTGTCGAAGTTTGTCAATCTCATCATTAATCGATGCATCCTTCTCAATATATGTGTCAGTATAAGGCAGGTAAGCCTCCGGCTGATAGTAATCATAATAGCTGACAAAATACTCAACCGCATTATTCGGAAAAAAGCTTTTAAACTCACTAGCAAGCTGCGCAGCCAAGGTCTTATTATGAGCAATTACTAGCGTTGGCCTGTTCACCTGCTCGATAACTTTTGCCGCTGTATAAGTCTTGCCGGTACCGGTTGCACCAAGTAATACTTGATTTTTTTCATCATTTAAAATGCCTTGAACCAGCCGTTCAATCGCTTGTGGCTGGTCTCCTTGTGGCATAAAATTCGATTCTAATTTAAAGCGACCACTCATTGAATCAGCCCCTCTAACACCTCAATCGCAGTTTGTAGTTGCAAATCATTCTTAGGATCTTTAATTATATC
This sequence comes from uncultured Caryophanales bacterium, assembly GCA_964568525.1. Classification (GTDB taxonomy): domain Bacteria; phylum Bacillota; class Bacilli; order Tepidibacillales; family Tepidibacillaceae; genus CAYZPB01. The sequence goes on from CAZMPM010000005.1 coordinate 33,553, forward strand.
AATTATGCGTGATTGTAATCGTTCAGTAGTTTGCTTGTCAACAATACCCGTCTGGCTTAATCCCTCGTCACGCTGGAATTTTTTTAGAACATTCTCAGTCGCTTGATCGAAGTAGCCATCCTCACGTAGTAGCATACCGTCTAAACCATATAATCCGTTTAAAATTAACTGCAAATTAGCAACCATCGGACTATTTACATCGTAACGCAAATCAGCATCATTCGGAATTACCGTGCTTTCAAAATACCGCGGGTTCTCCACCTTATAATCTGGTTCAACGCCAACACCGTCAATCTCGTTGCTTTTTGGTGTTAGCCATTTTGCTGTGGTTAGCTTAACAACTCCGCCATCAGCTAACGGATACAAATTCTGGACAGTCCCTTTTCCATATGTGGTAGTCCCAACTAGCGGATAACCACCTGATTCTTTTACAGCACTTGCCAGAATTTCTGAAGCACTAGCGGAAGATTCATCAATCAGCACAGTAATCGGATATTTAGCTGCATCCATTTTCGAGTGGAAGACATCTTCTGTCAATTTATCAACCACACGCACAACTATCTCTCTATTAGGAATAACTAAATTACTAATATCAAGCACACTCTGTAGATAACCACCAGGGTTGCCACGAACATCAATAATTAACCCCTTTATTCCCTGCTTCTCTAAATCAATTAACGCCTTGCGAAAATCAGTATATGTTTTGTCGCCAAAGTTTGTAATTTCAATATATCCTAGTTTAGCTTTTTTACCATTTACGATTTTCGAATGGATCGTAATATTCGGAATTTTATCGCGAATAATTGACATTGTAATCGTATCATCAATCGATGGTCGGTAAATCTCTAATAGCGCCTCAGTCCCCTTTGGCCCCTTAATTTTATTAACGGCTTCATATAGTGTCTTACCCTCTAATGATTCGCCATTTACTGACAAAATTTGATCGCGCGCCAGCAACCCCGCTTTTTCTGACGGGCTCCCCTTGATTGGTGCTACCACAGTAATTTTCCCGTTTTCTAACGTTACCTCAGCGCCAATTCCGTCAAACGACTCATCTAAGCTTTTCTCAAACTCAGCTGCCTCTTCCGGGCTCATGTAGTAAGAGTGGCGATCACCAAGCGAATCGAACATCCCACGAATTGCGCCATTGACAATCTCATCTTTATCGCCATTACCAACATAATGGCCACGAATTATATTATAAATGTCATCCAGCTTAGAAAAATCGCTCTGCTTAGTGATGACACTGCCGTTTCCATCAACAACAGGAGGAATAGTAGTTGGCTCTTTATCAGAATTAAACGCCAACACCGCATAGCCGGTTATAAACATTACAACAATTATTAGTAGAACAATCTGTGATTTTCTTAAATACACCTGCTACGCCACCCTTTCAGCTTGACCAATACACTTTGATATTATATCGCTTTCGACTTATGTAGTAAACAAAAAACGGCATTTTGCACAATGCCGTTCTCATGAATTAGCTATTTTTCGTCACTATTTTACTAAATAGGTCCATGGACTAACCGGCTTATTATCAGCTCGTACTTCAAAATGTAAATGCGGACCAGTTGAACGGCCGGTTGAGCCAACCTCGGCAATCTTATCACCGCGAGCTACCGCCTGTCCTACCTTCACCATAATTCCACCGTTACGAATATGACCGTACAAAGTCCAAATACCGCTACCATGGTCAATCATTACCGTATTACCATAGCCGCTGACATATGATGCCAAGATAACCACACCGTCAGCTGCTGCCAGAATATCAGCGCCAAACAGGCTTGCTCCATTGGCAGTTGGTCGTCCAATATCGATGCCGGTATGTCCCGTCCGAACTCCGGTAAACGGATCGGTTCGGACACCATATTCAGAGGTGACCCTTGTACTTTCTGGAACCGGCCAGACAAACTTACCGCCACCAAATTGCAACAGTCTTTTCTGATTAATTAATTTCGATTGTTCAGCTGCAAGCGCCATAATAATCTTTTCTTCCTCAGCATTGGCGCCATTGAGCTCTTCAGCTTTAATCTTTAGTTCAGCCATCTGATAATTACGTTTTTCTTTCTTAGCATTGAGTGAAGCTTTTAACTCAGCAGTCTCAGTAAAAAGTTCCTCAAGACTAACCAGGTACGTATCTATCTGAAGTTTGCGATCGGCAATGATATTTTTATCACGAATGTTTTCATCAAGAATCGTTTTATCTTGCTCGACAATCTTTTGCATTGTGTTAAAACGCATAACAAAATCATTAAAACTTGTTGAATTAAGTAGTAACTCGATATAACCTACTGAACCATTTTTATACATTAACCGGACACGAGTTTTCAGCAATTCATCACGTTCAGCTACTCTTGCCTCAGCATCTTCTAACTCGATAGCGGCAGCCTTAGCCTGAACAGTGGTGTCTGATATTTTCTTCTCCAGTGAAAACAACTTATTTTCCGATGCAGTAATCTCTTTGTTAATCGTCTCAAGCTCCTTGCGGATAGTATTCTGATCTTTTTTAACATTAGAAATTTGCTGTTGAATCGCATTCTGTGCCTTCTGTGCAGCCTCTTTTTGCTTCTGTAACTCTTGAATCTCTTTATCCAGCCGGTCCCATTCGGCAGAACCGGTAGCCAGAACAGTAGCAGGAAACATTGACAACATTAAAATAACCGCAAGAATCAAAACTATGAATGTATATGTAACCTTTTTAAGTTGTATTGTAACCAACTCCTTTCCAAATCAGTATTTCCTTATATTTTCAGGAAACGCCGGACCGAAACTAAACTTCCCCAAATGCCAATAAATGCTCCAATACCCAATAACACGAGGCCTACCTGCAATGCAAGCGGATAGAAGGACATTAGATTGATAAAGGCTAACGATAAATCGCTACTCATTCTTCCCAACAATATGTAATAACCACCTAGGACAAGAATGATTGGTAGAATCGCACCAAAAACACCAAGTAACAGCCCCTCAATAAAGAAAGGCCAGCGTATGTACGAATTTGTCGCGCCCACGAGTTTCTGTAGTTCAATCTCTTTGCTCCGCATAGTAATTGTAATTTTAATTGTATTAGAGATGAGATACATCGCTGTAATCGCCAATCCGATAATAAAAATAATTCCGATATTGCGAACCCAAGTTGTTATCGTAAAAAGCTTCTCAACATAACCCTCACCATAATCTACTGTAAAAACATTTTCAATGCTACTAATCTGCTCGGCAACAGCTTTAGTATCTTGCGGACTGACAACTCTAACTGTAAACATGTTATAGAGCGGATTCTCATTTTCTAAACCCTCTAGTAGATAGCCTTGATCGCCCAGGCGATTCTTTAAATCGACCAGCGCAGCTTCCTTCGAAAGATAAGTTACACTTTCAACTCCAGAAATAGCGCTGATTGCAGTCTTCATTGCAGCGACGCTTCCTGCATCAGCCTCATTTTTAATCTCAACAACAATCTCTACCTGGTCTTCTATCTCATTAACTAGATGATTAACGTTCATTGCCAAGACCAGCACTACACCCAAAATTAGAAGCGTTAGTGATACGGCACTGATTGCCGAAAAAGTCATCGATCCATTTCTTCTCATGTTCCTTACGCCATCTCGTAAATGGCGCTTAAATGTTATACTACGCATGTTCATATCCGCCTTGTATTTCATCGCGGACAACTTGACCGCGATCAATTTCTATTACACGTTTTTTCATTCGGTTAACAATCTCTTTATTATGCGTTGCCATTACAACCGTCGTTCCCGCAAGATTAATTCTCTCTAGTACATTCATAATCTCCCAGGCATTTAATGGATCAAGATTCCCCGTCGGTTCATCGGCAATCAAAAGCGCCGGTTGATTAATCAATGCGCGGGCAATTGCTACGCGTTGTTGTTCGCCACCGGATAACTGATTAGGAAAAGCATCTTTTTTACCACGCAGCCCCACCATATCCAGCACATCCGGCACTATCTTCTCAATCTCCTCCGCTGTCTTTTCCAGAACCTCCATTGCAAAAGCAATATTCTCAGCAACTGTAAGGGTTGGTAACAGGCGATAATCCTGAAAGACGACTCCGATATTGCGCCGCAACTCGGCTACTTGTTTGCTTTTAAGCCGCTCAAGATTTACGCCATTAACAAAAACCTGTCCTTTAGTCGGCCGCTCTTCACGATAGATTAACTTAATAAATGTCGATTTCCCGGCGCCACTTGGACCAACTATATAAACGAAGTCACCGCATTCAATGTGAATGTTAAACCCATTAAGCGCAATTACGCCATTGGGGTATCTCTTCCATACATCATACATTCTAATCATCGAATCACACTCCGTCGCTGCAAAATTCTGCTCTTTCTATAATTTTACTATTGATTAATATTAAGCGCAACCGCAGAAATGCCAGTTTAAAACAATTTCAGCTGCGGATAAGTCCTCTTAATCCTAACAACTATCCAGGCTGCAAGAAAAGCTTTTAGCAGATCGCCCGGAATAAAAATCAGATTGCCAAGTACCGCCGCTAATAAACCAACATCCGTAACCAACACAAAATAAGCGATGCCGAACACATAAACCACAATAATTCCGATCAAAATATTCGCTACAAACAATGACGTAACGCGTAATTTATTCCAATACCGCTCCACAAAGAGTCCAAGCAGAAACGCCGCAATCGGCCAACTAAAAATGTAACCACCGGTCGGGCCAAACAAGATTGCAATACCGCCGCGCCCGCCGCTTAAAACCGGCAATCCGATTGCCACTAACAATATAAAAAGCAGCATACTGATGCTACCAACACGTTTGCCAAGTAATCCACCTGCCAACATTACACCGAATGTCTGCAAGGTAATCGGAACGCCAAGCGGCATCGGTATCGGCGGCAAAAGGCCAAGCACTGCCATAATCCCCGCAAATAATGCGGCATATACCATTTCTCGAGTTTTCATCAGTAGGCTCCTATCTATGGCAATATAACTAAATTTGTCGTGACTAGCCGTTCAGTACCGCTGGACGGTTTATTAAGAATCTTGCCATCATAATAAAAAGCACTTGATCCTCCGCCATCTAAATTATAAGCATTTTTTATTTTAAAACTTAACAGCTTATCTTGAACCTCAGCTAACGTAACCCCTTCGCTCCAGCCTGATCTACGCCCATCAATAACAATAATCAGAATGTCATCATTAGAAAAACTGCCGATAATAGTTCTCGGCTCTTTAGCGCTAGCCCATTTTGCCGGAATGGCAACCTTCTTACCATCCTTCAGTAAAGTAGGCGAAAAGCTGGCACCCTGTTTGATGCGATCCGCAACCACTTCAGCAGCGGTTTTATATTTCTTACTAACTAATTTACCACTCGAATTAAAACCTACGAACGTTAAAGATTCTTCGGTGGAAAATTGCATTACTTTGCCATCAACAACCGTTAATCCAAGCGGTTGCAGCTTCCCACTACCTATGCTCATGAAACCACCTGCGTTAATTGCTAATATTCCACCCTTTCTCTGGGCAGCATTACTAGTTTTCTCACCCTTGCTGATCAGTTGATCCTCTGCCAAAACAATATTTAATGCCCGTGAAGTATAAGGAGTTATTTTTGCCATATAGCCACGATAATCTACGCCGTCTAGCGTATAGATTTTTATTGCTGAATTAGTTCCTTTATGCGTAGCGATTGGAGCACCCAACAAGTTAGACAAAACCTGCTCCAGAACGATATCCGATTGAGTCTTTTGTGATGCGCTCGATGCAATAATACTATCGACATTCTCCAGATAAGATTTGTAGGCATTACTGTCATTAGTAGCATTCACAAACATATTGTAAACCTCTAATTGTGATTCCTTTGCATAAACGTTTGCTGACACAAGACTTTCGCCGGTTAAATCAATCTGCTCCCAGAAATTATTGATGCTGGTGAATGAAGGATCTTCCGCTTCGTTCGCCACATTTATCACATAGGTAGAAACGCCCATCCCAACAACCGGCGCGATTAACAAAACGGCAAAAATACTAATAATCCTACCTAGACGCCGCATCTTGTAACCTCTCTATTGCTTTCTGTAATTCACGAAGTTGAGCATTCAATTCGTTAATCCGCTTTTCTAACGCCACCTTATTCGTATCTGTACCATCAATCAACTCACCAGTAGTCGTAAGCATCTGACTGATTCTCAACAGCTCATCTTCTAACTTATTAACCTCATCATTGATTAAACTAATGCTTGGTTGTAGCTTAACAATTTCCTGTTCAATTTTTGAATCGATATATGCCATATTTTTTATATTCGTCTGATGCGCAAACCAATACCCAGCAAAAAACAAGCCTCCCCACAGAACAACAATAGAGGCTATTATAATTATTGACCTTTTATCAATTGTCCGCTGTTTCTTTCTTCTTAAACCAACCGATAAATCATTAGGCAAATCATTCAACGCAGTCATCTCCTTTAACCATGATGCTTCATTATATCCCTATACCGCTATCTTACTATAAAACATCTTAGCAGACAAAGGACTAAATGAAGAAATCAACAAGTTCAAGCAGTTTGGACTGCGCCTCCATGATATTTCTTTGTGATGCAATACTGCTAGTCCCGCCATAAGACTCGCGCGCCTCAACTACATTGATCGGTAATAATTTATTATAGATGTCCTCCTCGATCAGCGTTGAAAACTTCTTAAACTCCACTAAATCCAGATTAAGTAGAAATTTACCCTGTTCAATCGCATACAAAACTGTTTTGCCAACTATTTCGTGAGCATCGCGGAACGGAATTCCTTTACCAACCAGATAATCTGCGTAATCGGTCGCATTAGAAAAATCCTGCTCAACCGCCTGACGCATCCGTGCCTTATTAATGCTCAGCGTCTCAATCATGCCCTTAACAAGAATCAGTGAAGTAGAAAGCGTATCGATCGTATCGAATAATCCTTCCTTATCTTCCTGCATATCTTTATTATAGGTGAGCGGCAAGCCCTTCAAGGTCGTTAGTAGCGCGAATAGATTACCATAGACACGTCCAGTTTTGCCACGGACTAACTCCGCAACATCGGGATTCTTTTTCTGCGGCATAATTGAACTACCGGTACAATAGGCATCGTCCAGTTCAACGAAATTAAACTCACTACTGCTCCAAATAATGAGCTCCTCGGAAATCCGCGAGAGATGCATCATAATAATTGACGCATTAGCATGGAACTCGACCAGATAGTCGCGGTCACTTACCGCATCCATACTATTACGATAAACCTCGGCAAAACCGAGCTGTTCCGCAACATACTGCCGATCAATCGGAAAGCTCGTCCCCGCAAGTGCGCCTGCACCTAACGGCATCAGATCAATCCGCTTCCAGTTATCTTGCAAACGCTCGAGATCGCGTAGAAACATCTCCGCATAGGCCATCATATGGTGCGAGAATAGAATCGGTTGCGCTCTCTGCAGATGAGTATATCCCGGCATCAGCACATGCGTATTGTCGTCGGCTTTTGTAAGGAAGGCCCTGATCAAATCGGCCAGATGAAAAGCCAGCTGCTTAACCTGCCGCTTCATGTAAAGATGCATATCAAGTGCCACCTGATCATTACGGCTCCGAGCGGTATGCAGTTTGCCGCCGACCGGCCCAATCAGCTTAATCAACCGTCTCTCAATATTCATATGAATATCCTCAAGCTCTACGGAAAATTGGAACTGATTATTAACTATCTCCTGCTCAATCTGTCTCAGCCCAGCAATAATCTGCTCAGCCTCAACCTGCTCAATAATCCCTTGGCGTGCTAGCATTCGTGCATGGGCAATACTTCCGGCAATATCCTCTTTTGCCAACCGATAGTCAAAATCAATCGATGCGGTAAACGCTTCTACTAATTGGTCTGTTGTCTTGGTAAATCTTCCACCCCAGGGTTTCTCACTACCCATCTCATTTCCCTCTTTTCACCTCTGCATAAGTCTTCGTCTGTAGACCCCACAGCTTAATAAAGCCAACGGCAGCTTTATGATCGAATTGGTCATTAGCATCGTAAGTTGCTAACTCATAAGAATAAATCGAATTGTCCGATTTTCTACCAACAACAATCGCATGCCCTTTAAATAGCTTTAATCTAATTGTACCAGTAACATCCTGCTGTGTCGCCTCAACAAAAGAAAAAAGTCCTGCCATCAGCGGTGAATACCACTGACCTTCATAAATCATATCGGCAATCTTCTGTTCAATGACCGGTTTAAAGTGCATCAAATCTCGCGTTTGCACTAAACTCTCTAACGCCTTATGCGCCGTAATCAGCACTGCTGCAGCGGGGATTTCGTAAACCTCGCGCGACTTAATCCCAACTAGTCGGTTCTCAATCATGTCGAGGCGGCCAATCCCGTGTTTGCCGGCGATTTTGTTTAGTTTTAATATGAGTTTCGCTAAGGACATTGTTTCGCAATTTAGCGCAACCGGTTTCCCCTTAACAAAATCAATCTCAATCTCATCAGCCTGATTCGGCGTATCCGCAAGTGATGCGGTAAGCTCATACGCTTCTTCCGGCGGCTCTACCCACGGATTTTCCAGTACTCCCGCTTCACAAGCTCTGCCCCACATGTTCATGTCGATACTATATGGCTTATCCAGATTTACCGGAATAGGTACATTATTTTTTTCAGCGTAAGCTATCTGCTCATCTCGGCTCATTCCCCATTCACGCACCGGTGCCACAATCTTTAGCTCTGGCGCCAGCGCCGCAAAAGAAACATCGAATCTCACCTGATCATTCCCTTTACCAGTGCAACCGTGGGCAACCGCAACTGCACCGGCTTGTTTTGCAATATCGACAAGCAACTTAACGATTAGCGGCCGCGATAACGCAGATACTACCGGATACTGCCCTTCGTATAAGGCATTTGCTTTTAAAGCCGGCAGAATATATTCATCTGCGAATACCTCCGTCGCGTCAATCATATGCGATTCGATTGCACCAAGATCAAGAGCTTTCTGCTTAGTAAACTCCAAATCCTTACCTTCGCCAACATCGATTGCCACCGCTATTACGTCGTAATTATAATTATCCTGTAACCATTTAATTGCTACAGAAGTGTCCAAACCACCAGAATACGCTAACACAATCTTCTCTTTGCTCAATGAAATATCCTCCTTATAATTATCCTATTTTGTGCATTTTTATACATCAATCGCCTAAAATTAAGACTTTCCTCGAGTCCCGCTGTCGCCTTGCTTATGTTAATAATTTTACCAGTATCGCCTTATGGGCGTGTAGCCTATTCTCTGCTTCATCAAATACTACTGAATGTTCCCCATCAATTACTTCGGCAGTTACCTCTTGCCCGCGGTGTGCCGGCAGACAGTGCATGAAGGTGTAATCCTTCTTCGCTAACTTCACCAGCTTCTCATTCACCTGATAATCCTTAAAATCCTGCACCCGTTTGTCGCTCTCGCTCTCAAATCCCATACTGCACCATACATCCGTATAAACGATATCGGCATCCTTTACAGCGTTCTCCACATCCGGAGTGATTGTTACCTTACCCCCATGTTCTTCGGCAAGTAGCAATGCTTTCATTGTGACCGCGCTATCCGGTGCGTAGCCTGCCGGTGTTGCCACCGTTATCTCCATTCCCAGTTTCGCTCCGGCTATCATTAACGAGTGCGCTACATTGTTGCCATCGCCGACATAGGTTAGCTTGACGCCTTTCCACTTCCCTTTTTTCTCGTAAATCGTGAGTAGGTCAGCGATAATCTGTGTCGGATGATATAAATCGGACAGTGCGTTGATCACTGGAACTGTTGCATTCTCTGCTAACTCAACTAAATTATCATGACTGCTTGTTCTTAAGAGAATTACATCCACATAGCGCGATAAAGTCTGTGCCGTGTCGGCAACCGTTTCGCCCCGATTTAGTTGGAGGTCCTCTTTGTTAAGGAAGAGTGCGTGACCACCCAACTGAAACATCCCTACCTCAAAGCTTACTCTTGTTCTTGTTGATGCCTTCTCAAAAATCATTCCCAAGGTTTTACCCCCAAGGGGAGCATACGTCACATTATTCTTCTGATAATTTTTTAATTTGTGGGCGAGCATTACCAACTCTTCAATTTCCGTCGCGCTATAATCTAATAGCGTCAAGAAATCCCGCTTTTTATATGTGCTGTAACTTGGTGTAATACTTACAGCTTTAGTTAACATTTTTTTCTCCTCCTTCAACTTTCCTGCCATTGCTTCACACCCTCAATCAAGATGTCGAGCCCTGCAGCTAGCTTCTCTTTATTAATATTTAGTGGCGGTAACAGGCGAATTACATTCGGTCCCGCTACCAGAACTAATAGCTGCTTCTCTCGACAGATTTTTTGTAGATCAGCCACCGGCTTCGCAAAAGTAATCCCAACCATCAGACCTTTTCCGCTAACCGCCTGAAATTCCCTTATCCCCGCTAACTCACTTCGCAATCGCTCAAAAATGTAGCTCTCCAGCTTGCGAACATTTTCAAGTATGTCGCCTTGTTCCAATGCCTCGATTGTTGCTAATGCAGCAGTTGTGACGATAAAGTTGCCGCCAAATGTTGAGCCGTGTGAACCCGCAGTAAATGCTGCTCCATACTTATCCTTAGCTAACATTGCGCCAATCGGGAAACCACTTGCTAATCCTTTTGCCAGGGTAATAACATCAGGCTCAATACCGTAATGCTGGAAGGCGAACCACTTACCGGTCCTGCACATCCCTGTCTGCACCTCATCGACGATTAGCATAATCCCCTGCTCTTGTGCCAACTTAGCAACAGCTTGCACCCATTCCGCATTCATCGGGATAACGCCGCCTTCACCTTGGATCATCTCCAGCATAATCGCTGCGGTTTTGTCGTTAATTGTCGCTTTAAGTAAATCAATATCTCCAGCGGCAATTGTCTTAAAACCACTAGGCAGCGGCGCAAAACCATCCTTAACCTTATCTTGACCGGTTGCCGTTAGCGTTGCCAATGTGCGACCGTGAAACGATTTCTCAAAAGTGATAATCTCATAACGGCCATTATCAAGAACTTTCTGTTGATAACGTCGGGCCAATTTAATCGCCGCCTCATTAGCTTCAGCTCCGCTGTTGCCAAAGAAGGCCAGATCCATACCACTCAGTTCAGTAATTTTTTCGGCCAGCTGCAGCTGCGGCTCAATCAAGTATAGATTCGATGTGTGCCAGAGTTGGTCCAACTGCTTATTCACTGCCGCCTTAACTTGATGCGGCGCATGACCAAGCTGGCAAACACCAATACCCGCGGTTAAATCCAAATATTTTTTGCCTTGGTCGTCAGTTAAGTAGGCACCTTCGCCCTTAACAAACTTCAGCACTCTCTCTCCATAATTCTCAAATAATGCGTTCATTTAGACAACCTCTGCTTTATTACATATTTTTGTGCCAACTGCTTTATTACTAAAAATCTTGCTAATAATCCCTTCGTCACGACCGTCAATAATATAAATATCTTCCACGCCTTGCTCTAAACAACTGATTGCTGCATTTACTTTTGGTATCATGCCTTTAGTAACCTGACATTCGGTCTTGAGAACCTCAATATCCTCCGGCGTTAACTGATGTAGAATCTCTCTCTTACCATTCTCAGTGTGATAAATGCCAGGAATGTCCGAAACCATCAACATCTTCTTCGCACTCAGATGAACGGCAATCGCCTGAGAAACAGTGTCAGCATTTACGTTATAAATCTGACCATTATCATCCATACCCAATGGGCTAATTACCGGAATTGTTTTTGTTAAATAGAACTGTTCCAGTAGTGAGAAATTAATCTCCGTTATCTTGCCGACAAAACCTAGGCGCGGATCAAGTTGCTCCGCCTTGAGCATACCATCGTCCAAGCCACTTAGACCGATGGCTTTGCCACCTGCTTTGTACAGTTTTTTCACGACCTCGGAATTCTCCTTACCATTAAGCACCATCTGCACCACGTCAAGCGTCTCAGCATCGGTAACCCGTAGCCCATCGACAAAAGTCGACTCAATCCCCAACTTTTTCAGCATTGCGGTAATTGAAGGTCCACCCCCATGAACGATTACAGGGAACCAACCACTATTGTTTAAATGAACAATCTCCTCGTAGAAACTATCTGGTAACTCTGACATTACGCTGCCGCCGATCTTGACGACGACAACTTGTTCATAATGTGCTCTAAATATTTTATTTTTATTAAGTTCGATATGATGCGTTGATTCGTACATAATCATAGGTTAAATCACACCCCCAAGCTGTAGCTTTTTCTTTTCCTTGATTAAAATTAACGATAATCTTAACCTCATCCTGTTGTAGCTCTTTTATCAGTAGCGCTTCATCGTAATCCACTACAACGCCTTTGCTTATTACATTTAATTCATCAAAATCAATATCTAATAAATTATTATTAATTTGATAGCCACTATTGCCAATCGCCATAATCACGCGTCCCCAGTTAGGATCCGCACCATGCACTGCGGTTTTCACTAAATTACTGCCAACGACTGTTTTGGCAACTGTTCGCGCCATCGTTAAGTCATCAGCACCCATTACGGTTACCGTTATCAGCTTCGTTGCACCCTCGCCGTCCGCCGCAATTTTGCGAGCCAGTTGTTTATTCACATAGCGGAATGCTTGCTTAAAGCCGCACCAATCCGGGTGATTCTCATTTAAAGGAAGATTCCCTGCCATTCCATTGGTCATACAGATGACCATGTCATTCGTTGAAGTATCGCCATCGACGGTAACCATGTTGTAGCTTGCGTCGGTGGTACTGCGCATTAGGCGATCGAGCGCGTCTGCGTCAATCGCTGCATCCGTCGTCACAAAAGCGAGCATCGTACCCATGTTGGGATTGATCATCCCCGATCCTTTTGCCGAGCCGCCGATCGTAATCAGTTTGCCATCGATTTCGACGGTAACCGCTAGCTCTTTAGCCACTAAATCTGTAGTCAGGATTGCTTCGCTAAAGTCAGCCCCACCCGTACTACTTAGCCCTAAAGCCGCTAACTCAGTTAGACCTGCTTCGATTGTCGGCATTGGTAGCGCCACGCCAATCACTCCTGTAGAGGCGACCGCTACTTTAGCTGGGTCAAGATGCAGTTTATCGGCGGCGAGTTTGATTGTGCTCCACGCGTCCTTAAGACCTTGTTCGCCGGTGTAGGCATTGGCATTGCCACTATTAACCACAATTGCTTGTAGTCTGTCTGTTTTTGCGAGCACCGCTTTTGTTACGATAATTGGCGCTGCCGCAAACTGGTTCAGTGTATATAGAGCAGCTGCAACAGCTGGTTGATCGCTGTATAAAACTGCTATGTCTTTTTTACTTTTTCTGATGCCGGCATTCACGGCGTTGGCCTTAAAGCCTGTCGGGGAAGTAACTGTCCCCCCTGCGATTACCTTGAATTCTGTTTGCATCTGCTTCTCCTCCTTTATTTAGTCACGTTGTCGTTCGTTTACGTTGCAGTTCACATTGCCTGGCACCCTATGGATACATTGGTATAATTTTTAGCCCCAGATCCTGTTCCCAGCCCATCATTAGATTTAGATTCTGAACCGCTTGGCCGGATGCGCCCTTCATCAGATTGTCGATTGCCGTAATCACGATTATGCGTCCTGTCCGCTTATCTAGGTGTAGACCGATATCACAAAAGTTTGTCCCACTTACCTGCTTCGTCTCCGGCAGCTTACCTGCGGCTAACAAACGGATAAACGGTTGCTCAGCATAGGCTTGAGTGTAGATTTCGCGAATCGTCTTCTCATCGATAGCTACCCTACCGGGATTTTCCCCGCCTGCCCCTAATTCGATATAGATTGTAGACAGGATGCCGCGAGTCATCGGCACCAGATGTGGTACCATGTCGATCAGCAGTTTTTTATTAGCAAGTGTTTCAACAACTCCCTCAATCTCAGGAATATGTTTATGAGCACCGACGCGGTAGGCTTTGAAGTTCTCGTTCACCTCGGAGAAATGAACTCCACGGCTTACGCCACGTCCTGCTCCGGAAACGCCTGATTTTGCATCGGCGATAATCGATTTTACATCGAGACCTGCCGCAACAATTGGCGCGATTCCTAGCAAGATTCCCGTTGCATAGCAGCCGGGGTTGGCAATATAATTTGCCTTTTTGATTGTAGCGGGAAACCACTCCGATAAACCATAAACCGCTTTATCAAGATTCTCGGCTGTTGGTGCAATAAGCTGGTACCACTCTTCATATACATCACGATCTTTAATCCGAAAATCGCCAGATAAATCAATTATCTTAAAGCCAGCTTTCAATAATCGTGGCCCGAGTTCTGTACTTACTCCAGAAGGTGTTGCCAGAAAGACGACCTCAGCATTTGCTCGCATATCAGCAAGCTCTGCATCCGAAACGTCGCCTATCTGCTCAATCGCTAGATTTGTAAAGGTGTTAAGGTGAGGATAGACCTCAGTCACCGATGCGTACTCTTGTGCGCTTGCATATAATTTATGAATTGTAACTTGCGGATGCTGCAGCAGCAATCTGATTAACTCAAGACCGCTATAACCTGTCGCACCCACGATTATCACCTTTACCAATCTAACTCACCTCGCTTCTCTCCACATGTTTTTACGTTATATTTGGGGTATATTTATAAAAACATAAGTATAATTATACATTTTCAAACTCTAATTGCAAGCAATATTTGCATGTTTTTATAAGATTTTTGCAGTTTTCCTATAATTAATATTTATTAATGCAATTTTCGCCCCAGATAAACAATTTCCATCCCAGATAAACAAAAAGAGACTATCGCAAAGGACGACAGTCTCGTGGTACCACCTTAATTTAAACTTCTGCAGTCAGACTCGCAGATCGCAGCCAATATGCCGGACGATTATTCCTACACTACAGTTGTTTCTCAAATCTGTTAACGCGGATAGCGGTCTGCTTATTCACAGACTCTCAGGAATGGGTTTCAGAATACTGGCTGGAAGAGCTTTCACCGTATGCTCCTCTCTCTAATGCTAACCATATAATCTTACTCTTTCCTTCATCAATTTGTCGGCTGCACTACGTACAGCTTATATTAATTCATTATTATATAATAATTATTCATCTTGTCAACTAAAATTTTAAATTTATTTCTTATAAACTTCTTAATAATCTCTTAACGATAAATAGACACCAAATTTGTATAATCGGCACTATATAAATGCGAAGGGGATATATGAATGGCTAAAAAAATTATATTAATAGTAGTTGTTTTACTTATAATCGGCGCTGGCGTCTATTATTTTTTCTTCATGCCTGAAGAGACTGTTCAATCTACTTACCAGACAGCAGCTGCTAAAATCGGCGATATTACGCTTTCTGTCGAAAATTCAGGTATAGTAAAATACGCTGACAGCACAACGATTACAAGCAGTATGAATGGTACTGTCGCACAGATTTATGTCAAAAACGGAGATCAAGTTACAGCTAACCAGCCGATTCTCCGCTTCGATGACCGTGCACTGAAACTACAGCTAGAGCAGGCGAAAACATCTTTGCAGATTGCAAAATTGAATTTAGCGAATCTTTTGCAAACGCGGGTAGAGAATATCGACAAAGTTACAGTTGCCGATTTAGCGACAGTAACCGCGCCAGTTAGTGGGACAGTGAGCTTTAAAGCTGAACCAGGCTCAACAGTAAATACGAGTAATTCAGTTATGACAATCACTAGCATGATTGATGGTGTTAGCGGAACAGTTGCTGTATATTCGAAAATAGCCGGCCCAATTACTAACATCAATGTCGCAAGTGGCGATGAAGTAACTGCGGGTCAGACCTTATTCGAAGTCGATTCCAATTCTCTATACAACCAAGTTGAAATTCAGAAGCAGAATGTCTATAACAGTCAATTAAAAGTTGATTCTTTGAACCTCGATTATGAGGCTCTAACGCTACGCGCACCACGTTCTGGCACAATCAGTGATTTAATGGTTGAACCAAAACAAAGTTTATCGCCTAACAGCAAAATCGCTACTTTAACAAGTAAAGATCTTGTCGCAAGCATCGAAGTGGACGAGCTTGATATTTCCTACGTCAAACTGGACATGCCGGCAACACTCTATATTCCTGGTTATTCTGAAGAGGATTTGGTTGGTACGGTTAGCTACATTGCCAACAAAGGAAATGTTAAAGATGGCATTACCAGCTATGAGGTTCAGCTGAGTTTTGCCAATAACGCGCAAGTTAAAGAAGGAATGTCTGTTGATGTAGCAATCATTCTCGATCAAGCCAAAGGCGTACTGCGAGTTCCAAGTAGTGCTGTAATGACTGCACAAGACGGCAAAATCGTCCGCGTGCTAACAGCTAATGGAATGGAACGAAAAAGCGTAGTCGTTGGTATCAGCGATGATACGATGACGGAAATTGTTAGCGGACTAAATGTAGATGATATGGTTGTAACAGCTGTCGTTGTACCTTCTAACGGCACAACTACACCTGGCACCGGTCTTGGCACTCCTGGCGTGATGATACCTGGCGTTACTGGCGGTAGCGGAGGTGGCGGAGGTATGGGCGGTGGCCTTGGCGGAGGTGGCGGCCTTGGATCGCACTAAGGTACTTGAATTAAAACAGATTAGCAAAGTATATGGCGAGGGCGAAATTGCGGTTCATGCCCTTCGTGCTGTTGATTTTACCGTTACTGAAGGCGAATACATCGCAATTATGGGCCCATCCGGCTCCGGCAAATCAACATTAATGAATATAATTGGCTGTCTTGATACACCAACTGACGGTCAATACTTTATCGATAGTAAAGAGGTTAGCAAACTAAATGATGACCAATTAGCGGTAATTCGTAACCAGTCAATCGGTTTCATTTTTCAAGGCTACAACCTTTTACCAAATCTGACAGCACTCGAAAATGTGGAGTTACCGCTCAGCTATCGTGGTGTTAGCCGCAACGAGCGCCATCAATTAGCCTTAGCAGCTCTGGAACGTGTCGGACTTAGCGACCGCACTCACCATCGACCAGCCGAACTGTCTGGCGGGCAGCAACAACGTGTTGCCATTGCGCGGGCAATAACTGGAGAACCGAAAATTTTGTTAGCGGATGAACCGACGGGAAACTTGGACTCGCAATCTGAACAGGAAATCTTGAGTGTTTTTGCCGGACTGAATGACCAAGGCATGACAGTCTTAGTAGTAACACACGATGCAACCGTTGCAGAACATAGTAAACGTCACATAATCATGCGTGACGGCTCTATCATTAAGGATAAGGTTTTTAGAGCTGTAGCGGAAGGAGGCGCTAAACGATGAAAATTTGGGAGAGTATCCGCGTTGCTTGGAAGAGTATTAAAGGGAATAAAATCCGTTCAGTGCTTACAACCCTTGGCGTTATCATCGGTGTAGCCGCTGTAATTGCTCTGATTGCTGTCGGTCAAGGCGTAACGCAAGATATTACCGGCGAGTTAGAAGACCTTGGAACAAATTTAATCGTTGTAACCGGCATGCGAAGCCTGGGCGGCGTCCTGGAAAGCGCGGACGTTGAGCAACTGAAGCGACTCCCGAGTATAAGCCGAGTCGCCCCCTCCATCTCACAAAATGAGGTAACTGTCAAAGCAGGAACTACATCAACGACAGCGACAGTCGAAGGGACGAATGAGGACTACCCTGATGTCCGTAACTTTAAATTGGTTCAGGGACGATTTATTACTCCTGACGATGTTGACAAACGCAAACGCGTTGCAGTGATTGGGCAGGATATCTATGATGAACTATATGGCACAGGCAACGCACTTGGCGAATCAATTACCATTAACGGCCAGCGCTACACGATTATTGGTCTAATGGAGTCGAAGGGCGAAGTGCTTGGACAGGACCTTGATAAAAACATTTTTATCCCAATCAGCTCGGCTGAGCGGTTGTTAGGAACCAAAATTCTGCGGACTATCTATGTACAAGCAACAACGACAAACGAGACGACTTCCGCAGTTGCAGAAATTAATCAGTTGTACGAAAAGAAATTTGGCAAACCCGACTTAGTTAGAATAACAAGCCAGGATCAGTTAATTGGCTCAATGGATTCGATGACACAATCTTTGACGCTAATGCTAGGAGCAATCGCCGGTATCTCACTACTCGTTGGCGGAATTGGCATTATGAATATTATGCTCGTTTCGGTTACGGAGCGGACACGTGAAATAGGTATCCGTAAAGCAATCGGGGCAAGACGTCGCGACATTATGATGCAGTTTCTTGTAGAGGCAATTATCCTAAGTATTGCCGGAGGAATAATCGGCATACTGCTTGGCGCTTTATCAGCGTCACTAATCTCAACGGGTCTGGGCTGGGCAACGGTAATTCCGGTCTGGTCAGTTCTGTTAGCCTTTACTTTCTCGGTATTGGTCGGTGTATTCTTCGGTATCTATCCAGCAATGAAGGCATCGAAGTTGCATCCAATCGAAGCATTACGTCGCGAATAATTAAATTATTTTCACTTACCAGCACCCCCGCTGTCTAAGTTATATAAAACATAATATTATGACACAAGATAGGAGCTTATTATGAAGAAACATAATAGGCTCCTATCTATCTATATATATTTACACAATCTCTCTTATCTTACTTATAATATTCTCCTTCGTTAACCCATACTTCACGAGCAACTGCTCCGGCTTGCCTGACTCACCAAACGTATCCATCATCCCGACTCGTTTCACCAATGTCGGCACAGACTCACTTACCACCTCAGCAACCGCCCCACCTAAACCACCGATAATGCTGTGTTCCTCAGCTGTGACGATACCGCGAGTCTCGTGCGCTGCGGCAATGATCAACTCACGATCAATCGGCTTAATACTAGGCATATTGATTACGCGAACGGAGATCCCTTGATGAGCCAACTCCTTCGCCGCTTCAATCGCGATACTAACCATGATGCCACAAGCGATAACCGTTACATCATCGCCAGGATGTACTATAACTCCCTTACCAATTTCAAACTTATAATTGCTATCAAATATAGTCGGTACCTTTGCTCGACCCAAACGCAGATATACAGGCCCCTCATACTCAACTGCCGCTCTAACCGCTTGCGCAGTCTCTTCGCCATCAGCCGGAACAATTACCGTCATATTCGGCATCGCTCGCATTAGAGCAATATCTTCCACCACTTGATGTGATGCTCCGTCCTCGCCAACGGTAATCCCCGCATGCGTAAGTGCCAACTTCACATTCAGATTCGGATAACAGATTGAGTTACGCACTTGATCCGCCGCTCGCAACGTTCCAAAAATCGCAAAAGTACTAACAAATGGTATCTTCCCACATGTAGCAAATCCCGCCGCAATTCCCATCATATTCGCCTCAGCGATGCCGATATTGAAAAAGCGTTCCGGATAAACATCCTTAAAATCACCCGTTTTTGTTGAACGTGATAAGTCAGCATCAAGAACAACTATCTCCGGATGTTCTGCACCAAGCGCAACTAACGTTTTGCCATAAGCATCTCTCGTCGCCATACTCATTTGCTATCGCCCCTTTCCGCTGCAGTAGTTTTTGCAAGCTCGCGAAGCGCAGCCGCCTTTTGCTCAAAGCTCGGCGCAACACCATGCCACTCTGCTCGATTCTCCATGAAAGAAACACCTTTGCCTTTAACAGTATGAGCAATGATAAACGTCGGCTTCCCTTTAGTAAGTTTCGCTTCAGCAATTGCCCGGGAAATAGCCGCATAGTCATGTCCATCAATTTCTAAGACGTCCCAACCAAAAGCTTCAACCTTATCAGCAATCGGATCGATACTCATGACTTCAGCAGTGTAGCCGTCAATCTGCAACTGGTTGTAGTCGAGAAAGACAGTCAGATTATCCAGCTTATAATGTGCAGCTGACATCAGTGCCTCCCAGACCATTCCTTCCTGCATTTCACCATCGCCCAACAAAGCATAGACGCGATAATCACGACCATCGAGGCGACCCGTAAGTGCCATCCCAATCGCAGCAGATAGACCTTGCCCGAGTGAACCGGTACTCATATCAACTCCTGGTAAATGTTTGCGACTCGGATGTCCCTGTAAGCGAGAATTAATCTGCCGAAACGTCAGCAACTCCTCTTTCGGGAAAAAGCCCTTCTCTGCCAGCGTTGCATATAATACCGGACTAGCATGCCCCTTGCTTAGCACAAAACGATCACGATTCGGGTCGTTCGGTTGCTCGGGATTGACAAGCATCTCATCAAAATATAAGACAGTGAGAATATCCGCCGCTGACAAAGAGCCACCCGGATGACCGGAACTTGCCTTGCTAATCATATTAACGATGTGTGAGCGAATACTCTGCGCTTGCTCCTGCAGTTTAAACTCCTTTTGCTGATCAATTAACATGTTTGACCTCCTATTTTATTTCCCTATTTTACTGCGTAGATACGCATCAATGAACTGGTCAATCTCGCCATCCATAACCGCATCAACATTACCGACTTCAACGTTAGTGCGGTGATCCTTAATCATTTGGTACGGTTGGAAAACGTAGGAGCGTACCTGACTACCCCAACCGATCTCCTTTTGCTCGCCGCGTACAGAAGCTGCGGCCGCCGCCTGTTCAGCTAATTGACGCTCGTACAACTTACCCTTTAGCATTGTCAGCGCGCGTTCTTTATTCTGAAGCTGTGAGCGCTCGGCCTGGCAAGTAACGACAACACCCGTCGGCAAATGCGTAATGCGCACAGCCGAATCTGTCGTATTAACGTGCTGACCACCGGCACCGCCTGCGCGGTAAGTGTCGATTTTTAGATCCTCAGCTTTAATCTCAATCGAAATCTCGCCAACAAATTACGGCATAACATCAACCGAAGCGAATGTGGTATGCCGCCTAGCCGCTGAGTCAAGCGGTGAAAGCCGCC
>CAZMPM010000006.1:0-49281 GCA_964568525.1 uncultured Caryophanales bacterium
AATATAGTGATACAGCTTGCTTGCCAGTTCATAGGCTTCACGCATCTTAATCCATTCAGGATCCTCAACCACTGCAGTACCTTTACCGGCAATCTCCGGAAGTTCTACCCCGGTTTCAGCTGCTAAATGTAGAATTGCCTCTCGAAAATCATAACCCTCAATATTCATTACAAAATTTATCGCATTCCCGCCAGCGCCACAACCAAAGCAATAGTAAATTTGCTTGTCTGGTGCTACTGAAAAGGAAGCCGTTTTTTCAGAGTGAAAAGGACACAAACCGAAATAATTTCGGCCACTCTTTTTTAATTTCACATGCTGACCAACTACATCAACAATATCTAAACGCTCCCGAATCTGATCAATTAAGTTATCAGGTATCAGATTGTTTGTCATATAATCCTTTCTTCCTAAAATTATTATAATACTCGGGTCAATCTCGATTTCAAAAAATCTATGCCCATATATTATAACACCTTACAATAAAACTATTCTACAATATCTGTTATATTATTAGGCGTTTTTAACGCCGATAAGTTCCTTTTATTCAGGCAAACTCAAATATTTGCCTATAATCCACAACATGTTACTTCATCATTAAAAGTAGGTTTGCCGCCATAACAGCCATTCCGCCAATCAAACCGTAAATTACAAGGTGTTGCTCACCATACTTGTGCGCGGCAGGAAGGAGTTCGTCGATACTAATATAGATCATAACCCCTGCAACAAAAGCGAAAACTAGAGCAAACAATGTTTCACTCATAAATTGGTATAAAAACAGGAAAGCTACTAGCGCACCTAACGGTTCCGCTAAACCAGAGATTAATGAAAATTTAAAAGCTTTTTTCTTACTGCCAGTTGCGTAGTAAATTGGGACAGCAACAGATATACCCTCTGGAATATTGTGAATTGCTACCGCGACTGCAACTGATACTCCTAGTACCGGATCAATCAATGTAGCCATAAATGCTGCTATACCTTCAGGAAAATTATGAATCGCAATTGCTATAGCTGTGAAAACCCCAGTCCTCATTAACTTGTTTTTGTGCTCAATGCTTTTCCCATCCATTTCCTCAACGGTATGAACGGCATGAGGATTGCCCATCTCGGGAACAAATCGATCGATTACTGCAATAAATAGAATGCCAACAAAAAATCCACCGACTGTTGCCCAGGCACCCGGCACTGTGCCAAGCACTTTTCCTAATGTCCGATTAGACTCGACTAACATCTCGGCAAAAGCAAGGTAGATCATCACACCAGCAGAAAAACCAAGCGCAACTGATAGAAAACGCGTATTTGTCTGCTTAGTAAATATCGCAAGCAGACTTCCAACCCCTGTTGACAAACCGGCAAAAAGCGTTAAAGCAAATGCTAATATTATCGTTGAAGTGCCAATATCCATAACAGTTCTCCATTCTTTTTTAGCATAATCGCATTATAGCATATAATTCATACCTTGATATATATAAAAAAAAGTTAGTTAGGATACTAACCCTTTTTTAGATTAAAACGTTTATTTATCTTTTTTAAAGCATAAGAACCAATCTAGACAGTAACTGTCTTTTGCTTGACTAGCCATTCTTTCTTTTGCCGCTCCACAGCTACCAGGTGCTGGGATAATTACATCATCACCGGGGCGCCAATCAGCAGGTGTTGCAACTCCGTCTTTATCAGCTTTTTGTAGGGCTTGGATGATTCTTTTAATCTCATCAAAATTACGGCCCATTGAAAGTGGGTAATAAAGAATTGTACGGATAACCCCTTTAGGATCAACGACAAATACCGCACGAACAGCAGCAGTGGTAGATTGATTTGGTTGGATCATTCCATATTGATTCGCAACATTCATCGTAATATCAACAATTAGCGGGAATTTTACTTCAAGATCCTTATAATCTTTCCACTCAAGCTCTTTAATTTTTCTTAACCATGCAATATGCGCATGCAATGAGTCAACAGATAAACCAACAAGCTCAGTATTTAATGCTTTAAACTCATCTTCCATTGCAGCAAAAGTCATGAATTCAGTAGTACAAACCGGTGTAAAGTCAGCCGGATGTGAGAAAAGGATAACCCATTTCCCTTTAAAATCTGCCGGGAAATTAATGTCCCCTTGCGTTGTGACTGCTCTGAAACTAGGTGCCGGGTCGCCAATTAATGGCATTTTGTTATAAGTTTTAACTTCTTCCATTTTTATAGCCTCCTTCTTAATTTTAAATTTATTTTAGGCATTCCTTGCAAACACCTTTAAAATAAACATCCTTACTATTTACTATAAAACCACTAAGCTCTCTATCCATGCAGTCATTTATTGTAAGTTCAAAGTCATAAAGCTTACCACACTCTTCACATTTAAAGTGTCCATGTTCATTGATGCGAACATCATATTGTGCCTCATTATCATCATAAGTAAATTGATTTAATAGATTTAACTGTTTAAATAAACTTAAAGTATTATAGACAGTTGTTTTCGATAGTGTGGGTAGTTCATCCTTTAGAGACGAATAGATTCGCTCGACTGTCGGATGATCCATATTCTCATATAAATACTGTAGAATACGAATGCGATTATGCGAAGGTCTGATGTTGTTAGAAAACAGCTCCTCAATTATTTGAGTAGTATTAATTTGCATCAGCTTCACCTCATTCACACATTAATATGTAATGTTTACAATTTTGTAATGATTACAATATTATTCTATCAAGCGATTCAGATCCTGTCAAGGTCCTATTTCATAATTTTCTTAACTACGCTAAATTTCTTAGAGCTATAAGGCGGATACCTTAGCGGCACATCGATCTTATTATGTGACTCCAATATACCTTTATAATTTGAGAATGTGGCAAATGAGTATTTTCCGTGATAACCACCAATCCCGCTTGCTCCTACCCCGCCAAACGGCATCCGATGATTTAATAAGTGAAGAAGCGTGTTGTTGATACAACCACCGCCAAACTCAACTGTGTTAATGATATATTCCACAAGCTTTTTATCATTAGTAAAGAGATAAAGCGCAAGCGGATATCCGCTAGCTCGAATAATACTGACCACTTGGTCGATTTCCCGATAAGTTATGACCGGAATAAGCGGCCCAAATATTTCTTCTTGCATGACTGGATCGTCAATGTTAGCTGTTTCAATTATTGTTGGCTCGATATACAAATCATCCGCATCATGATTTCCACCATAAATTATTCGGGCATTCTCCAAATAGTTTGCTAATATGTCAAATCTATTTTTGTTGACAATCCTGCCGTAATCCTTGCTCGCTTGAGCATTTTCTCCGTATAATCCCTTTATATGCTCGATTAGATCTTCCACAAGTTCTTCCTTAACATCCTCATGTACCAGAAGATAATCAGGCGCAATGCATGTCTGTCCAGCATTATAGTATCGGCCGGAAACAATCCGTTTTGCCGCAAGATTTAAGTTTGCATCCTTGTGAACAATCACCGGTGACTTTCCACCTAATTCTAGTGTGACTGGGGTTAAATGCTGTGCAGCTCGCCGCATTACATCCTTCCCAACTTCCTGGCTTCCAGTAAAAAAGATGTGATTAAAACGATAATTATCAATTAGTTCAGGCCCAATCGCTGAACCTGGACCTTGAACTACTGAAATGTATTCTGCTGGGTAAATCTCTTCAATAATTTTTTCAACAATGATTGCCGTGCGTTTAGTTTTGTTAGAAGGCTTTACAATCGCGCAATTACCTGCAGCAATCGCACCGATTAATGGTGCAAAGATTAGATGAAACGGATAATTCCACGGCCCAATAATTAATAC
Organism: uncultured Caryophanales bacterium; assembly: GCA_964568525.1. GTDB lineage: Bacteria > Bacillota > Bacilli > Tepidibacillales > Tepidibacillaceae > CAYZPB01. The sequence continues at coordinate 3,788 of CAZMPM010000006.1, forward strand.
TACCCCCAGTGGTTCTGCAACTAAATACGTTTTGGATGGCATCGTTGCAATCACATCAAGCACACGTTTTGGCTTCATCCACTTACGCAAGTTCTTGATAGCATAATTAAGCTCCTGATATACAAAACCAATTTCCGACGCATATGCTTCAAATTCCGATTTATTCAGATCAATGTATAGAGCTTCTGAAATCTCTTTCTCATATTTTTTTATAGTATTTTTCAGCAGTATTAATTGCTCAATTCTAAACTCATAGCTCCTCGTGTTACCTTCATCAAAAAAGTCTTTCTTACTGTAAAAAATGTCCTTGGCTGGCGTAATATTCATTGTACGATAGCTCCTTTACGATTGAATCTTCTTTCTTCATTGTAACATGTTTTACTAGTAACATACGCTTAAATTCAGCGCTTCTATCTCAGATGTGGTAAAATAACACATACAATCTAATGCAAAATGTGAGGGATGTGTAATGAGTAATAAAGTTATTTATCTGGCTGGCGGCTGTTTCTGGGGAGTTCAGAAATATATCAACTTAATAAACGGCGTTATGGCTACAGAAGTTGGCTATGCAAACGGATCAACTGCTAACCCAACTTATGCCGATGTAGTTAGAAATAATACAGGTCATGCAGAGACTGTCAAGGTGACATATGACCCAAACAAGATCGCTTTAGAGTATCTACTTAATCTATTCTACAGCGTGATTAACCCTGTCTCCGTGAATAGACAAGGCAATGACATTGGCACCCAATACAGAACCGGCGTTTACTATGTTGATAAAGCGGATTACGATACTATCCGCGCCACACTTGACCACTTACAAAAAAATTATACCGAACCACTGGCGGTTGAGCTTATGGAACTAAACAACTACTACACCGCTGAAGATTACCACCAGATGTATTTAAACAAAAATCCGGGAGGTTACTGTCATGTTACTCCGCAGAATTTTGCTGAATTAGTCCGGTTACAGCAGGAGACAAAATATCCAGTAAAACCGCAAGATGAGCTAAAATCAGCTCTTACCGCTTTACAATATGAAGTCACACAAAACAGCGCTACAGAACCACCTTTTGCCAATGAATATAATGATAATTTTGAAGACGGAATCTATGTCGATATAACTTCTGGAGAACCACTCTTTTCATCAAAAGATAAATTTGATGCGGGATGCGGTTGGCCAAGTTTTGCGAAACCAATAAAGGAAAGTCTGGTAACTCTCTCTTTGGATACCAGCCATGGCAGAATTCGCACTGAAGTAAGAAGCGAAAACAGCGATTCTCATTTAGGGCATGTATTTGAAGATGGACCAACGGAATTGGGCGGATTAAGATATTGCATTAACAGCGCGGCCTTGCGCTTCATTCCCAAAAGTGAGATGAAAGCAGAGGGCTATGGTGATCTGCTATATATGTTTGAATAAATTCAACTTTTATTTAACATTACTACGAAAAAAGGTATTGTGCTTAATTTAAGCGACAATACCTTTTTGAACATTAATATAAAACCTATTTCCCCTCAATCACTGCTTGTGCAGCAGCTAATCTCGCTAGCGGTACACGATAAGGTGAACAACTCACATAATCCAGACCTTGTTTATACACAAACTCGATTGATCTTGCTTCTCCGCCATGCTCACCACAGATACCTACCTTCAATCCTGGTTTAACAGAACGACCAAGTTCAGTGCCAATCTTAATTAACTTGCCAACGCCATCCACATCTATCGTCACAAAAGGATTTTCCGGCAACACCTTCTGATCCACATAATAATGCAAGAATTTACCCTCAGCATCATCACGGCTAAAACCGAAAGTGGTCTGTGTCAAATCATTCGTGCCAAATGAGAAGAAATCTGCATGTGCCGCAATCTCATCCGCTGTCAGAGCAGCTCGCGGTAACTCAATCATCGTGCCAACTAAATATGTGAATTCTACGCCGCTTTCAGCTTTAACTCGTTCAGCTACCCCAACAACCACTTCACGCAATATTTTTAACTCATTAGCATGTACAACTAATGGAATCATGACCTCGGGAATGACATTGACACCCGCTTTTGTCAGTACGACGGTTGCGTTGAAAATCGCTTCCGCTTGCATTGCATAGATTTCCGGATAGGTTATACCCAAACGGCACCCACGATGTCCAAGCATTGGGTTAATCTCGGAAAGGTTGCGCACCTTTTTCAACAAGTGTTCTTTCTCTTCTATCAACGCAGGAGTTGCACCCTCATGTTTCAGCTTTAGAATCTCAACTACTAACTCCTCTGCATTAGGTAGGAACTCATGTAACGGCGGGTCTAACAGACGAATTGTCACTGGCAAACCTTCCATCGCACGCAAAATGCCTTCAAAATCACCCTGTTGTACCGGCAACAACTTAGCCAACGCCACTGCGCGTTGTTCCTTAGAATCAGCAAGAATCATCTCTCGAACAATTGGTAAACGTGCTGGATCACTGAACATATGCTCTGTTCGGCAGAGACCAATTCCCTTAGCGCCAAACTCACGTGCTTTTTTCGCATCAGCAGGATTATCAGCATTAGCGCGAACACTAATCTTCTTCACTTGGTCTGCCCACTCTAACAATTCCACAAATTCGCCAGATAGCTCAGGATCAATTAACTTAACTTCACCTTGCACAACCTCACCGGTGCCGCCATCCAACGAAATAATATCTCCCTGTTTTAAGACCAAACCATTATCAAAAACAACCTCGCCAGCCGCCGCATCAATTCTGATTGATTCCGCACCAGTTATGCACGGCTTACCCATCCCACGTGCAACTACCGCCGCATGGCTAGTCATCCCACCGCGGCTTGTCAGAATGCCTTGCGCTCCAATCATGCCGTGCAAGTCCTCTGGCGTTGTCTCTGCTCGCACTAAAATTACTCGCTCGCCAAGACCGCTCATACGCTCAGACTCATCGGCAGAAAACACAATCTTACCGGTCGATGCGCCTGGTGAAGCGGGTAGCCCTTTTGCGAGGATATCAAGTTGAATCGAGGTATCAATCTGACGGTGCAACAATTTATCAAGGTGTTCCGGTTGAATCCGCATAATTGCAGTCTCTTTATCGATAAGACCCTCTTTAACAAGCGAAACCGCTATTTTAACAGCTGCTTGTGCTGTCCTTTTACCGTTACGTGTTTGCAACAGGTATAGTGTGCCACGTTCAATCGTAAACTCAATATCTTGCATATCCTTGTAGTGCTTCTCAAGTTGTTTCGTAATATCTACAAACTGTTTAAAAACAGCTGGGTTAACTTTGTCAAGTGATGCAATCGGCTCAGGCGTACGAATGCCGGCAACAACATCCTCGCCTTGTGCGTTCATTAGGTACTCACCATAAAGAACTTTTTCTCCCGTTGATGGGTTGCGTGAAAACGCTACTCCCGTTCCGGAATCTTCGCCTAGATTACCAAAGACCATAGATTGAATATTGACCGCGGTTCCTAAATGATCAGGAATGCGATTAATTTTGCGATAAATAATCGCCCGTTGATTATTCCATGAATTAAACACGGCTTCAATCGCGAGTACTAACTGCACTTTTGGATCTTGCGGAAAAGCAGTTTTAGTTTTTTGAATAACAATATTTTTAAAAGCCTGGACAACCTCTTTCCAATCTTCCGCTGCCAATTCAGTATCAAGTTCGACACCTTTTGCTACTTTGATGCGATCAATTTCTGTTTCGAATAAATAACCTTCCAGATCAAGTACAACGTTGCTGAACATCTGGATAAAACGACGGTAGCTATCATAAGCAAAACGCGGATTATAACTAAGGCGCGCCAGTACTTCAACCGTTTGGTCATTAAGCCCCAGATTTAAAACAGTATCCATCATCCCAGGCATCGAAAAAACTGCGCCTGAACGCACAGAAACAAGTAGTGGATTCTCGAGGTCGCCTAACTTTTTACCGGTCTCCGACTCAAGCTGTGCTAATGCCACATTAATCTGTTCAATCACCTCAGTAGAGATAACTCGACCTTTGTCATAGTAGTCGTTACATGCCTTTGTTGAGATTGTAAACCCTGGAGGAACCGGCAAACCAACACGCGTCATTTCAGCTAAGTTAGCTCCCTTCCCACCCAGTAGATCCTTCATCTCCTTGGTACCTTCATTAAACAAAAACACATACTTATTACTCACCAACATCGCCCCTTTTACGATTAATATCTATGATAATACTTGCAATTTCTTCAATCGCCTTATTTGATACATCAATTACTGGACAACAGATTCGTTTCATAATTCCTTCAGCATATTCAATCTCCTCAAGGATACGTTCTAAACTTGCGTAATTCGCCTGTGTGATTAACCCCAGCGACTTCAAACGTTCCTCTCGTATAACAAACAGTTTTTCCGGATTGATTGTTAATCCGATTACCTTCCGGTTAGAAATCTCAAACAGTGCCGGTGGTGGAACCACTTCTGGAACCAACGGAACATTCGCTGTTTTTAGTCGTTGATTAGCTAGATACATCGAGAGTGGTGTTTTGGAAGTCCGTGATACTCCGATCAAAACGATATCAGCCTCATAGATTCCGCGGGGATCCTTACCATCATCATACTTAACAGCAAATTCGACAGCCGCTATTTTCTTAAAATACTCCTCGTCCAGCTTGCGGACTAGACCCGGCTCCTGCTTTGCTGGTTTCTTGTAGAGATCCTCGAAAGCAATAATCATCGGCCCCATAATATCAACGACCGGAATGCCCTCGACAGCAGCACGCGCGATTAAATAATTCTTCAGTTCATCCACTACCATCGTTAGAACAATCACTACATTGAGATTACGCACCTGTTCAATCGTCTGGTCAATCATCGCATAATCATCAATATGTGAGACGCGACGAATATCGGCAAAAGTCCCATTAAACTGACTGATAGCCGCTCGCACCACGAATTCCGCGGTATCACCGACTGAGTCTGATACAATATAAATTATTGGTCGTTCGGTTACGATAGGAATCAGACTCCCTCCCACAATGCAGATTCTTTCACACAATCTATAGTATAATTTCTAAAAACTCATTGCAATAACTTAATCGAATACTAACTTGCGAAAATCGGCGTAGGATAAAATCTGGTCGGCTATCGCCTTCAACAATCCTAAGCGTTGTTCACGCATCTTCTGGTCATCGACCATTACCATTATTTTATCAAAATAATTATCAATTGGCGCTTGCATTTTTTTCAACTCCGCAAAAACTAACCGTTGATCAGCACTTTGCTCGTTCGCCACAAGCAACTGCTTATAAGCTTGATACAGCTCCTGCTCCACCTGCTCGTGATAAGCGGCTGGATCAAGATTGGCGTGCTCCGCTTTTGTCGCGAGATTAATTACCCGCGTAAGCGAGTCAACAACCTGTTTAAAGTTAGGTTGCGCCATCTCCACGGTTAATAGCTCAGCTCGCTCGACAATGCGGTTGAGGTCATTTTTCTCCGCCGATAATACCGCATCAATTACGTCATAACGGATTGCCTTATCCTGCAGTAATCGCTTAATCCGTAGCTCAAAGAAATCGCTTAACTCTCTCATTAACTGCTCACGTTCTTTAAACAACAATCCCGCAGCTTCATAGCAATCAATCGTCTGTTTGTAGAGTGACTCGAGCGTTAAACTTGGTTGCTTCGCTTGAACAATCTGGACAATACCGGTCGCAGCCCGACGTAATCCTAGTGGATCCTGCGAGCCTGTTGGGATTTTGCCGATGATAAAGGCACCCACAGTATTATCAAGTTTATCAGCCAGACTGACCAGTTGGCCAGCTAATGTTGCTGGCAGTTGGTCGCCGCTAAAACGCGGAAGATAATGTTCATTAATTGCAGTAGCAACTGCAGCTGGTTCGCCTTGCTTTAATGCGTAAAGCTCACCCATATAGCCCTGTAACTCAGGGAACTCATTAACCATATTTGTTACTAGGTCGAATTTGCAGATTTCTGCTGTGCGCTGACAGGTCGCACGGTCGCTGGCAGTGGTATTTAACTGCTCAGCAAGTAGCGTAGTTAACGCAACTAAGCGCGTAGACTTCTCAGCAACTGTCCCTAGTTTATCTTGAAAAATCAGTTGTGAAAGCTTCGCCAATTGTTCATCAATTTTTACCTTCTGGTCTTCTAAGTAGAAAAAACATGCATCAGCAAGCCTTGCGCTGATTACTTTCTCATTTCCTTTTGCAACTATATCAAGTGAATTAGCATCGCCATTTCTGACTGCAACAAAATACGGAAGCAACTTACCCGCCCGATCTTCTACAGGAAAGTAACGTTGATGGACTTTCATTGTTGTTACCAGCACAACCGCAGGTAACTCAAGATACTCGTTAGCGTAGCTCCCAACCAAGATTGTTGGGTATTCAACAAGGTTCACCACCTCATTTAATAACTCATGATCAATCGGAACCTGCCAATTTCGCTCGCGCGTAAGCTGCTCAATTTGGGAAATAATCATCTCAGTCCTTTTTGCAGGATCAACGACGACATACTCTTTAGCAAGTAGCGCAGGATATTGCCTAGGTTCAGTTACAATCACCGGTCCACCAAGGAAACGATGGCCGTAACTGAGATTCCCTGATTTGATTCCAGCCACTGCAAACGGCAAAACTGCTTCGCCATAAAGTGCAACTAACCAGTGAATTGGTCGGAGATAGCGTAACTCATTTGTACCCCAACGCATATTTTTAGGAAATGTCATGCCGCTCACCAACTCAGGAAGCACCGCCGCCAGCAGGCGCTCGACCTCTTGCCCCGCGACCTCCTTACGCAAAAAGACATACTCGACTCCATTGACACTCTCCACATACAGGTCATCGGTTGAGCCGCTTTGCCCACGGGCAAAGCCCTCGGTTGCGCGACTCCAACTCCCATCTTCATTCCGCGCCACAGCCATCGACGGTCCGCGCTTAATCTCAACGCGATCATCTTGTCGCGCTGCAACCGAGCCTACCATCACGGCCAACCGCCGCGGCGTTGAGTAGGTAGCAATCTCCTGATAGGAGATTGCTTCTGCATCAAGCCAAGCGATTAGCCGATCGGCTAATTGCTGGCTTGCGCCATCTATGTAACGTGCCGGCATCTCTTCTAAGCCGATTTCTATCAATAAATCCTTATGCTCCACCTAACAACTCTCCTCCCGAAAACTATCCGTTAATACCACATCTACTAGCACATCACTTATAACATGTCACTTAAATCTCACCGCTAATACCACATCTACTAACACTCTACAGCTACTTTCTCAACATCGGAAATCCTAGTCGCTCCCGCTCGTCATAATAGAGCTGCGCGCAAGCGCGCGCTAAGTTGCGCACACGTCCAATATAATTGGCGCGCTCCGTCACACTGATTGCGCCACGCGCATCCAGCAGATTGAAAACGTGGGAGCATTTTAGAATATAATCATAGGCCGGATATACTAACTTCTCATCAATAATCCTCCCCGCTTCCGCTTCGTACATGTTAAACAATTGCAACAGTAATTTTGCGTCGGAAACTTCAAAACTATACTTCGACTGCTCATATTCCTGTTGTTTAAAAATATCGGCATAGCTGTAACCACTGACCCACTCCAAATCAAATACGTTATCCTTCTCCTGAATATAAGAGGCGAGACGTTCAATTCCATAAGTAAGTTCCACTGAAATCGGGTCGCAATCTAAACCACCCACTTGTTGGAAATAGGTAAATTGTGTAATTTCCATGCCATCCAGCCAGACCTCCCAGCCTAGCCCCCAAGCGCCAAATGTTGGGTTCTCCCAATTATCCTCGACAAAGCGTATATCGTGTCTTAGAGGGTCAATTCCGAGCTCCTTAAGGCTATTTAAATATAACTCTTGAATGTTATCTGGCGACGGCTTAATTACTACCTGAAATTGATGGTGCTGATACAAACGATTTGGATTCTCGCCATAACGCCCATCAGCCGGCCGCCGCGACGGTTCAACATAAGCAACTCGCCAAGGTTCTGGACCAATTGCCCGCAGCAGAGTCAACGGATTCATTGTCCCTGCACCTTTTTCCACATCATAAGGTTGCCCGACAATGCATCCCTGCTCTCCCCAGTATTTTTGTAGCTTTAGAATCATTTCCTGCAAATTCACGAACAACGCCTCCGCCTTCAAATATCTATCTTAATTTTATCTTACTGATTATACATTATGCAACTAAACATATAAAACAAATCTTTATTCTTCAAAATTTTGCAATTGTTGAAGGAAATCACGTGACTTCAAGCGAATATCAATATATTGATCGAAAAAGCCTTCCGTCACCTTCCGCAACTCTACGCGTGTCTCTTCGCGCAGATTAATCTCACCCAGTCTCGCCAAGTCCATCGTAACAAAAGTCCGCAGCAACCTAATTGTATTCGCCTGCAAAACGATACTGCTCACATCAAGATGTAGCCGGCAGACTAAACCGCCGCGACTCACGCTAAATCCGACTAACTCAGCAGTATCGCCGCAGACAGAGCAAGCTTCCAGTTGCGGTAAGACGCCCATCAGTCGAAAGAGTTGCATCTCAAAAATTCGCGTCACAGTCTCCGCATCCTTGCCTGCCGCTATCTGCTCTAAGGCGCCGACCAGCAGCTCGTATAACCATAGATTTGGCTGATCCGACTCGGAAACCCGCTCAACTAATTCCACTAGATAAGCGGCGAAACTAGTCTTCTCTAGGTCGGCGTAGATCGCAGCAAAATGTTGCACAATTTCACCCGTATTGAGCGTCCCCATGCTAGCGGTACGTTTGCGAAAATAAATAAAATTTCCATGCGTAAAAACCTGGGTCACTGCATTAAGCCGACTGTTGTTCTTTTTTGCACCGCGCGCGAGTACCGCTACTTTACCGTGTTCGCGTGTAAATAGGGTTATGATTCGATCACCCTCAGCATAGTCCATTGATTTAACAACAATCGCCTCTACATTTGTTAGCAAGGTACTTCACCTCATACTTCAAGTTCGAGAACCTTCAGATACAACGCATTCTCATAGCGCTTGCGCATCATCTGACAAGCTATCTCATAAGGCACGGCAATATCATCATTAAAGCCATCCGCATTCACATGACAACCACCACCACAGAAATGACGCACCCAGCAGCTCCGGCACTTTTCTTTTGTGTAGATATTTGTGTCACGCAGCTGATTCATCGCCGCCTTGTTAGTGAAACCTTCATCTAAGTTACCAATCAACCACTTTTTATTACCGACAAATTGATGACAAGGGTAGATGTCACCCTCCGGTGTCACGGCCATATAATGATAGCCTGCTCCACAGCCAGTAATTCGTTTGGCAAAGCACGGCCCGTTGTCCAATTCCACTTCAAAATGGTGAAAATGAAACTCCTGGTCGGTCCCTAAGCGCCCTAGATAGGCCTCGGTTAAACGATCGTAACTATCATAAATTTCCGGAAGATACTCCTCCTTCAGTGCATACTTCCGATTCTCCGGCAAAATAACCGGTTCAATCGAAATCCGCTTGAAACCTTGATCCGACAGATGCACTACATCCTTGTCAAAATCCAGATTCTCACTCGTGAATGTGCCACGATAATAAGTATAAACTCCTAGCCCATAGCGGTTATCCTCGCTGCCAGTTCGCTTTTCGTTTAGCGTTTGATATTTATCCATCAACAGATCATAAGAACCTGTCCCATCAGCAAAAGGACGCAACCTATCATTAATATCTTTCCGCCCGTCTATACTTAGAATCAGATTAATCTGCTCCTCGGCAATAAATTGCTCAATCGCTTCCTCAAGCAACACGCCATTTGTCGTCAGTGAAAAACTGAAGGTTTTGCCAGTCGTCTGCTCTAACTCGCAAGCGTAGCCAACTAATTGTTTTAACACCGGGAAGTTAAGTAGCGGTTCACCACCGAAGAAATCAATCTCCAGGAAACTGGTATTATGCGCCTGCCTCACAAGAAAGTCGATTGCTTTCTTGCCCGTCTCATAACTCATATTGGTCCGTTCCTGACCATACGGCCCTGTCCCCGCAAAACAATAGCGACAGCGCAGATTACAATCGTGCGACACGTGCAAGCACATTGATTTGAACTCGAACTCAGCCTGCTCGTATGAAGTTTGTGGCAGCGAACCAACTGAGAAGAGAATCCCTGACTCGATCAGCTGTGACAACTCAGCATAGCTCTCATCAATCTCCGACTGAGCAAATTCAGGAGCTAACGCTTGGCCAATTTCAGCCAATGACTGATTCTGCATCATTGGAATCATCCGGAAAGCTAATTCATCAACAGTGAAAAGCGAATTACTATTAACATCAAGTACAATGTTTTTGTCTTTGTAGGAAAAGGTATGAACCTGTCCAGGAATCATTAATTCTAACATCCTCTCTTAACAGAAAAGCCGAGCAATAGTTTACCACTACGGACTCGGCTCAATCTCTAATTACTCCAAATACTACTATTTGTTTTCAACCTTTGTATAGCAAATAATATTACTAACTGTCATTGAAGTTTTACAAGCTGACTGGCAAGAAGCTGAACACTTATCGCAAGTGCCAGACTGCATCGTATCTTGTAAACGGTTTTGAGCAATCACTTTAATATGTTTCACGGTTCATCACTCCTTTATTCTCGCACCTATTATAGCAGAGATTAATCAATTATGGTATAGCCTAATTCTTTTAATAGATGATCTTTGTTGCGCCAATCCTCTTCCACCTTGACCCATAGCTCAAGGTAAGTTTTCGTGCCCAGTAGCTTCTCAATATCTTCGCGTGCGCGTTGTCCGATCTCTTTCAGCATAGCACCATTCTTGCCGATAATGATGCCCTTCTGTGATTTGCGCTCAACATAAATCGTTGCACTAATGGCAACAGCTCGCGGATTATTATCGCCACGTTTCATTGATTCCACAACAACCGCCAGTGAATGCGGAACTTCCTCCCGCATTACCTCAAGCAACTTCTCGCGAATCAACTCTGCGACAATAAAACCCTCTGGAAAATCTGTTGTCTGATCTACCGGATAATAGTTCGGTCCTTCCGGCAAGATTCCGTAAATATGATTCATTAATGTCTCAATATTATTGCCATGCTTAGCTGACAATGGGATAATTTCAGCAAAATCAGCCCGTTCCCGATAATTATCAATAATTGGCAGCAGAGCTTCCGGTGCTACTAAGTCAATCTTATTCAGTATTAAGTAGGATGGTGTATCCTTAATATCATTTAATTGTTCAAGAATAAACTCCTCGCCTGGTCCAAATTCCTTTGTTACATCGATTAAATAAAGAATTAGATCAACTTCCTTTAACGATGTTAACGTCATATCCATCATATAGGAACCAAGTTTAGATTTCGGTCGGTGGATACCCGGCGTATCAATAAATATAACTTGCCCGCGCTCTGGGTCTGTATATATTGCCCTAATTGTATTCCGTGTCGTTTGCGGTTTATCCGACATGATAGCGATTTTACGCCCCATTATCTGATTAACCAACGTTGACTTTCCCACATTAGGCCGACCGATTATTGTAACAAACCCTGACTTTAAACCCTGTTTTTCCATTTCAATAATCTCCCTTCATTTGATTTTATTTTGTACTTAAAAAAAAACTGTATAGGATAGGTAGAAACCACCTATTGATATCAGTAAGTTCTGCAGAATTGACAGCCAGTGAACCCGGCGAAACAGAAAATAAATGATTAAGAAAACTAGAGCCACTATCAAGTAGGTAAGCAGATGTGGATGGACAACAGAGATCATAGCTATAAAGTAAAATGTAATCCCCACTAAGATATGCGGTTGATACTTCTTGTCAAAGTGATACCAAGCAGCCTTAACTCCGTATGTAAAAAAGATAAGTGCAAAAGCTTGCAGTGAGTGGAATGCTAATGGGTCAGCCGGGTGTCTTACCCAGTTGCCATCGGCTAATTCGATGAAATAAGGAACAACAAGCATTGCACCAATGAAAGTAACAACTAAGACAATAATAAAGACGGCACCGGCAGCTGAATCCTTCGCATGCTTAGCTAAATCATCATAATCTTTCATCGCCATGTCAACAGCACTTTCAATCGCTGTATTAATTATTTCTGAGGCAACAACTAAGGCGATACAGATTGCGACTACCATAACTTCAGTACGAGTAAAATGGAGACAGAGTCCAGATGCTAAAATAAAAAGAGCACCAAGTAAGTGAATTTTCATATTCCGTTGCGTAACAATCGCATAGACAATCCCCTCGCTGGCATAACGAAAACTATCAGCAAGTCCTCGGATATTATTACGGCTTCTGTTCCTCATTGGCATCGGCTTCACCTCAAAATATTTAAATTTGTTAAAATTTGTTCCTGTTTTGCAAACATTTGCTGAGCCTCTTCATCTGTATCATGTGTCTCACCAATCAGATGCAAGAAACCATGTAAAGCGAGAAAAGCTAACTCCCGCTCGACCGAATGCCCATACTCAGCAGCTTGGCGATAGACATGGGGCATTGAGATAATGATATCCCCCAATAGATACTCTTCGTGGTCAAATTCCAACTCTCCCTCAATCCCCTCATTTAAAGCGAAAGAAAGAACATCGGTTGACTGATCAATTCCGCGGTAATCACGATTAAGATTGCGAATCGTCGTCTCGTCTACCAGCGTAATCGCAAGCTCGCTGTCAGCCAGCAACTCGGCTTCTGCCGCTGCATTCAGCACTCTCTCCAACAACTGAACGTGCTCTGCAGTAAAATTATATTCTTCCTGCTCATTAATAATCTCGATTTCCAGGCTCAACTTCGTTTTCTCCTTTGCTCACGACATTCTCAGCATTTCCAGCAATCTCTGCGTCATCCGGATACTCAATTCGTGAATGGAAAATCCCCTTCAGATTCGCCAACATTGACTCGGAAATAATCTCTAATTCCTTAAAGGTTAAGTCACACTCACTAAACTGATTATCAACCATATCATCCTTGATAATCTTTTCAATCAATTCTTCAATATCCTCATTAGACAGATTGTTCATTGAACGTACAGCAGCTTCTAATGAATCGGCAATTCCCACTATCGCAGCCTCTTTAGATTGTGATTTTGGACCTAAATAACGATAATCATCGCGATTAACCGTTTCACCGGTCTCCTTTGCCTCTTTTAATGCCTTATTATAAAAGAATTTTAGAACCGACGTACCATGATGCTGCACTGCAATATCCTGAATCGCCGATGGTAATTTGTGAGTGCGTAACATCTCCAAACCGTCAGTTGTATGCGCAATAATAATATTTTTGCTAATAATAGGTGAAATCTTATCATGCGGATTACTGATATTCAGCTGATTTTCAACAAAAAATGATGGTCGTTTTGTCTTGCCAATATCATGATAATATGCCCCAACACGTGCTAATAGCCCATCCGCACCAATCGCTTCCGCAGCCGATTCAGCCAAGTTCCCAACGATTAAACTGTGATGATAAGTGCCCGGCGTTTCAATTAATAATTTTCGTAATAATGGATGATTAGCATTAGAAAGTTCCATCAGTTTAACCGGCGATAACACTCCAAACACCGACTCTAAGAGTGGCAAAATACCAATCATGAGAATAGCAGAGATTAACCCGTTTAAAATGCCGAAAATAGTCGTTTGCAACATCTGTGTCGGTGTATAGTGATGAGAACTCAGGAAAACTATTACAACAATCGCTACCATCGTTGCCGCCGAGACAACCAAACCGGCAATAAAGAGCGAAGAACGTTGCTTAATGTGTTTCATCGCAAAACCACCAGCTATCGCACCGATTAACAACACGAAACCGTATCGATAATCGAAAATCAAGGTCGAATCCATATTGAAAATAATACTTACAACAAACGACAGAATCACACCGTTTACAATCGCAAAACGCAGACTATACAGCGTCGTAATCAGCATTACGCCAAGCGCTAAAGGCGCTAAATATCCGAGCGCCGGGTTCTGAACCCCTTTATTCATTAAACCAATCAGTACAAAAATTAATATAACTGTAAGATTAATCACTAGAAGCATTATCAATTTCGAATTATCCTGATGGATAGCTGGATGCATTCGACGAATTGTGTAATAGAGTAAAAAGGTTAGCAGAGCACTCAGCAATAATAGCCCCAAATATGGCCAAACAGTTGTCGAATCCTTTAGTAGCCCAGCGTTAGTGAGACGCTCATATGTGTGAGCATCAACAATATCGCCCTCAGAGACTAGCAACTCATCCTTACTAATATAAACCGGCTCAATCGCATTAACCGCTGCATCGCGATTCGCCTGTGTATTCACTGCATCAAAAAAGTAGTTTGGTTTAATGAACCACTTAACGATACTGTCAGCCAATCCGAGTACAACACGGTCTCGATCATAGGGATTAGCAGCAATCAGATCATCAGCATGGGCAAAGGCAAGGTCAATTTCCTGAATCCCAATATCCTCAGCCATTACAACGTCCAATGTCGTAATTGAAATATATTTTAAATTTCTTAACTTATCATTAGTGAGGCCAATCAACCGTTTAATCTCAACTGGCTCTAAGTAATCCAGCCCAGCCCGTTCTCGATAGAATTCCTCTTCGGTGGAACCAATCTCAATTAAATTAACGCCAGATTCCAGCTGCCCACGAACCACTTCAATTGCCGTAAATTGTTGATCAAGTTTTCGTTTCTGATCGTTAATAACAGTTGTATCTACACTATAGACATCTTTAACACGGTCAGAAGCCTCTTTCTGTAACCGCTCCGTCTCGTATTCGTCAACTACTTTAATTGGCGAGTAGAGTGTCACATCGCTCGGCTCACCGACAGTTAAGTTGTAAGTTGTCGGTATCACAAAAAGCATTAGAAAAAAGTAGAGGACTAATGCAAATCCAACATATAGCAGAAATCTAATTGGTCGATTAGTTTTCCAGCCTGCTAATATATTTTTTAGTAGTAAATTTCTTTTCTTCGCCATCTATACTACACCTTCCATAGCGCGATTTCCTACTTCTTCTCGCGTCCGTAAGCATTAATAATTTTGCGAACCAGAGAGTGACGTACCACGTCAACCTCCGTCAAATAAACAAAACCAATGTCTTCAATCTCTTCTAACACCTTAACTGCATTGATTAAACCTGACTCCTTACCCTTTGGCAGGTCAATCTGCGTAACGTCGCCATTAACAACCATTTTTGAACCATTGCCGAGGCGCGTTAGAAACATTTTCATCTGCTCACTTGTCGTATTCTGCGCTTCATCAAGTATCACAAAAGCATTATTCAGTGTCCGCCCACGCATATAGGCAAGCGGAGCAATCTCGATTAATCCACGCTCCATGTAGCGATTAACATGCTCAACGCCAAGCAATTCAAATAACGCATCGTAGATTGGTCGCAGATAGGGATCAACCTTCTCTTGCATATCGCCAGGCAGAAAGCCTAAGCTCTCACCCGCTTCAATTGCTGGTCGTGTCAGCACGATTCTTTTCACTTCGCCAGCTTTAAGCGCCACAACAGCCAGTACCACCGACAAAAAAGTTTTGCCCGTACCCGCAGGACCAATGCCAAAGACAATGTCCTTCTCAGCGATCATGTTTAGATAATGTTTCTGGCCAATCGATTTCGGCATGATATCTTTTCCGTTATAAGTAGTAATTATTTTTTTATCAAATAACTCCAGCAGCTCATTCGTTAAATCCTTCTGAGCCAATTCAATTGCGTAATAGACATCCTTTTCACTAAGCAGATAACCCTTCTTGATTAACCTCAGCAAGACCTCAAGCATATGTCCGATTCGCCCCACCTCATCTGGTGTTCCGTTTAGAACAATATCCTCGTTCCTAGTTAGAATCCGGACCTGTGTCTCTTTTTCAATTATGTCGATATGCGACTCGTTTAAGCCAAACAACTTCAGGCGCTCAGCTGAATTCCAAATATTGAGTTTTTTTGAATATGGCTCCGCTAGCAAAAGTTATCAGTCCCCTTTACGAATATAATCTTAATCTAATTATAATTATACACCAAAGCAGGGCGATAAGGATAAAAAAGGGCGTATCACATCGATACACCCTATTTGCACTCTAAAGCAATAGCTCCTGTACAATTTTATTAATTAATTTTCCATCCGCGCGCCCTTTTAATTCTGGCATTACACGACCCATTGCCCTTCCCATATCAGCTTTGCTCGTAGCACCCACTTCAGCAACAGCAGCCGTTACAACCGCACGCACCTCGTCTTCAGAAAGCTGTTCAGGCAGATACTCTTCGATAATCGCAATCTCTGCTTCAACTTTCGCAACTAAGTCCTCGCGATTTCCTTTGGTAAATTCTGCGTGAGAATCTTTCCGTTGTTTCAGCTCACGTGCCAATACGTCCAGCAATTGCTCATATGTTAATGGAGCTTTCTTTTCAAGCTCAGCGTACTTAATCGCAGACAGAACCATTCTAATTACCGAAAGCTTGGTCTTATCCTGCGCTTTCATTGCTATTTTCATGTCGCTAGTTAACTGATCTTGCAAAGACATAGCCCCTAGACCTCCTAGTACTTACGTTTACGAGCTGCTTCTGATTTCTTTTTGCGTTTAACGCTTGGCTTGTCATAATGTTTGCGCTTTTTAACCTCCGCCATTGTACCGTCTTTAGAAATATTGCGTTTGAAACGGCGAAGAGCACTATCTAGTGATTCATTCTTTTTAACATGAACTTCTGACATATAATATCCCTCCCTCCACATTACCGCTACCGGCAATGCATAGCAAAGTGCAAATTTCAAATAAGATAAACTAGTCTAAATTATATTATATCCACTTTTAAAGTGTCAATATGCTTACTCGGGTCGTGCTTGATTCTTTCCGAATGGCAGCTTCTCGCCAGCCAAAAGATGATAGTGGATGTGATATACAACCTGTCCGCCATCGGCGCGACAATTATTGATTAAGCGAAAACCATTTTCAGCAACGCCAAGTTTAGAAGCAACCTGTTGAGAAAAACCGTGAAGTCGGCCGACTAATGGGAAATCCGCTTCCGTTACGTCCATATAAGTCTCGATATGTTTTTTGGGAATGACCAAAACGTGGATATTCGCTACCGGATTAATATCATGAAAAGCGATAAATTCATCGTTCTCAAGAATTTTATTAGCCGGTAATTTGTTATTTGCAATCTTGCAAAAAATACAATCACCCATCGAATATTCACCTCACAATATTTTTATATTATAACACACAATAGATTCAGATTCTATATCAACCTACCATAGCACAAATTTGCGCTAACAACTTCAAGATAGACTGAGCAGACCTCGCCAATCAGCGATTTTTCGCCCACAAAAACCACCGGGATATAGTTTTCCGAATGGCCCAGTATTTCACCGCTGTCCAGTCGTTCATCCTGTGAAACCTCGGGAATGACAGACAGTGTGCGCCCCACAAATTGCTGGCGATAAGCCACGGCCAGTTGATTGGATAACTTAATTAATGCAGTCGCACGCTCATGCTTTACTTCGTTGGTCAATTGATCAGGCATTAACGCTGCTGGTGTGCCGGATCTCGCAGAGTAAGGAAAGACATGCAGCTCCGCGAAACGCATCTCCTCAATGAACCGGTAGCCGTTATTGTATTCCGCATCTGTCTCACCGGGGAAGCCGGTAATTATGTCAGTCGTAATTGCGATATCAGGTAGGATTGCCCGTACTTCCGCAAGTTTTTCCCGAAACTCAGCTGTATCATAATTGCGTTTCATCGCTTTAAGAATGCGATCATCACCCGCTTGCAATGGAACATGTAGGTGGCGAGCAATTTTAGCAGATTCTTTCAGTACTTGCAAGAACTCAGGCGTCAACTGTGTTGCCTCAATTGAACTGATGCGGATGCGTACTAAACCCTCAATTGCTGAGAGCTCACGCAATAATTGTGCAAGATTATAATTTGGCAAATCCTCGCCAAAGCCACCCGTATGAATTCCTGTCAGCACAATCTCCTTATAGCCATTGCTGACAAGCTGACGAGCCTGCTCGAGGATTGCCTCTGGATCGCGACTGCGCGATAAACCACGCGCCCAAGGAATCAGACAGTAGGTGCAGAAGTTATTGCAACCCTCCTGAATTTTCACCGTCGCTCGCGTGCGATCAGAAAAACTAGTCAATGAAAGTTCCTCAAAATCGCGCACCTTCATAATGTCAGTTACCCGCTTCACTTGCGGCGGTTTAAACTGCACAAACTCTGTTGATGCCTTATTTTGATATAGATCTTGATAGTCAGCGATCAGCTCCGCCACTTTGTTTTTGTGCTCGGTGCCAATCACAATATCGACACCGGGAATTGCTGCAACATCTTTGTCCGCAATCTGCGAATAGCAACCAATCACCACAATCGTCGCCTCAGGATTCCAATTGATTGCCCGGCGAATCATCTGCCGACTTTTGCGATCGGCATTATTCGTCACGGTACAGGTGTTGATAATATAAACATCAGCTAACTCGTCGAAGTCCACCCGCTCATAACCTCGACTAATTAGCTGCTCGTTAATTGCCTCTATTTCATAATGATTTACCTTGCAACCCAGCGTGTGCAAAGCAACTCTATTTTTTCTGCGCAATATAAGTCACCCAATCCTTTTCCTGTTTCCGCTCAATAATTTTCATGCCGCTCGCCTCAATCTGTTTTTTCACGGCCCCCGCCTTTGACTCAATAATTCCCGAGGCAATAAAGTAGCCGCCCGGCTTTAATAATCGCTGAACATCATCGGTAAATTGCATAATTACCTCAGCCAAAATATTCGCCACAATCACGTCAACAACCTGCGTCTCCCCATGCAAAAGATTCCCCGCGCGCACTGTCACCTGCTCACTAACTTGATTCAGCACGATATTCTGACTTGCGCTCGCTACCGCAACCGGATCGAGATCGATCGCCAAGACCGAGTCAGCACCCAATTTTGCCGCAGCAATACTGAGCACGCCAGTGCCAGCGCCAACATCGATTACCTGTTCGCCACCAGTGAGCACCTGTTCTAACGCCAGAATCGAAAGTACAGTTGTCGGGTGCGTACCCGTCCCGAAGGCCATGCCCGGATCAAGCTCAATCAACAGCTGAGCAGCATTAAGTGTCGTCTTCTCCCAAGTCGGCGCAATCACGATTCGCTCCGAAATCTGAACAGGTTTGTAATACTGTTTCCAGCTATCAGCCCAATCCTCTTCTGCTACCTCTACCAACTCCAACTGGCCGCTGCCAACATTAATCCCAAGCTCTGATAGACACCCTAATTCCTGCCGAACCAGACCCATCAACTCGCCGGCTCTGTCAGCGAAATAAGCTTTAACGCGGACACCCTCCGTCGGAAAATCGGCGGCATCCAGCTCATAAATCTCCCCGTAACGACCGCTATAATCAGCAAAGGGGGTCTCCGAATCCTCAATCACCACGCCACCGCTACCCAGATCATGAAAGAAATCTGCTACCGCCTGCATCGCTTCATGAGTTGTATAGACTGATATCTCAGACCATCTCATCGAAAACCCTCCCTTTTAATTTAGCAATATAATTATTTATTCTTAATATTATCCTTTACCTTACCGAAAAACGACTTATCCGGCGGCGTTAACTTCTCACCGCTCGCTTCCGCAAACTGACGAATCAAGTCCTTCTGCTCACCGCTCAACTTCGTCGGGATTTTTACAGTGACCTTAACATACTGGTCGCCGCGGCTGCTAGAACGCAAGCGCGGAACACCTTTGTTACGCATCCGGAAGCTCGTTCCTGTCTGCGTTCCCTCCGGTATCTTCAACATAATATTGCCATCAACCGTCGGCACCTCAACCTCATCACCCAGCGTTGCCTGCGCAAACGATATCTCCAAATTATAGAAAATATCATTGCCGTCACGCTTAAAGTGTTTGTGCGGTTTAACATGGATTGCAATAAATAGGTCGCCAGCCGGACCGCCGTTTACGCCGGCTTCCCCCTCGCCACTAATCCGAACTTGTGAGCCTTGATCAACGCCGGCAGGAATTTTGACCTTAATTTTTTTGCGATTCTGAACACGACCGCTACCGGAACAGGTTGGGCAACGTTCTCTAATGATTTTACCGGTTCCGCCGCAGAATGAACAAGTTCGACGATTGACCATCCTGCCAAAAGGCGTATTCGACACGAGCTCTTCTTGCCCTGTTCCATGACAATTTGAACAGGTCTCCGGCTTCGTGCCGGGTTTAGCGCCGGTACCTTTACACGTACCGCAATCTTCTTCGCGCGGAATCGTAATCTCTGTTTCTTTGCCGAAAACAGCTTCGATAAAATCAATCGTCATATTATACTGTAAATCAGCGCCTTTTCGCGGTGCATTCGGGTCGCGCGTGCGCCCCCGTCCACCGCCGCCAAAAAACATATCAAAAATATCGCCGAAATCACCATAACTCTGACCGCTAAACCCACCGGTTCCACCGCCAAAGCCACCGAAACCACCGGCACCGCCACCGAAACCACTCTGCTCACCGGCATGTCCGAACTGGTCGTACTGCTCCTTTTTCTGCGCATCGCTCAGCGTATCATAGGCCTCTTGGACCTCGATAAACTTCGCCTCGGCATCATCCTCTTTGTTAACATCGGGATGATATTTGCGAGCAAGGTTGCGATATGCTTTTTTAATCTCTTCTGGTGTCGCGCCCTTCTCGACGCCTAGAACTTCGTAGTAGTCTCTTTTGCTCATCTACTTCTCTTCCTCGTCGACAACTTCATAATCAGCGTCAACTACGTCTTCTTCCGTTTTAGTATGGTCTTCGCCGGCATAGTCCTGTCCGCCACCAGCTTGCTGTTCTTGTGCCGCCTGTTCATATAGCTTAACTGATAGCTGTTGAATTACTTCGCTTAGACGATCAGATGCCGCTTTGATTGCAGCAATGTCAGTACCCGCTAGTGCTGTTTTCAGTGCCTCTTTTGCTTCGTTAGCGCTATCAATCTCGGCCTGACTTACTTTACCTTCAAGGTCTTTTAATGTTTTCTCAGTTTGGTAAACTAGGCTGTCTGCTTCGTTGCGTGTTTCAACTTCAGCTTTACGCTTTTTGTCTTCTTCAGCGTTTAACTCAGCCTCTTTAACCATTTTTTCAATCTCTTCGTCGGATAAACCGCTGGAAGAAGTGATCGTGATTTTCTGGCTCTTGCCAGTTCCCATATCTTTGGCTGAAACGTTAACGATACCGTTCGCATCAATATCAAAAGTTACCTGAATTTGCGGAATACCGCGTGGTGCAGGCGGGATATTAGTTAATTGGAAACGGCCAAGCGTTTTATTATAGGCAGCCATCTCGCGTTCCCCTTGCAATACGTGAATATCTACCGCTGTCTGGCCATCTGCTGCTGTTGAGAAAGTCTGCGATTTAGAAGTCGGAATTGTCGTATTACGCTCAATCAACTTCGTGAAAACTCCGCCTAAAGTCTCAATACCAAGTGACAATGGAGTTACGTCCAATAGAACGATATCCTTAACATCACCCGCTAAGATACCACCTTGAATCGCTGCACCAAGTGCAACAACCTCATCCGGATTAACACCTTTATGTGGCTCTTGGCCTGTGAATTTTTTGATTGCATCTTGAACTGCCGGAATCCTTGTAGATCCACCAACAAGAATTACTTTGTCAATCTGTTGCGGCGTAATGCCAGCATCTTTAACCGCACGACGTAGTGGCCCCATTGTTTTTTCCACTAGACCAGCTGTCATTTCATCAAACTTAGCACGCGTTAAATTCATATCCAAGTGTTTCGGACCAGTCGCATCAGCTGTAATAAACGGTAGAGAGATGTTTGCTGTCAGAACTCCGCTAAGCTCCATTTTCGCTTTTTCAGCTGCGTCGCGTAGGCGCTGTAACGCCATTTTGTCTTGGCTTAAATCAATGCCATTAGTCTTTTTAAATTCAGCAACTAAATAATCAACGATTATTTGGTCAAAGTCATCGCCGCCAAGTTTATTATCACCGCTGGTTGATTTAACCTCAAAAATGCCATCGCCCAGCTCGAGAATCGAAACGTCAAAAGTACCGCCACCCAAGTCGAACACGAGAATTGTGTGGTCATTACCTTTATCCATTCCATAAGCAAGCGCTGCCGCTGTCGGCTCGTTGATAATCCTTAAGACGTCAAGTCCGGCAATGCGTCCAGCATCTTTTGTCGCCTGACGTTGAGCATCGCTAAAATAAGCCGGAACCGTGATAACCGCCTGTGTTACTGTCTGTCCAAGATAACTCTCTGCATCCTTTTTCAGTTTCTGTAGAATAATCGCAGAAATCTCTTCCGGCGAATATTTTTTACCGTCAATATTTATTTCGTGGTTAGTACCCATCTGTCTTTTAATTGATTGTACAGTGTTCGGGTTAGTGATCGCCTGTCTTTTCGCAATCTCACCAACTAAACGCTCGCCCTCTTTTGTAAAAGCTACTACAGAAGGCGTCGTACGACTTCCTTCGGCGTTAGGGATTACGACAGCCTCGCCACCCTCCATAACTGCAACACATGAATTTGTAGTTCCTAAGTCAATACCAATTACTTTACTCATTTATATTCCCCCATTACATTAAATTTTTACTTATATACTGATACCATCGCAGGACGAATCACTCGTTCCTTAAAAGTATAACCTTTCTGAATCACATCGGCGATTTTACCACTTTCGCCGCCTTCCACTTGCATTACCGCTTGATGATATTCCGGGTCAAAAGTTTCCCCTTGCGCCGCAATTTCCACTAACCCCGCAGCGGTTAGCTTATCGATAAATTGCCGATAAACTATCGCAATTCCTTCAACCAGTCCTTCAGCGTTGCCAGCCTGATTAGCTGTGGCAACCGCGCGATCGAAGTTGTCCCAGACAGGTAGTAGTTCTACCATAAACTGACCATTAACATAGGCAGCAATCTCGTTCTTCTCCTGTGTCGTTCGTTTACGATAATTGTCGAAATCTGCCTGTGCACGAAGTAGCTTATTTTTAAGTTCCTCATTTTCAGCTTGTAACGTTGCCAATTCTTCTAATCCAATCTGCTCATTCGTTTCTTCTGTGATACCATTCTTCTTGTTAGCCATTAACACACCTCCTACCTCAAATACCGCAAAATATATTCCGAATAATCTTCGGTCAATGCATCGAGAATTTTGATTACACGATTATAATCCATCCGTGTCGGGCCGAAAATTCCAATCGTCCCCATCGGTCTGCCAGCAACCTGATAGCTGGCAGTAATAACGCTTAAATTGCTTGCTCCGGCAATATCGCTTTCTAAGCCGATTCGCACCTCAATTCCTTCATTAGCACGAGATAACAGGTGTTTAACCAGTTCTGTGTGCTGGAACAGACCAAGTAGGCGGCGAATCGATTCAACATTGCTAAACTCCGGCTGGTTGAGTAAATTAACTGTGCCGCCGAGATAAATTTTATTCTCGGGTTCTAAATCCAGCTTAGTCGTCAGCTCATTTATGATTTCGGAGACTCGCTCGTAGTCATGCATATTACGCAGATATGTCTCCTGAATCTCCCGTTCAATCCGTTGCTTCAACTGATGGAGCGGTGTGCCGGTAAGTTGATAATTGAGAATCCTGACTAACCGTTCAATCTCTTCGGGAGCGAGCTCCTGCGGTAGATTGATCGTCTGACTTTCCACACGACCGGAGTCGGTCACTATGACAATTACCAGACTGTGATTATCAAGCGGGACAATCTCCAACCTAGACAGACGTGTGCTGTGCAGATCAGGCCCCATAATGATGCTGGTGTAGGTGGTTAGCTCGGACAGAATATTTGCCGTCTCTTCTAACACCTGCTCAAACTGACTCTTCTGCTTGGCAAAATGTTCACGAATACCCGACAACAGTTTTTTCGATGCCACAAGTCCCTGCAGTTCGATTAAGTTATCGACGTAATAACGATAGCCTTTGTTAGTCGGGATACGCCCGGCCGACGTATGCGGCTGTTCGAGGTAACCCATCTCTTCCAAATCTGCCATCTCATTACGAATCGTTGCAGAACTGTACGGTATATCGCCTATTTTGGAAATAGAACGCGACCCGATCGGCTCAGCAAACTTTATATACTCATCAACAATCGCTTGTAGAATCTGTTTCTGTCTCTCTGTTAGCAAGCAACTCACCTCCTAGCGTGAATACCCCCATACTCCTTAAAATAAAAAAACATATACTTCTGCGACTGTTAGCACTCTCTTGTGTTGAGTGCTAACATATTTAAGATAACAGAAATATATGGGCTTGTCAATCATTATTAGCGATAATAAATAGCGAAAAAGTGCAATTATTCCAGCAATTCCAGAATTACCTGATTGGCAAAAAGTAGTCCCTGCTCAGTTAGTTTGAGCTGGTCTCCCTCGATAATGATTAAGTTGTTGTTAAGCAATTTATTGAGCGAGTCCGCAAAATCTGCTGTGAGCTCCGAGCCGTAGCGCGCCCGATAATCAGCTAAACTAACCCCCGCTTTCAAGCGCAGTCCCAGCATCAACGTGTTTTCCTTTTGCTCCTGGATAGTTGGCGTGTAGCGCTCAACTTGCGTTGCTTGCAGCGACGACAGGCTGGTAATATATTGAACAATGTCTGAGCGATTTTCGTATCGCACACCATTGAGGTAACCATGCGCACCGGCACCGGCACCGAGATATTCATTGTTCAGCCAATAAGTCCGGTTATGGCGTGATTTGTTATTTTCAGCACTTGCATAATTACTAATCTCATAATGCTCATAGCCATGCTTCGCTAATGTTTCCATTGTTAGCATGAACATCGCCAGTTCATCTGCTTCACTCGGCAGATTAAGCCGCCCCTGCTGCGCTAACTCGTAAAAAGGCGTCCCCTCCTCCAGCATCAGACTATAAGCCGAGACGTGTGGGACCCCCAGTTCAATCACTCGCTCTAGACTCTCCTCTAGGTCAGCAATCGATTGATTCGGAATAGCAAACATTAAATCAAGGCTAATATTGTCGATACCCACTGAACGCAACAGCTTCACCGCTTGGTAAATATCCGCAACAGTGTGGATTCGGCCGAGCCCGCGTAACAGGTGATCCTGAAAAGCTTGGGCGCCGAGACTGACGCGGTTGATCTGTGCCGAGGCAATGGCGGAGACTTTTTTGTGAGTGAGGGTGCCAGGATTGGCCTCGATTGTATATTCCAAGTCGTCCGCAAGCACGAAAGTAGCGTTAATCGTCGCGAACAGAAAAGTAAGCTGTTCAGCAGAGAGCACAGTCGGTGTCCCGCCGCCAATGTAGATGGTGGAGAGCGGTTCGTGGTTGTTCTCGCTACTTAACAGCTTGAGCTCGGTCGAAAGCGCCGACAGATAATCGTCAATCAAATGCTCGCTATTCGCAAACGAATTAAAATCACAGTAAGCACACTTGCTCGCGCAGAAAGGCAGGTGAATATACAGCGACTTAGCCATCTTACTCATCATCCATTTTCAGTACGGCCATGAAGGCCTCTTGCGGCACTTCGACCGAACCGACTGATTTCATGCGTTTTTTGCCCTCTTTCTGTTTCTCGAGGAGCTTGCGTTTACGGGAAATGTCGCCGCCGTAACATTTTGCGGTAACGTCTTTTTTCATTGCGCTCAGCGTTTCTCGGGCGATAATTTTGTTGCCGATTGCCGCTTGGATTGGCACCTCGAACATTTGCCGCGGAATTAGTTTGCGCAGTTTCTCAGTGATTGAGCGACCACGCGCCTGGGCATTATCTTTATGTGTAATGAAGGAAAGTGCGTCGACTTTCTCATTGTTCAGCAAAATATCTACCTTAACCAGTTTCGACGGACGATAACCGGTCAGCTCATAATCGAGCGAAGCATAGCCGCGCGTATGGGATTTGAGCTGGTCGAAAAAGTCGTAAATTATCTCTGACAACGGCATGTCATAGGTAAGTTGGACACGATTCGTATCAAGATACTTCATGTCAACATACTCGCCACGTTTCTTCTGACAGAGTTCCATCACAGCGCCAACATATTCGTTCGGTACGAGAATTGTCGCTTTAACGTACGGCTCTTCCACGCGTTCAATGGTGACCGGATCCGGCATCGAGCTGGGATTATCGACAATTTTCTTTTCGCCTTTGGTCGTATAAACATGATAGACAACGCTTGGTGAAGTCGTGATTAGACCGATACCGAACTCGCGCTCAATCCGTTCCTGAATAATCTCCATGTGGAGCAGTCCTAAGAAACCGCAACGGAAACCGAAGCCTAACGCTTGCGAAGTTTCCGGTTCATATTTAAGAGCGCTATCATTTAACTCTAATTTTTCCAGAGCCTCACGTAACGCGGTATATTGGTTAGTTTCAATCGGATAGAGTCCGCAGAAAACCATCGGATTAACGCGGCGATAGCCCGGCAGTGGTGCGGCCGCAGGTTTTGCGGCATCGGTAATCGTATCACCGACGCGGGTGTCTTTAACATTCTTCATTGACGCAACAATGAAACCAACATCGCCGGTCAACAGTTGATCCGTACGCGTCATTTTCGGTTTAAAAATACCGACTTCGTTCACTTCAAAAGTTTTATTTGTGCTCATCATTTTGATGCGCATGCCCGGTTTGATATAGCCATTCACTATCCGCACGTAGGCGATAACGCCTTTGTACGGGTCGTAGTGCGAATCAAAAATTAGCGCCTGTAGTGGCTCTTCGATTGAGCCGTTCGGTGCGGGAACTTTCAGAACGATTTGTTCCAGTATCTCTTCGATCCCGATGCCTTCCTTGGCGGAGGCAAGCACAGCATCCGACGCATCTAAGCCGATCACATCTTCGATTTCTTTGCGGACGCGTTCGGGATCAGCAGCGGGGAGATCGATTTTGTTAATCACGGGAATAATCTCGAGGTCGTTTTCAAGCGCGAGATAGACGTTAGCCATCGTCTGCGCCTCAATCCCTTGCGCAGCATCGACAACCAGCACAGCACCCTCACAGGCAGCCAGTGAACGCGACACCTCATAGGTGAAATCGACATGTCCCGGTGTATCAATCAGGTTCAGATAATACTCCTCGCCGTTGCGAGCCCTGTAAGTAAGCCGAACAGCCTGCAGCTTAATCGTGATCCCACGTTCGCGCTCCAGGTCCATATGGTCAAGCAGTTGCGCCTCCATATCGCGCTGTTCAATCGCGCCAACATATTCAAGAATCCGATCGGCGAGCGTGGACTTGCCGTGGTCAATATGGGCGATAATTGAGAAGTTGCGGATTCGTTGTTGGCGATTCTGTTGATCTTTGTTGGAGATTGGTATGACAGACATTTGTAGCCTCCTAGCTGTGTAAGCACCGTATAAGCGCCGTATAAAAAGTTATCGATTCATTATATCAGTAAAATAATCGCGAAACAACACATTGCTAGTGAGACGGATAGTCAGAAAAGTCTGGGACTTTATTCTTGCAATATTTACGGCAATGTGCTAATATATTGCAAGTTAGGATGGTTTATCTTGAGGAGGTGACTGTAATGCCAAATATTAAAACAGCAATTAAACGCGTTAAAGTTAATGATAAAAAAAGATTGCAGAATACAGCACAAAAATCAGCGCTTCGTACATCGATTAAGAATTTTGAAGCAGCTGTTCTAAATAAAGATGTTGAACAAGCGAGTGTAACACTTGCAACAGCGACAAAAAATATTGATAAAGCAGTAACTAAAGGCTTGATTGCGAAAAACAAAGCAGCGAGAAAGAAATCACAAACTCAACGGAAATATAATGAGTTAGTGAAAGAAGCTTAGTGCAATAGAAGTGAATGAAAGTGATAAAATCCGCTGATGATGAGGCGGATTTTTTGTGTGATCAGATATGAGATATCCGATTTATTTTCTATATTGCAACGCGCTCACGTTATCCGCCCCTATTAATGATTATGTTAGGCGGATGGGGCTCCTAAAAGCCGCGCTTATGCAATATAGTAAAATAAATCTGGGTTAATTACTTCACAAATCAGACAAAGGGTCTGACGCCGTGAACAATCAATCACTCTTGTTTAGGTTTACTCTCTTCTATTCCCATCATCATATTATAGTGCGCTTCATTATTGCTCTTAGTAAAGATTTCTTTAAAAACCTTGCGATATGTGTTTCCCGCGTCTGAATATGTGCTAATACTTATATCATCATATATATCATGAGAACCACCATGAACCCATTGCATTAGTGATTTGACAACCAATTTTTCTTCGATGGTGTCAAAATGCGAAAGTAAGTTTCTAAAATTCGTCTCATTATATTTTGTATTGATACCAGGGAGATTTCCTCATCATCTCTAAGTTCTTTCCACAATAATTCATAAGTTGTAGATATTGGGTTTTCAGTCTCACTAATTATCCCAAAGTTAGATACTAGAACCCTAGACAAAATTAAAGCTGCAATTGAGGCTGCTTATAAAGAAGGTGAAGCCAAGCTAAAAGGTAACGGTAGAAGTGTTCCAGCTCTTTCTGCAATTAAAACTCCTCTTAGGTATGGGGATTTAGAAAGACCAGATGATGAAGCTTATGCAAATTCTTATTTTGTTAATGCTAATTCAGCAACTGCTCCAGGTATTGTGGATACTAACCTTGACCCCATTATTGAACGTTCAGAAGTTTATAGCGGAGTCTATGTCAGAGCCAGTATCAACTTCTATGCCTTTAACAGTAATGGAAATAAGGGAATTGCCTGTGGTTTGAATAACCTACAGAAAATAAAAGACGGGGAATCTCTAGGAGGTAAATCTAGAGCTGAGGATGATTTTGCTACAAGCGTGGATGATGATTTCCTTTCATAAAAACTATGGGCAGCAGGTTTATCCTAGCTGCCCTATTTCTTATAAAGAAAGGAGAATTTAATGAAAACATTAGAGATTGATATAGAAACTTTTTCATCCATAAATCTTGCTAAGGCTGGAGTTTATAAATACAGCCAATCAGAAGATTTTGAAGTCATGCTCTTTGCTTATTCTATAAATGGAGGCCAGGTAGAGGTTATTGATCTAGCTTTAGGTGATGAATTGCCTAAGGAGGTACTTCATTCCCTTACTGATAAGGAAGTCACTAAGTGGGCCTTTAATGCAAACTTTGAAAGAATCTGTCTCTCTAAATTTATAGGATTTCCAACTGGCAAATATCTAGACCCTTCTTCCTGGAGATGCTCTATGGTTTGGTCTGCTTATATGGGATTACCCTTTTCTCTTGAAGGTGTAGGTTCAGTTTTAGGGTTGGAGAAACAAAAACTAAAAGAAGGAAAAGATTTAATTAGACACTTTTGTACTCCCTGCAAACCTACTAAAGCTAATGGCAAAAGAATGAGAAATTTCACTTACCATGATCTAGATAGGATGTGATGGATGACGGCATGCGCACTGTTGCCATCCACTCTGTCAATCATCACACAATCGCCCACCGCCGGAAAATCGGCTCTACCGTTGGCGTGATAGGCGAGTTTCCCTGAAACGACGGCAGTCAGCTCTCCATTTTCTGTGATTAGCTTATATTGCTCGCGGTGTTGCTCAGTAATGCGCGCTATGTGCAAGTTAGGATATAGAGCTGATTCATTTAAATAATATTCGTTAAGTCCATAATTGGATAAATTGATAGTCATAGCATCCCCTCTTCATTTCTGTCCCTTTAAGGTTTCAACCCCATTAATGTTGCGAATCTACTATACTTTTTTGTTAGGGTTGGTAGGAAACCAGCTTTTTTAACTCTCTCTTCCTGTTCAATAATCTCGTGAATGCTCCACAAACAAGAAAAGCCCGTCACACCAACAATTGCCGAAACAGTAATATTCTCAATGAATAGCGTAAGAGCAATTAGTATAAAGCCTACCACTAAAAAAATCGGCCAAACCTTTTTGCCGATGTAATATTCTGCTTTTATTACAATCGGATGAAATATGCCAATGATAATAAAACATGCAGCGCCAATAATAATACCTTGGTAGTTCATAATTTCCCCTCCTTTTATCCATTCACCGCATCAGACACCGCGCACATTATGACATGCGAATACGATCCTTCGCAAAATTATCCATTAACGACTTGACAGTTGCAAACTAATTATTTAGGATATGTCTATAGATATATTTTTTTATTTGTAATTTGGACTAATTTAGTCCGAATTATCACGGCCCTAATAATAAAGGTGGTTTACATGATCAGAAAAGATACCGATTACGCCATGAGAATGCTTGGGCATTTAGCGGAAAACGAGTCGCATGATTTTGTCTCCGTAAAAACAATCGCTAAGGAACAGGATGTGCCTGTTGACTATGCCTACAAAATTATCCGCAAATTAAATGCTGCCAAAATTACAAAAAGTCAGGTAGGCGCACAGGGCGGAGTTATGTTAAATAAAGAGTTAAAATATATCACCCTTCGTGATGTTATCGAGGCTATTCAAGGGCCTATTTACATAAGCGAATGCGTTCTAAACTCGGGAATTTGCTCCAAAAATCCTGTTTGCAAATTTTCTCCGCGTTGGGCTGTTATTCAGCATGAGCTAGTCAGTATGTTGGATAAAACTACACTGGCTGATATTTTAAATTGAGTGGGGGTGTTGCATTAAATTAACAGGTTCACAGAAGAAATTTAATAATTATAAAACAAAATTCATTTAAAAATTAAAGGAGGTCTTTACACACATGAATCCGATCGACATTGGTTTTCTGTTAATAACTGGACTAATAGCTTTATATCTATGCATTCATTTTTATCTCGGTTTTACCGTCAACAAAAAGATCTACAATATCTACTATATAATTGGCTTTGCCGTGCTGCTCGTTGCTGGCGTACTGCTAATTTTCTTTACATATAGTATATTATCAAGTCCGTTCGTGATAATTGTTTCTACACTTATTCCACTATCAATCTCTCTTGGTTTAGTTACTCAATATTTCCCTAAACAGAGTAAATATTATCTTGCTTTTGTTATCATCGGTTTTCTTGCTATTGCCGCTGGAACACTTGCAGATCTTGGCACGCTGGGAACAATCATCCTTGCTTCAGTACACTCTGTTGCAGGCCTAACCCTTTTCCTAGTGCCTATCGTACTTGTTAGCAAAAAGAAAGCACCTTCATCATTTGCGATGGTTTCTCTAGGTGCAGCTCTAATTGGTATTGGCGGTATCGCTCTTAGTTTCATGAAAACAGGTCGACCTTTATTATTCTTAACACAAGAAGTTATTTTTATAATTTTAGCACCACTACTCTTTTTAATGGCTGCTAGCTTCGCTTATGGTTTTATCAAAGCTAACAAATTAGAGCGCAAAACTACTGGTCGTAAATAAGATTAGACCAGCAAACAAGAAGAATACTATAAAGATAAAGCCACCTATGATACCAGTAACAGTATCTAGGTGGCTTTACTATACGTGTCGATTAAATATCTAACAATTTACCATTCTCTATTATGAAAGGCTCAGGCGTCTCCTGTCCCCAAGCAACATTATATTTAGCTATTAAATATTCGCTGAGTTGCTTACGATTATTAAATTTGATTACTTGATACGGCTCTTGAAACGCTACTTTTTCAACAAAAACTAGTTCACCTTGGCCAGCAAATAATACTCCGACATGCCCGACAAATAAGAACCCTTCCTCATCATGAAAGTAAACCGTTATCAGTGATTCCTGCTGTCCCGTAAAACTGATGCCCGATGCTTGATAGTACTCCTGTACCTTCTGAACATGTTGCGCAACGTCCTTCGTCGCAATCGTTGGAATGGCATAGTACAAGGTCCTGAAAGCAGCAATCTCTTCTGTGTTGAGTAGTGGCTGTGAATCACTATTAATTGCCATTTCATCAAAAACCAGATACTCCGATTCCACCTGCTGCGGACTACTAATTTGCACCAAATCTTTTAGCAATTGAAAGGATGTAATCCGACAGTTATAACCGATAAAATCGAGGTTCTTCTCATCCCACAAATCCTGCATCTGATACGGATCGTACTTTGGTTCAATAGACAACTCCTCTTTAAATCCCTCTCGTACCAGCCCATATCCACCAATCGCCTCATTAAAGTAATCGACCTGATTGAAGAATGAATCGACATTATTCTCCGCAATACCGCTCGCTAACATTAAAGTGCGTAACTCTATTCTACTCGCATCATCAAGCAGGTTAGAATAGACGATCGGTGAATCATTAGCCTCCGGCTTAGCAATCGGCTTCGTACAAGAAACACCCATAGTCGCAATTAATAGAATTAACAATATTATTAGGTATTTTTTCAAATTAATATACCATCCATTCTTCATTTTCGCATTGTTCCCTTCTTCTGCCCACCTGATTACTCCATGCAAACCCCATTATCTAACAGATTAAATGTCTGTTCAGAGTAACTGATACCTTGAACATCTTCAATTATTCTGTGCTATAATATGTATACTATAAATCTGTATTGCCAAAGAATGGGGTCCCTATGAATAACGGAAAAGCTGGTAAGTTAATTATATCATTAATTCTAATAATTTTGGTTTTAATTGGTATCTATGTAATAAATAGCACAATACTCAACAGCAATGGCTATCAAGCTCCCGATTACCCGAAAACTGACATCACAGCCCTCTTAAAACAGGACTCGTTCACTGACGCCGATTACAAGGAATTATTCTTCCAGACCGGTCTAGGCAGATCAGCAATTGATAGTATTCTCCAACAACCTAACGGTGCCACAACCATTATTCGCTATCAAGAGAACTTCTTTACGGAGCGGACCGTATCAACAATAACCCCATGGAAAATTGTCAAAAACGAATATACTGTTAATGCAAGCGGCGGTACCATCAACGCTTTCGATATAGCCCCTTATGACAACGGCTACATTCTGATAAGGAGCTCCGCTCATACCCTTGGTTGGCGCCACGGCCATGCTGGGTTAATCGTGGATGCTGAAAAAGGGCTGGTTCTTGAGGCGGTAACTATTGGACAGAACAGCAAATTGCGCGATATCAATTCCTGGCGCTATCGCCCGACTTTTATCATGCTTAAATTGAAAGATGACTCTCCAGCCGCCGCAGAAATCGGCGATCAGATTGCCCAATTTGCTAATGACCATCTGGTGGATCTGCCTTACCGTCTAACTGTTGGTCTATTTTCGGACAAAAACCCAGATCCAGCGGATATCAAATATACTCAATGTTCCCATGTTGTCTGGTACCCTTACAACCTGTTCGGCTATGATATCGACGCAGACGGCGGCTGGTTAGTGCTACCGGAAGACATTGCCAAAAGCGATTTGTTAGAGGTTGTCCAAATATACGGGTTTGACCCTAACGATTTCTGGCGCGATTAAAAGTTATTTTGCATTTGTCGCAGCATCAGAAAAATCATCAAGATAAATCTCTAATTGCTTAGTATCAAGCGAACTTGTACCATCAACAATCGCTGCATATATACGCTGAACTTCTGCATAAAGTTTCGTCCAGATAGTTTGGACTTTTGAGTATTGCTCGTTTAAAGCTTTAATATAAGTATCTTGCTCGGTCAATTTGTCAATATTACCCTTCAATGTCGCAATTGTCTGTTCTAAATCAACCTCGCCATCCTCATAAGTGCTGTCAGCACTTAAATAATCTCTAACTACTTTAAAACCGTCATTCCAGATTTTTGTCACAACAAAACTCGAAACCTTGATCAATGAGTCCTTCTCACTACTCACTTCATTATCTGCAGTATTGTCTACAACATTATCACCAGTATTGTCGCCAGTCTTAGTTGAGCCACCAGTCTCTTTATTTTTATCAGCCGCAGGTAGCTCGCCCTTGCCAGTATCACCACATGCCGTTAAAGCAAACACCAAGCAGAGTACCAGAAACAACATCGCTACTTTTCGATACTTTGTCATGTTTCTCCTCCTCTAATTTATCTTATTATTCTTTAAATTTATCACATCAGCTGCATTCACGCAAAAAAACCCTGCAACTTCACAGGGCTTTTTTGCTTCTATTTATCGTTCTTTTTCCAGAACGTTTTTCGTAGAAAGTTGTCACAACATCAAGTACAAAAACTACTGCCAACGCCAATGCCAATGCATCTACATAACCATTATCAAGTTTACCTGTGAAATATGTTAACATCGGCTGAACGAAGTATTTAGCTAATGAAATACCGAAAGCAAAAAATACTAATCCCAGTAAGTAGATTCGCCCGTTCAACTGATAAGGCTCATCCGCATAGTCCCACAATTTTTTCTTAAATATTTTTTCTGTGACAACTGAGGTTAGATACTCAATTGTTCCGCAGACCAAGGTAGCAACTACAAAAACAATTACGAAGTTACTGGTACCCTGTAATAACCATAAAACTAATAAAATACTAACTCCATAAATTGGACAATATGGACCTTTGAAAATTCCACGATTGACAGAACGGTGCTGCATATATAGTGAACAGAACACTGACTCATAAATCCACCCAAAGAAGCTATAGATCATGAACCACAGAAACAGCTCACTTATAAACATTGTCACCTACTCCCCTTATTGTTGCATCGCCAAGGAGCATCATCTATTAAATTAGTACAGAATCCTTCCTACGACTCGAGCTTCCGCGCCGTACTATTTGTTTTTAGTCGATCAATCAACGGCACGATGATCGGACTAACGATAAACGCAATTCCAATCGCAAGTAAAACAATGCTGATTACCATAATCTCGGTGGAAAGCACGTTAACCAGGTTAACGCCACCAATCATGTGCGATGGGCCAGCCCAGATCGGCATAGTAATTAAAACTAAACCTGCGATAATTGATGTGACTCCTGCCGCATTCTTTTTGTTAGTCTTAGTACTTTGCGCAAAATTGTCACGGAACTTCTTCATTCCAGGGAATGCAAGTACGATAAAGTAAATCATCGCTGCAAAGTTAGCAAAAAATTTAACGTTAGCCGGAGCTGCTTTGCCGATAATAGCGTCCGATGCACCCATGTGGATACCGCCAACAATTGCCCCCAAAATCAAAATAATAAGTGAAGCGGTAAATGCTCCTTTTCTCCCCTTAAACATCGCTATTAGGGCAATCAGACCTGCAAAACCGATCAGCGTAGTAACAACAACAAAAGATTGCCATAGCCACTGGTAGTCAGCAATCATACTGTATTTTGGAAATGCCTCAAGGTTAAAGGCTACACAGGACGTCCCAATACCACCAAAAATATTCATTAGAACTGCCATCGCAAATAAAATCAAACCAAGCCAAAGAACTATACCACGTTTACTCTGCATATCGCATCATCCTCCTTGTACCCTCAGTATAGCACGATTAATATATATTTTGTATGACGTTATATCAGAAACGGTCACACTTTGTTCACGGTGCCTGACACCATGAATATGAACATTTCGATTGCGAGTTTCTTGTCGATCCGACCAGACTTAATCTCGTAATCCAAATCAGCTAGTTTAATCATAATTTTCTGCAACTGTTCTTCTGAAAAATGTCGCCCCTGCTCAAGCGCTAATTTAATAACGTACGGATGAACCGCCAATTGTGAGGCGATATCGCGCTCGGAGTAGCCATTTTTTAGTGCATCTTTCGCCAACAAAATTATCCTGAACTGGCGCGCTAGTAATGATAATATTTTGACCGGCTCTTCTTTATTTTTCTGTAAATCGCTTAATAACTGAAACGCCTGCTCCATCCGCAAATTCGCCACCGCATCAATTAATAAGAATATATTATTCTCCAGCAAACGTGCAGTTAAATTATCAACTACCTCGCCGGTAATCTCGCCACCGCTACCTACATATAGTGCCATCTTTTCGATCTCCTGTGAAAGCAGTTGCAGCTCTT
Source organism: uncultured Caryophanales bacterium (assembly GCA_964568525.1). Taxonomy (GTDB): domain Bacteria; phylum Bacillota; class Bacilli; order Tepidibacillales; family Tepidibacillaceae; genus CAYZPB01. The sequence continues at coordinate 39,513 of CAZMPM010000006.1, forward strand.
TACCAGCCTTGTGTAACAGATACTGTGCAGTCTCTGCACTGATTGTCGCACCAGCTAACTCAGCATTCTTAATAACCCAGGCAATCAACAAATAGTCGTTTAATGGCGCAAGCTCGCGGACCGCTGCTTTAGCACGCAGTTGCTTAACAATCCTGCGTCTTTCATCTAATTTGTCATAGTCTACAACAAAAACTATCGTGCTGTAGCTGGCGGGATTATCAATGTATTGTTCCAGTACCGCAAGGTCATGCTCGACAGTTTTGGCAGGTTTTTGTGCAGTAAAAATAGCACCACCTCGTGTTATAATCAACTTTCGCGCTGACATAAAAGGTGGCGTCTCCGCCTCCGCAATAACATCCTCAATCGGAATAGCACTCAGATCGTAGTTAATCAAATTTAGCTCGCGATCTTCAGGCGGTATCAAGGAATTAGTTAGGCGTCTAATCTCATCTTCAATTAAATAACTCTCTGTCCCGTATAAAAGATAGATCCGTGACTCCATAAAGCGCAACCTCTATTCTATCTTTTGTTACTCTACACCTGAATTGTAGAGCTGTTCAACCTCTTTCGTAAGCAGATTTACTTGATAGCTTGCCAATTTCTCGCCAGCAGCTGAGTAGAGGCTATAAATCAATCTATCGTTTTCGAGAAATTCATAGTCAGCGTGAACCCCATCTAACCAGCTTGATGTACGAAATACCTCAACACCTTCTTTGTAGATGACCAATTCGTTAGCAGATTGGCTAGCCCTGTAAACAGTATTCACGTAAGCTCCATACTTCGCTTCTTCCATCGGAGCAGGCGATAATGCAGCCCCTACCATATCACCGGTGCCCCGTTCTGCTTGTAGCCCATTAAAACCATCATAAAGAGCAGCTTCGCTCGCCTCCTGATTGAGACTATAATTAATACCCATCCCTACAGGAACCATTAGCAGAATCATTGCTGCTGCAACTCCATATCTTTTAACCCAATCCTTACGTACCAATGTCCTCCACCAACTAGTCTGCTGTTCACCCAGACCAGCAGCCGCTCGCTGATTTGCTCTTTGGCGGCGTTCTTCAGCAATCCTTTCGAGATCAGGTATAATTCCAGCAATCAAATTCGGTTCAGCTAAATCCTGATGCGGACCAATCTTTGCAATAGTTGCCAGTTTGCTATCTATATTAACAACGTTTGCCCGATACTGCTCACAGCCAGGACATTCAGTTAGATGCCGAGCAAGTAGCTGTTGTTCCTCATTAGTTAGTGAATAATCTAACTCTTGTTGAATTAATTCTTTAATTTCAATACATTCTCTCACTCTGGTCACCTCCACGATAATACTCTTCATATATTCGTTCACGTCCGCGGAACAAATGCGACTTCACTGTATTTAGTGGGATATCAAGTGTATCAGCAATCTCGCTATAAGAGAATTCCTGCAAATAACGCAATATCAGCACCTCGCGCATCGGTTCTGGTAACGCATAGATTATTTCAATTACATCTTCAGTCACAAGCTTGTCGGTAATCTCCTGTTCAAGGTCAGCTTTGTCCTTAATTTCCAGCTCAGCTCCCTCAATTGAGAGATTCTCTTTTCTGCTGCGAAAATGGTCTTTGCAAAGATTGATTGTAATGCGTTGTGCCCATGTTTTGAATTGCGCTTGCCCCTTAAATGTATCGATTTTCGTGTAAATACGAACCATCGCTTCTTGGGCAATATCCTTCGCATCATATTCATTCTTCATATAGTAAAACGCCGTGTTATAAATTGGATGTTCTACCGCTTGCAAAAGTTCCACCATCGCCGATTGGTCGCCAGCTTTAGCCAGTTCAATCAGTTGTTCCTCAGCACGTCTTTCCACTGTGCTTGCTCCTTCCTTATAGACGCAAAGCTGTTCAAAAATGTTTCAAACAGCTAACGCCCAAACTGTGATATTTGTACTTTATCCCCAATTATCTTTACTTGCACCGAACCTTGAAGGTCTGTTCGCCAGATAATAGTTGCAGGTCTGGCACCGCTTTCCGCAAGCCGCTCTAACACTTCCGGTGCCGGGTGCCCATAACAATTATTCGAACCTACTGATATTATAGCATTATTTGGTTGTAGTGCGGCAAGCCATTTTTCTGTTGTTGAGCTCCTACTTCCATGATGGCCGACTTTGAGAATATCTACGCTGGGTAACTGATATTTATCGAGCAAAAGCTCCTCGCCGCTACTTTCAATATCGGCGGCAAAAATAATCCTGCTATTGTGAAACTCCGCAAGAATCGCATAGCTGCGGTCGTTCGCTTTTGTGGAATTGACAAGCACGGCCGGAAGTAGCGTTAGCTTGCTGGTATCATCAATATTAATGCTTACAGCCTGTTCGACTTGGTAGGTGGGGATCTGTTTTGTGGTTAGTTGGGCGGCGAGTTGCCTGCCGAGATTAGTCTGTGGGAAACCGGCGGGTACGATAAAAATGTCGACTTTCACTTTTTCAAGCACGGCAAAAAATCCCCGCAGGTGGTCAACATCTTCATGCGTGAGCAGCGCATAATCCAGTTGATTCACACCTTCATAGCGAAGGAAGGGCCAGACAATTCTTGCGCCGACTTCAAAAGGGTTGTCGCGCTGTTGCCAGGGTTCTTTTGCATAATCAAGTGTGCCGCCACTATCGATAAGGATCGTCTGACCAGTGGTAGTCCTGATGAAAGCGCTGTCCCCCTGACCGACGTCGATAAAAGTGATTTCGGTTGGATTGGGGAGCAGCGCGGCGACCAGCAGTACTATCGCTAGAATCAGTGCGCTGATTTTTTCTGTTTGGAAGATTAACTGCTTGCTGCGAAAACTTATAAAAGCGACTTTTAGTTGAGAACGGAAGATTAGCCAAGTTAAAGTAATATAAAATATTAAGACGGCGAAACCGGAAGCAATATTCCCATAGAAGTGGAGGCCGGTCAGAGACGCACTCCACTCAATAGCGCGAAACATTAACTGCAGAATGTGGGACATCACAGCAGCCAGAACAATAACAAACGTTAGGTTGATTGTCCCAAGAATCAGGATTAACAGCGCGAACGGCAGAATTAATGTGCTGAACACCGGTACAATGACAAAATTTGCGAGCCAGGAAATTAGCGAATACTGATGAAAATTGTAGAAAATTATTGGAAACGAGGCGAGTTGCGTTGTTGCAACTAGGGCGATAGCGCTAATTATCTTTGATTGCCATTTATTCTCCACTGGTGCTCGACGCGCATACCACTCCTTCATTCTCCGTTCGACCTCAGGAAAAGCAAACAAGATAAAAAATGTAATTGTAAAAGATAGCTGAAAACCAACATTGTAGATCCAGAGCGGGTTGTACAGGCTCATAATGAATAGTGCAACGCCAATCGTTTGTAATGAGATAATTTTGTTGCGAAAAATTATTCCATATAGCATTAGGAGGCTCATGATTGTTGCGCGGACCACCGAAGGCCTTAATCCGATTAATATTAAATAAATAACAAGTACGAGCATAACAACAGCCGCAGCGTTTTCGCGGGTCATCCGCAGCCGTAGTAAGATGCCAAATAATAACATCGTAATAATCGAGAGGTGCAATCCGGAAATCGCCAAGATATGCGCCAGACCAGTAATAGCAAAATCTTCTCGTAGTTCGGCGGGGATGTCGCCAGATTCGCCTAGCAAAATCGATTTGAGGAAGCCAGCCTCAGCTTTTGTGAAGAGTTGGTCAAACGTACCAGTGAGCGCGGACCTGATAATATTGAGCCGGTAATCAGCGGCGGAAGTGGCGGATAAGCTAATGTTTTCGATGCCGACTACCATGATTTTGTGATAGACATGCTCGTGCGCCAAATATTGCTGATAGTTGAACTGTCCGGGATTGCTGGAGAGGTTAATTTCGGCAAAGGTTCCACTCAGCATAATACCCATGCCGCGCTCCCACTGTCCCACGGTCGCCACATCGGTCTCATGCTTAAGATAGAGGTTCACGAGCACTCGCTCGTGCTTCGCGTTCACCGGCTTCATCATGAACTTCAGCAGGTCCCCATTTAGCACCGGATCCGTGTCAATATACCCGCGCATCTCCACACTAGCGCCGACGAACGCGCCCTGCTCGCTTAATGCCGATTTATGCGTAATGTTATATTGGAGATCGCGCGCAACTCCCAACAACAGAAATCCACATAACAACAGAATCAGCCAGCGCCGGGAGTGCGCGACAAACAAGCGGTAGGAGCCGGCGATCAGCGCCGCTCCTATTACAAATGCAGGCACGGCTATCAGCCATGCCTGCACTATCCATTCTCCTATTAATAGACCAATTAACCAAGCGAATGCGATAAATAATAGCGGGTATCTGCGGATTATCTCCATACAGCTATCTTCGCAGTCAATCCGCTAAATCCTTTTTTTATTTTTCTTGACGAACATATTGACGATAGATTATTCCTGCCTCTTCAAATAGCTGCCCCACCTTCTGGTGATCTTTCTCATAAATGTGCTCATATACTACTTCCTTAATACCACTATTCGCAAGCATTTTGGCACAATTATAGCAAGGTGAATCAGTTGAATAGACTGTTGCTCCTTCACGATCATCGCGGTCAGTAAATAACATCAAATTTACCTCCGCGTGGATTGTGCGAATGCAGCGGATCTTCTGTTCACCATCTTCCTCAAAATGCTCAATCATACAACCATTTTCTAAACAATCAGCGACACCGGATGGACTACCATTGTAACCGGTTCCCATCAGTTTATGATCCTTAACGAGAATTGCACCAACTTGCCGACGCGGACAAGTTGCCCGTTCCGCCACATTAAAAGTTAACTGCATAAAATATTCGTCCCAACTCTTGCGCTTCCGTACTTCTGTATTCTCTGATTCCATTCAGATTCCTCCCAACTTGCAGCTATTATCCATTTTTATTTATTATAACCGATTTTCTACCGCAATTTACACCTAAACTACAATTAAATCCTTAATTTGCGCAAAAGTTGCCGAGCCAATCCCCGAAACGCGCATTAAATCTTCAATTTTGGCGAATCCACCATGCTGTTCGCGGTAAGTGATAATCGCTTGAGCTTTGACTTCCCCAATCCCCGCCAGACTCATTAATTGATTCTTGTTCGCAGTGTTAATATTAACCTTGCCCGGGGTTGCACTTTGACTGGCCCCAGCGGTCGGCGTTGGCTTGATTATTTCACCTTTCTTTGGAATAATTATTTCCATAGCATCATAGATTAATGCTGCCAGATTTATCTGGTAGGTATCAGCATCTGCCAGCAATCCGCCGGCTAATTCAACGACATCAATTACGCGTCCGTCTGCGGGTAAAGCATAGACTCCTGGCCGCTCAATCGCACCTTTGATATCGACAAAAACTTTTGCCGCTTCTGGCGCAGTTACGGCGACATCCTGTTCAGTATTAGCTACAGTATTAGCATTTACAACCAGATTACTATCATCTAACGCCGTAAACTCAGGAGCAGCAGGTTTTTCTAGTAACCAATAACCAACCAAACCAACAATCAATAGAACAATTACAACAATAACAACTTTAACTTTAGTACCTAAAAACAAATAAAACCCTCCATACATAATTATTAATATTTGATGAACAAACACTTAATCAGGTGCCAAAAAGAGCAAAATAGGGTAGAATCAACGATAAGATTATTACTATATTTTAACATAAATTCCTAGATTTTTGTAATTAATCGGTTGAATTTCAATAAATTTCAAATTAATGTAAAGGAAGCTTGAACAGTGGAAACTAACAATAGTAACTCTTTAGGTAATTTTAAATACTTTATAGGTGTATTTATGCTGATAATCTTGATTGTTGGACTTGTCTCGATAAATATTTCGCAGATAATGGCCGAATCTAGTGATAAAGCACGCACCGACCAACCAGGCGGAAGATATACGCTGGAAGGACTTATTGAAAAATACAATCTTGACGCCGATGAATTCTATGCCGCAATCAAACTGCCTAAAGATTTTGTTGATACCGGCGAACCGATTGTAAAATATGTCCGCGCCGGAATACTAAGCTACACTAATATTAATACCTACATGACGCCAATTGTTGCTGCCTATCGGGCTGCACAAGCCGGGGGGACAACAACGACATCTGGGGCTGAAACCCCTGATGCTGAAACTCCAGAAGCTGAAACTCCAGAAGATGAAGCTCCTAAGTCACCATAGTGGTTGTAAATTGCTTAAAGTTAAGGAAAAACATTATTCTATCAATTAAACTGTAGTAAATGTGTAGGATCGACACAGCAGAGAGCGAAAGAAGGAATTGAATTGGCGAAGAAAAAACCGAAAAACCAACTGCCTTGGTATCAACGCATCCGTACTTATCGTTTAATTACCCAGGGAATTGTCTTTATATTTATTGCTTTTATCCTATGGCGACATCTTTTTTACTATGATCGGAACCTTGAGGAATATTGTCCTTTTGGCGGTCTTGAGACCTTATATTCATACTTAACCAAAGACACATTTTTACGCAACACCAGCATGAGTAACCTTGTGCTATTCGGCCTTATCGTATTAATCACTTTATTATTCCGCGGAGGGTTCTGCAGTTGGATCTGCCCGCTCGGTACGTCACAAGAGATTATTCGCAAAACCGGTTACTACATTGGCAGACTACCCGGCATCAAAATTATTAACAATAAATACCGTGGCCTCATACGTAAAAACCGTGCAGGGCTGCATGAGTTTGACAAGCAGATGCGCACAATAAAATATTTTCTGCTGCCTTTGATTTTGATAGCGACTTGGTACGCCGGCGTAATGGTAATCCGAGACTACGACATAATTGTTGCAACTATGAAAATTACAACCGGACAGATTACTTTTGCTCTAATAATGTTAATCTTCTTTATCGTAATGTCGCTTTTCATTACGCGACCTTTCTGTAAGTATCTCTGCCCAATGGGTGCTACAATTAATATTATCGGACTGGCAAGCCCGCTAAGGATTGTAAAAAACGACTCCATCTGCACAAGCTGTCGTCTGTGCGAACGCGCCTGTCCAATGGATATTGATATTGTTGCGCAAGAAGGCAAAATCGATGCGCTCGATTGCAACCACTGTCTAAATTGCTTAGATGCTTGCAATAGAGACGGAGTACTTGACTTAGAGTACTTCCCGAAAAACCTTTATAATCTTAAAAAGAAAAAAGCCTTCCTGAAAAGCTTAACGGAGGAAAAGGAAGATAGTAATGAGCAAGTTTAAGTTTCTTTACGGTTTTCTTATATTTGCGATTATCGCGGGCGGATTTACTTTTGCCTATAAAGGCGGTCTTTTTCCCAACATGACACTTGAAGCACCAGTAGTAACTGAGCTTAGCTATGTAGATTTAGCAGCCATTGCCGGTAAGGGTATCGATAGTGACCGCCGTGGCACGCGAAGTATGCGCGAGATTATAGTTGCTTACAACTTAACGAAAGCGGAGTTCTACGAAGCGCTGAATATCCCTGAGGACTATCCCGATACCAATACAGTCCTCCAACTAATTACTGATGGCGTCAGCAACTCAAATGCTGTCCATGCTTATTTAGAAAATATTGTCGAAAATTTCGAAAACAAATAAGATTCGTGTTCAAAAAATCTGAGCACGAATCTTTTTTTATTTTCTCTTTTAAGTTCAGTTTAACCAACTACTATATTAACCAACTTCTTCGGTACGATAATTACTTTGCGTATTTCCCTACCCTCCGCCCACTTTTCAAGCGCCGGATCATCAAATATCAATTGCTCGATCTCTTCTTTTGTTGCTGAAGTTGGTACAATCAACTTGCCGCGCAGTTTCCCATTAACCTGTACAGCAATTTCAATTTCATCCAAAATCAGATATTCTTCAGAATACTTAGGCCACGCAACATAGTAGATATTGTCCTCATTGCCAACTAAATTCCAGAGTTCCTCAGAAAGGTGCGGGGTGATCGGCGACAACAGGATAACCACTGTGCGAATCGCCTCAGCTAGTATCGCGCTGTTAACTTTTTCAGAAACGCCATATATTTTGTTAACTAACTCCATCACCGCACTAATTGCAGTATTGAAGTTGCTACGTTCAGCAATATCATGAGTTGCTCTTTTTATCGTGATGTGGAGAGTGCGACGTAAATCTTTATCTTCATCCGTTAGTTCCGCTTCATTGTAATTACCAGCAGTCGGATTCTCACGTAGCAAATCAAGATGAGTATGGACCATCCGCCAGACGCGATTCAAAAAGCGGTAGCTTCCCTCAACACCAGCCTCTGTCCAGTCAAGGTCGCGATCAGGCGGAGCCGCAAACAAGATAAATAATCGCGCTGTATCAGCTCCATACTTCGCAAAAATCTCGGTCGGGCTGACGACATTGCCTTTAGATTTCGACATTTTGGAACCATCTTTAATAACCATCCCTTGTGTTAACAGTGATTTGAATGGCTCCTCATATTTAACAAGACCCGCGTCATAGAGCACCTTAGTAAAAAACCGCGAATACAATAAGTGCAGCACCGCATGTTCAACACCGCCAACATACTCATCGACCGGCATCCAATTATTGACCAAGTTAGAATCGAATGCGCCTGCTTGGTAATGCGGGCTAATAAAGCGATAATAATACCAAGATGAATCGATAAACGTATCCATCGTGTCGGTCTCACGCTTTGCTGCCTCACCACATTTAGGACAAGTCGTATTCACAAAAGCCGCCGATGTTGTGAGCGGATTATTTTTCCCATCAAAAATTACATCCTCCGGCAAAAGTACGGGCAACTCCTCAAGCGGTACTGGCTGTGGTCCGCACTTTTCACAGTAAACAATTGGAATTGGTGCGCCCCAATAACGCTGACGAGAGATCAACCAATCGCGCAAGCGATAATTAATATTGGCTTCCCCTTTTCCCAGCTTCGCAAGTTGCTCGCTAAATAGTGGTAGGGCCACACGATTATTCAATCCATCAAATTCTCCAGAATTAACTTGGATTCCATCATCGACGAATGCTGCCTTCAATTGACTGCCAGGAAGAATCCGATATTCTTCAACCTGATCTGCAGGTGCAATTACAATTTTGATTGGCAAATCATACTTACTAGCGAACTCAAAGTCGCGCTCATCATGCGCCGGAACGCCCATTACAGCACCGGTACCATAATCAACAAGAACATAATTAGCGACCCAGATCGGCACATTTTCGCCGGTTAGCGGATGTTTTGCGTAACTGCCAGTAAAGTAACCTACTTTCTCAACCTCGGTCGAGGTCCGAGCAATCTCGCTCTCTTTTGCCAACTCTTTAATAAACTCATCAATTGCCGCTTCATTCTCGTGCCCTTTTATCAGTGCTGGAACAAGTACATGTTCTGGAGCTAACACCATATAAGTAACACCATATAGCGTGTCCGGGCGAGTCGTAAAAACAGGTATTTTAGCATCATTATGCGTCGGCACCGTAAAGACAACCTCCGCACCCTCACTGCGTCCAATCCAGTTCCGTTGCATCAACTTAACCTTATCCGGCCAACCATCTAGACCGTCCAGATCATTCAGGAGACGCTCCGCATAATCCGTTATTTTTAGGAACCACTGACTAAGTTTACGCTTCGAAACTACGCTATTACAGCGCCAACAGAGGCCATCTTCAACCTGTTCATTGGCAAGCACCGTGTTACAATCCGGGCACCAGTTAACAGCCGCTTCTTTTTTGTAGGCTAAACCGCGTTCATAGAATAACAGGAATAACCATTGCGTATATTTATAATATTCAGGTGTGCTAGTAGCAAGGTAGC
>CAZMPM010000007.1:0-21825 GCA_964568525.1 uncultured Caryophanales bacterium
TTCATGCTTATTCGCAATTCCGCTCTACTATACTTCTCATCAAGAGGGGCATATTGCTGCCGGAGTTAATTCTTTAGCCAAAGAAATCAATTATCAGTCCTTCGTCGCTGTTCATCTGTCCGGCGGTACAACAGAAATTCTTAGCGTCGCACAAAATGGTGCCGGTTATCGAATTGCAATTGTCGGTGGCACGCTAGATTTACATGTCGGACAATTACTTGATCGACTTGGCGTCGAACTTGGGATGAGTTTTCCTGCAGGCGCAGAGCTGGAGCTGCTCGCTCGCGGGGCGGTGGGCCAAATTCCGAGGTTTACTGTTAACGTTGTAGATACGTATTTTAACTTATCGGGTGCTGAGGCGGAAGCGATGCGACTGATTAAGGCAGGGGCAGATTCAGCGATAATAGCTCGTGCGGCGGAGGATGCGATTGTTAACTCACTGGCTCGCGCATTAACCAACCTGTTGAAGAAAACTACTACGCAGGCGATTTTGTTCGTTGGTGGAGTAGCACAGAACCAATATTTTCAAACAGAAATTAAGCAGCGGTTGTCTGCAATTGAACTGGAATTATTATTTGCAGCTAAGCAATATAGCGGTGATAATGCCTACGGCGTCGCAAATATTGCCTTGGATAACTACTTACTAAACAATAACTAGAGAGGGTGCTGTTAAATGACTGCTAAAATTATTAGTGGTAAGGAGCTTGCAGCTTCAATTAAAAGCGAGTTAAAAGATGAGGTTACTGAATTAGCGAAGGTTGGGATTCGCCCGAAGCTGACGGTAATTCTAGTTGGAGATGACCCAGCGTCACATACATATGTTAAAGGTAAAGAGCGTGCAAGCGAAGAAGTTGGGATTCTCTCAGAAATTATCCGCGTTGATGCAACGATTACTGAAGATGAATTACTGGCAGAGATTCAGCGGATCAATGCTGACCCTGCGGTTAGTGGTTTATTGGTACAGTTGCCACTGCCGAAACATATAAATGAAAAAGCGATAATTAATGCAATCGATCCAATCAAGGATGTTGATGGATTTCACCCAATTAATGTGGGTAAGCTGATGATCGGTGATGAAGGTTATTTACCTTGTACCCCCTATGGCATTATAGAACTAATCAAATCTACAGGACTTAACATTACCGGCAAAAATGCTGTTATTATTGGCAGAAGCAATATTGTAGGAAAACCGCTGGCGATTCTTTTGTTACGGGAAAATGCTACCGTTACAGTAGCGCATTCACGGACGGTTGACTTACCTAGTGTGGCGAGACGTGCAGACATTCTGATTTCGGCAATTGGCCAACCAGAGATGATAACGAAAGAGTATGTTGGAGCGGGTGCAGTCGTCATTGATGTCGGTACCAATCGTAATGCTGAAGGGAAATATGTTGGTGACTGTGATTTTGACTCAGTAGCGGAGGTTGCTGGTTATATTACGCCGGTGCCTGGTGGTGTAGGACCGATGACAATTACGATGTTGATGAAAAATACAGTTGAAGCGGCAAAAAAACAAAGTAAGGGAGAATAATATGCTACAACAGAGCGATATTATCTCGATAAGCGAATTAAATACTTATATCAAAAATAAATTTGCTGCCGATGGCTTGCTTAGCAACCTGTGGATTCGTGGTGAACTTTCTAATTTTATTCACCATTCAAGCGGACATATGTATTTTACCTTGAAAGATGATGCAAGCCGGATCAAAGGCGTAATGTTCATAAATAGTGCTCGAATGCTTACGTTTCTTCCGCAGAATGGAATGAAGGTAATTGCGCGTGGCTATGTTTCGGTTTATGAACGCGATGGTGCTTATCAATTTTACGCGCAAGAGCTTTTGCCCGATGGTATTGGTCAACTTTATTTAGCCTATGAACAACTGAAGAAAAAGTTAGAAACAAAAGGTCTTTTCCGTGATGATATTAAAAAAACTTTACCGAGATATCCACACAAAATTGGAATTGTTACCTCACCAACAGGTGCGGCAATTCGCGATATTATAACAACGATTACCAGGCGCTACCCGTTAGTTGAATTATTAGTCGCACCGGCAACTGTGCAGGGGACAGGTGCGGCGCCGTCAATTGCTGAGGCAATTCGACGCTTGAACCAGATGCCCGATGTTGATTTAATCATCGTTGGCCGTGGTGGCGGTTCGATTGAAGAACTCTGGGCTTTCAATGAAGAGGTTGTTGCCAAAGCGATTCACCAGTCGTGTGTGCCGGTGATTAGTGCGGTCGGACATGAGACTGACTTTACGATTGCCGACTTTGTTGCTGATGTTCGTGCGGCAACGCCCACTGCTGCTGCGGAAATGGCAGTTCCTAATGTCTTGGAATTAAGAAAAAATATACATAATTTCGAGCAAAGATTAAGTATGTTTTTTGTTAAATATTTAGAAAATGCTCGGTTGAGATTAGAAAGACTGTTGGGGTCTGTTGCCTTTAAGCGACCAGAGCAACGGATTATTGACGAGCAACAGCGCATTGATAAACTAATGCAACGCTTGACAAGAGAATTGCAAGTGGCTGATCGCGTTCATCGACAACGATTACTTTTGTTAGAAAAACAACTGGTAGCACTCAGCCCATTTAATGTGCTGAACCGCGGCTATGCAATTGTTTATAATGCGACAAGAGAGGTTATCAGTTCAATAAAGTCAGTTCAGACCAATGATGAGGTCACTATCAAATTAAATGATGGTCAAATAATAAGCGTAGTAAAAGTAGTGGAGGAGGATCAACATGTCAAAAATTAATCCTGCAGAATACGACAATCTAAGTTTTGAAGAGGCGGCGACTAAACTTGAACAGATTGTAAATCGTCTAGAGTCAGGTGAAAGTTCGCTGGAAGAGGGTATTAACTTATTTGAAGAAGGCATGGTACTTGCTGAGCACTGCCAAAAGAAGCTCAAAAGCGCCAGTATTAAAATTAACGCTCTGCTGGAAAAAGATGGCGAGTTATTAAAGACAGCCTTTGAATATGAGGCAGACAAGGAGTAGTAGGAATTATGAGAATGGACAGTATTACATTTGACCAGTATTTTGCTGAGAAAAGAGAGCTGATTAACAACCACATTGCCGATACAATTCCAACGGAGAATGTCCCGGCTATTTTACGTGATGCGATTAATTATTCACTCCTTGCTGGAGGCAAAAGAATCCGTCCAATTCTTACAATTGCCTGTTATGAGGCTTTTGGGCTTGATAGTGACCCGATTGTATTAAGTGCCTGTTCGGTTGAAATGTTGCATACATACTCCTTGATACATGATGATTTGCCGATTATGGATAATGATGACATGCGGCGAGGGAAACCGACTAATCATAAGGTTTATGGTGACGGAATCGCTTTACTTGCCGGGGATGCTCTATTGACTCATGCTTTCGGCAATCTGGCAAAAGAATTAAGCAGACTAGAAACAGTTAGCCGACCACGTGCTTTGCAAATTATTGAGGAATTCGCTCATTATACAGGAGCAGCCGGAATGGTTGGTGGTCAGGTCGTTGATTTTAAAGGCGAATCTGATTTGACTGGTTTAGCACAGGTTATCTATATTCATGAGCACAAAACTGCAGATTTAGTTATTTTCGCTGTTCGGCTGGGAGCGATTTTGGCTGGCGCCGACGAGCGGCAGATGGGTGCGCTAACCAATTTTGCTAAAAAAATTGGTATCGCCTTTCAAATACAAGACGATATTCTCGATATAGTTGGCGATCCCACTAAAATGGGCAAAACAACCGGCAGTGATGCGGCTAACGAAAAATTGACGTATCCTTTTTATAAAGGTGTGAAACAGTCGCAGCAGGATGTTATTCAACTTATCAATGAGGCAAAAAAGGAAATTCAGATGATTGATATTGACCCGAGAAGGTTGGAAGAGATTGCTGATTTACTAATTATTCGCGATTATTAGGAAAGCACTTATAGTACTATTATTTTTGCGAAAAGTACTAAAACATGCTATAATAGCATATTGCTAGAGTGGTGCAGTATCCTAGTCGGTCTACCTATTCTGAAGGTGGGGTTAAAAGTCCACTGAAGGGCACATCGATGAAGTTCTTGGTGTCGGCTTTTGACGCCCAGTTAGGGGCTGATGCTGAGAGTTAAGGTGAGAGGGCGATCTACAATGGCATGTGGGCGTGGACCCTCTCTCCGTGGAGGCCCAAGGTTCGTGGTATTCAGGCATCGTCTTGATAATTACGGTTTGGGGTATGAACCTGTATGCGATGTAAATTGTGTGCAGCGTAGCCTGCCATGAGTGATCCTGTCGGGATTATGGGCTAACGGTGTAAAAGTGCTTGGCCAAGTTACTTTATACTGTTCTGTATGAAATCTGGATTGCAAAAGTGGCTAGGAATAGGTCAAGGATTGTCGAGGAAAACTCCTAGGCTGTTCGATACTATTGAGGCTTTTTGGGGATTAAAGTGTGTACTAAGTGGTAATCTAGTCCAGTTTAAGGCGACTTAACTGGAGAGATCGTAAATGGAAACTACCTTTTCGGCGACGAGAAGGTGCATCTCTCGGGAAATCCTACTAGACCTAAGACACAGCCTTAACCTAAAGAGCCACCACTCTATTAATTTATATAGGAGCTAATTATGAAAAAGACGCAAAATGACTTCCTGCGATATAGTTTATTTATTGCTTTTGTTACATTAGTCATTGCTTTTATTATTAATATTTTGGCTACAGCCACGTTGGCAAGTACTGGCTGGGCAATTGGGATGCTGGTAGTTTTAGTGATAATTCTTATCGGTGTCTTTTTTGATATTCTGGGGATTGCTGCTACTGCGGCACGCGAGGAGCCTTTTCTTGCGATGTGTGCAGATAAGCGGCCGGGCGCGATGGAGGCGCTACGGGTTGTGCGAAATGCTGATAAGTTCTCTAATTTTTGCAATGATGTAATCGGAGATATTGCTGGAATTATCAGTGGTGTATCCAGTGCTGCTGTTGTAATTGGACTTATTCGCGACATGGGAGTAAGCGAAGGAAGTGCAGCATATATAATTATTTCGGTGTTATTCTCCTCACTTGTTGCTGCCTTAACTGTTGGTGGCAAAGCCTTTGGTAAAAGTTATGCGATTAAATATTCGACACAGATTACTTTTACTGTTGGCAGATTTTTGGCTTTTCTAGAAAAATACTTTAAAATCAGCTTTTTCAAAAGTTATAAAGGGAAAGGACGATAAAGGATGTTAAGTAGGGTTAATTGTCCGGATGACATAAAATGCTTGACATATGAAGAGCTTGACCAGCTTGCTGCTGAAATCAGAAAGTTTTTGGTTGAAAAACTTTCGGTAACAGGCGGTCACCTAGCGCCAAATCTTGGCGTTGTGGAGCTAACAATTGCCTTGCATTACTTATTTGATAGTCCTCGCGATAAAATAATCTGGGACGTTGGTCATCAGTCTTACGTCCATAAAATTTTAACAGGTCGTATTGCCGGCTTTGATACGTTACGCCAGTTTGGTGGGTTAGGTGGCTTTCCCAAAATGGCCGAAAGTGAGCATGATGTATTTGAGACAGGTCATAGTAGCACATCAATTTCAAGTGCAATGGGCTTTGCTTTAGCGAGGGATTTAAAAGGCGAGGATTACCGGGTAATTGCTGTTATTGGGGATGGAGCACTGACTGGTGGGATGGCTTTTGAGGCGATGAATCATCTGGGGCACGAGAAGAATAAAATGATTATCATTCTTAATGATAATAAAATGTCGATATCCGAAAATGTCGGTGGCGTGCATAATTATTTAGAAAAATTAAGAACGACGCAAGGGTATATCCGCGCGAAAAAGAGATTTAAAGATTTCACGAAGAAGGCACCTGGCGGTTCAACTTTATTTAGAGTGTCGTCTAAGATTCGCGATAGCCTGAAATATATGGTAGTTGAGGGGATTCTGTTTGAGGAGATTGGACTAACCTATCTCGGGCCTGTTGATGGCCATGATATTCCTAGTCTAATTGAAATATTAGAGAGTGCAGATCGGCTAGATGAGCCGGTACTTGTCCACGTTTTAACGGAAAAAGGTAAGGGGTTTAAACCGGCGGAGTTTAGTCCGGATGTCTTTCATGGAATCGGTAAATACGATATTTACAGTGGCGAACTAATTCAGACTGGCTCAACGCCGAGTTATACTAGCGTATTTGCAAGTACGCTTGTTAAATTAAGTGCTGACAACACGGAGATTGTTGCGATTACTGCAGCAATGCCGGCGGGAACAGGACTTGATAAGTTTAGGGAAGCATATCCCGATCGTTTTTTCGATGTTGGTATCGCTGAACAGCATGCGGTAACAATGGCTTCGGGTATGGCCTTAGCTGGTTTCACGCCGGTGGTAGCGATCTACTCGACCTTTTTGCAAAGAGCTTATGACCAGGTGTTGCATGATGCCGCTCGTCAGAATGCTCATGTAGTTTTTGCGATTGATCGCGCAGGATTAGTTGGTGCTGATGGCGACACGCATCATGGGCTCTTTGACATTGCATATCTGCGAAGTATTCCAAATATGATGATTATGATGCCAAAAGATGAGCGTGAGCTACAAAATATGCTTCATACGGCAATCAATTGTTGCACAGGCCCGGTTGCTGTTCGCTATCCGCGAGCAAATGGACTTGGCATATCGCTTTCCGATGAATATGATAAACTGGAAATAGGTACATGGGAGACAGTTAGAGAAGGTAAGAACGTTGCGATTCTAGCGTTAGGACCGATGATTGAACTGGCTCAAGCAGCTGCCGATGAGCTGGCGAAGGAAGGCATTAATCCGCAAATTGTTAATGCTCGTTTTATCAAACCGCTTGACGAAAAATATCTCTTAAAATTAGCAAAATCTGGATATAAAATACTAACTGTTGAAGAAGGCGTTGAGCGTGGTGGCTTTGGCGGGTCAGTTCTGGAATTTTACTCTCTACAGAAACTTGATGTTACAGTTGAAATTATTGGTGTTGCCGATGAGTTCGTCACTCACGGCGATACAAATATATTACGTAAGCACGTTGGCTTAACAGCTGAGAATATTGCTAAGAAGGTTAGAGACCTTAACAAAAGGGATAGGTAGTCTAGATGAGTAAAAAAGAACGTCTTGATAATTTAGCTGTTGAGCGAGGACTTTTCACATCACGCGAACAAGCAAAGCGTTCGATTATGGCCGGACTTGTTACCGTTAGCGGCGAGTTAGCCGACAAGCCAGGAATGCAGGTTGACAATGCAGTTATTATAGAGATTAAGGCTGAGCTACATCCATATGTTTCGCGAGGCGGTTTAAAATTGGCAAAGGCGATTGAAGTTTTTGATTTATCACTTACGGACCGTATTATGATAGATATTGGTGCATCCACTGGCGGTTTCACTGATTGCGCCCTGCAAAACGGTGCAAGCGAGGTCTACGCAATCGATGTCGGTTATGGTCAACTTGCGTGGAAACTGCGCCAAGATGAGCGCGTGCACGTGATGGAACGCACCAATTTTCGCCACGTTCAGCCAAGCGATTTTGTCTATGGTAAACCGGATTTTGTGGTGATTGATGTTTCGTTTATTTCGCTAAGGATAATTCTTGAGAATCTGCTGAAGATTTTGGAGAAACCGAGCGAGATAGTGGCGTTAGTTAAGCCGCAATTTGAAGCAGGTCGTGAAAAAGTTGGTAAAAAAGGCGTAATCAGCGATCCGAAAACGCATCTTGAAGTTTTGGAGAAAATTATTGATTTCGCTGTATCAAGCGGTTACAAATTGGCTGGCTTAGACTATTCGCCGATTCGCGGCGCTGAGGGTAATATAGAGTTTTTGTTATATTTAAAAAGCGATATTGGTGGTCAAACTGAATCGATAGTTGATTTATCGAGTGATATTAAAGGAATAATTGAAGGTGTTGTAACGCGAGCTCATACAGAAGGAAACTAAGGCAGCCTAGATAAAGGTTGCTATTTTTATAAATCTTGTTGGAATGTGCTAGGAAGATATGTATAATTATACATAGGATATTTTTTGGAAGAGTATTTATAGGAGGTTCAAATGAAAACGAAGAGACATTTAAAAATTCGTGAACTGATCACTAGCAATGCAATCGACACGCAAGAGGAGTTAGTCGATTTGCTTAAAGAGGATGGTTTTAATGTGACACAGGCAACGGTATCTCGTGATATTAAGGAGTTACACCTTGTCAAGGTGCCGTCAGAAGATGGTCGCTACAAATATACGCTGCCGGCGGATCAGCGTTATAATCCACTGCAAAAGCTGAGACGGGCAATGCGTGATAGTTTTGTTAGTCTGGACTCAACGGAGAATTTAATTGTTATTAAAACACTCCCGGGAAATGCTAATGCGATTGGTGTTATAATTGATAATTTAAGCTGGCCGGAGATTATGGGAAATATTAGTGGCGATGACACCTGCTTAATTATTTGCCGAAGCAAAGCCGCTGCCAAAGATGTATCCAAGAAATTATTAGATTTATTATAAGTGGTGAAAACATGTTAGTAGAAATAACTATTAAAGAATTTGCAATTATTGAAAACTTGAAAATTAATTTTAATGATGGTTTAAATATTCTGACTGGTGAAACAGGTGCGGGCAAGTCAATAATTATTGATGCAATTCAATTGATAATCGGTGGGCGTGGGTCGGTTGATTTTATCCGTAGTAGGGCAGACAAGTCGGAAATTGAAGCTATGTTTGATTTAGATTATAATCATTCGGTTTATTCGCTTCTTGATGAAAACGAGGTTGAGTATTCTAAAGAAGAGATGCTAATCATAACTCGCGAACTATTTCGCAATGGGAAAAGTGTCTGCAGGATTAACGGACAGGTCGTAAACCTGGCGTTACTAAAGGAAGTCGGCGCTAAAATTGTCCAACTATACAGTCAGTTACAGCATCAGCAGTTATTACATAATGAAAAACAACTAACTCTTCTTGATGGTTTTGCTGAAGATAAATTAGCGGAGATCAAAGTGGCATATAGCGAAAAATATCAGCGCTATGTTATGTTGAAAAAGAATTTAATGCTTTTGCTGGATGATGAGCGTGAGACAGCACAACGTTTAGACTTGCTAAAATATCAAATTTCTGAGATAAAAGCGGCTAGTCTTAACCTGAATGAAGAGGATGAACTTAATTATCAAAAAAACATGATAAATTATGCAGAAAAAATTGCTACTTCATTAAATATTGCACATGAAAATTTATCTAAGGAGCATGGTGCATTAGATTTAGTTGGAGTCTCACTAGTACAATTAGAACAGCTTATTGAGTATGACGAGAAATTTAAAGTATTACATGAAGAAATGACAAATGCTTTTTACCAACTGGATGAGCTGGCGCACGAGGTTGCGGGTCGCTTAAATAATATTGAATTTGATGCTAGTCAACTTGATCAGATTGAAGAACGACTCTCAGCTATTTACTTTTTGAAAAGGAAATATGGGGATTCGATTGAGAGTATTTTAGAATATCTTGAGAAAAGTCTTATTGAACTAGATTATTTGGAAAACCGCGAGGTTCATTTGGAACAGTTAAAGCAGGATTTAAACACTGCTACGGCTGATATGTTAACTGATGCAATAACTCTTTCTAAAGAGCGAAGTAAGGCTGCACAAGAGTTAGCACGTTTAATTGAGATAGAACTTGCTGACCTGCAGATGAATAATACACGGATGGAAATAGCACTTGAGCATATTGAAGATTCTGCTGGTGTCGAATATAAGGGAACTAAATATCAAATTACCAAAAATGGACTTGATCAGGTTGAGTTCTTAATTTCACCTAACCCCGGAGAGCCGCTTAAGCCATTAAATAAAATAGCCTCTGGTGGTGAACTTTCGCGGATTATGTTAGCGACCTTGACAATTCTTGCGGAAAAGGAAGAGGTTCCGACTATTATTTTTGATGAAATTGATACGGGAGTAAGTGGAAAAGCTGCACAGGCGATAGCTGAGAAACTAGCCAAGGTGTCTAAAAGTAAGCAGGTTTTTGCCATCACGCATTTATCGCAGGTGGCTGCAATGGCTGATTCACACTACTTGATCCAAAAAGATACTGATGAGATGATTACAAAAACTAAAATTAACCAGCTAAATCGGGATGAACGAGAAAGTGTTCTTGCAAGAATGCTTGGTGGAGTGGAAATTACTGATACTACCTATCGCCATGCTAGAGAATTAATCGAAAAAGCGCAGTTGTTTAAAGAAAAAATATAATTAATTTATAAAAATAAAGGAAATCCTTTAACTTTGTCGAAAATTATCATTGATTACGAGAAATCGTAAAATTTAGCGACGAGGTGAAGGAAAATGAAAAAAATCAAACTTATTTTTGCGGATTTTAGCACTGAGTATTTAGAAATGTTGGGGAATTTTTTCAAAGAAGATCAAGAAGTTGAACTAACTGCAACAACTACCAATGGTGACGAGTTACTGAGAACGCTAGAGATTATCAAACCAGATGTATTGCTATTAGATCTTGTTTTATATGGAATGGATGGACTTGGGGTGCTAGAACAGCTGAGGGTACGACCGAGTTTAAGGGGTATAAAAATTATTGTTTCATCGACTTTCAGTCATGAAAGCATTATTAAACAGGCGATTAAGCAGGGTGCAGATTATTATTTGATTAAACCGGTAAATAAGGAGTTATTATTAACTAGAATCAAAGCGTTAGCGAAAACTGAAGCTGTCCTTGAAAACAATGCAAGTGGTTATGTGCAATTAGTTAAAGAACATAAAGCAATTTTTACAAATCCAAACGATACCAAGCTGTCAATTGTGGAATTACTACATGAGATTGGTGTGCCGGCACATATTAAGGGTTACCGTTATTTAATTGAAGCCATTTATCAAGTATCTCTAGATGCTGAATTATTAGATCGAATTACGACTGGATTATATCCGATCCTGGCAGATAAATTTGATTCAACAAAGAGCCGTGTAGAACGAGCGATTAGACATGCTATCGTGGTAGCATGGACACGCGGGGATAGAGAAATGATGCGCGAAGTGTTTGGTGTCATCGTTGATATTGACCGAATTAAGCCAACCAATAGTGAATTTATTGCAATGAGTGCGGCAAAGGTTAAACTGGAGTCTGAAAAATTAAATTCAGTAAGATAATTTTAAGGTTAAAGCAGGCCAGGCTTGCTTGGCCTGCTATTTTATTTTATGCTTATCATAAGTACATGGTTAAGGAAGAATTAGAAAAAAGAAAGCGGGTTATTAAATGTCTGCACTAATCAAGTCCAATGCTCCTAATAAAAGCAACGCAACTGCGGTTAATAGGTTTTCGCTTAGGATTATAATTACATTCCTTATATTAATGCTTATATTTGCTATTTCCATTTACTTTTTTCTGTTTCAACCGATGCGAAAGGAATTAACCGACAGCATGATTAAGAGCTTCAGCCAACAGGCAGAGATGCGTTATCAAGTTTTTGATCATACTGTTGAATTAAGCATACAGACTGTAGAGGATTTGGCTGGCCGTGTTGGTATGCGCGAAATTATTAATTATTATGACGGGAAAGTTGATTTGGAAGAACTAGCTAGTTTTGTTAAACCTAGATATAGAGATAGCTTGGCAAGTGCTGATTATTTAGTGCATGCTGAAAGAATTATTGACGGTGAGACCATTGGGTTGCTGTCAGCTGATGGCTTTGACTATGAGCAAGTAACTGCTAATAAAACTATTCTGACAGATGAATGGAATGAATCCTTCTATTTAGACAACGGCGATGTCTATTATATGATTGTTTCTCCGATTAGTGTTGAAGTCAAAGTACTCGGATATGACCATGTAATTTTTCGCTATAATGAACCGTTAGCGATGTTTAAGTCAGAATATGTTAGTTCAGAAATCATTGATGCTACAGCATATGCTGAATTGACAAATTATGCTGAAATTGTTGCATTTAATGACAATAGTGAAATTATGATCATAGACCATGTATACTACCATGTGACAGATTTAACTGATACTTACTACTTTGTTACATCTCAAGATGAAGAAAGTCTGCTACATGCCGTGGAAAATCTGATGTATCGTGCAGTTATTGTTATTCCATCTTTACTACTCGCACAAATATTGGTTATATTTTTCGTAGTAATTTTTTATGTAGGAAGAGAATTTGCAGTTTATGAAAATCATAATCGTAAGTTGAGTAGAGAACTTGACAAAGCGCAGTTGGAT
Organism: uncultured Caryophanales bacterium; assembly: GCA_964568525.1. Lineage (GTDB taxonomy): Bacteria > Bacillota > Bacilli > Tepidibacillales > Tepidibacillaceae > CAYZPB01. The sequence goes on from CAZMPM010000007.1 coordinate 12,180, forward strand.
TCTTTAACAGGGGTAGGAGCGCGTGCTTTATGTGAGGAAGAGCTCGGATTTTTATTTGCCGAATACATAAAGAATGGTATATCGCCTGCGATACTGATGTTTGACCTTGATGACTTAAAGAAAATAAATGATTCTTATGGACATCTTGCAGGAGACGAAGCGATTAAAGCCGCTGTAGATGCTGTTGTTGCAAGCATACGTGCTGATGATCACGTATATCGTTGGGGTGGAGATGAATTTGTTGGAATTATTTATGGTCTTTTACCACAAAATGTAAGCAATTTTGTCGAAAAAATTCAGCAAGCTTTTGCTAATCTTGAAGTAATTTTTGAGAATAATGTAATTAGGCCGCGAATTTCTATCGGTGTTACTTACTTTTATGAGCAAGATTCCGATTATTTCAACGCAATAAGTCGCGCGGATTATGCGATGTATAAATCAAAAATAAATGGTACTAATCAATCAACAGTTGTTTAACATTACTGATTAAGGAGTTGTAAAATGCAAAAAAATAATAGAAGAACGAGCTGTCCTTTTCCTAACATTGGGAATAAAGCGAGAATCTTTTATGTATCACTCGTAATCAATGTGTTGATTATTACTGTTGTATATTATCTCTATTCTTTGAATCATTTGAAGTTGGACGCGAAAGATGGGGCCATTGAGTTATCTAATTCGGCTGCTTCTCTAATTTTTATTCCACATACTATAGAGGATGAGGAAACACACCTATCTAACGGGACTTCTCCTTCTCTTTCTCCTTTTGAAGAAGCATTGGCGCAGTTTGTTGAAAGTACAGATACAATCAATTATGCATTTATCTTAAAAACCATTGATGGCGAAGTGAAAATTATTGCTGACTCATCAGCAACTGTTGATGATAAATGTAATGATTTCTTGGATAATGCGTCTGAATTAAGGACATACGCACAACGAGTTTTTGTAAATGGGCGGCGCTAGTTACTCCTGCTATCGATATGGACTGTGGCAGTTGGATCTTTGCACTAACGCCTGTTTATTATCCGGGCGAACAATTATATGCGGTTTTGGGATTTGGTTACGATGAAACTGAGTGGATTAGCGAGATATATCGCAAAATGCTACCAAATATAATGATCATACTAATGATTTGGGGCTTAATTATTACACTGATTGGTATTCATTCACGACAAAAACAACTATTACGTTACTCGACTGAGCTGCGAGAAAGCGAGAGAAGTAAGGCATCTTATTTATCTCATATTGTCGGTATGGCTTATCGCTGTAAGAATGATCAGTATTGGACAATGGAATATGTTTCGGAGGGATGTTTTGATTTAACTGGTTATCAACCAGAAAGTTTAATTTACAACAAGGAAATATCTTATAATGACCTAATCGCTAAGGAGCAACAGGAGCCAATGCGGCAAGAGTGGGATCGCATCTTAGAACGCCACTTGCATTTCAGAGGTGAGTATCAGATTACAACGAGAGATGGCGAAATTAAATGGGTTGCTGAATATGGACATGGGGTTTATCGTGAGTATGGTTCTGTCGAGGCGCTTGAAGGAATAATTTTTGATATTACTGATCGTAAAATTAGTGAAGAACAGGTAAGTTTCCTCCAGGAACATGACTTGTTGACAGGACTTTATAATCGATTTTACATGGAGCGGGAGTTACGGTTATTTGACACTGAACAAAATTTGCCACTAACGATTATGATCTGTGATATAGACGGGTTAAGGCTGATAAATAACGCATATGGACATAATATTGGTGATTATGTAATTGGCATTGCTGCAAAAATAATTCAACAACGTTCCGGTAAAAAGGGGATAGTTGCGAATATGGGCGCCGGTGAATTTATGGTGCTCTTACCAAATACTAACCCGGTAATAGCGGAAGGAATCAGAAAAAATATTAAAGCTGCTGTGTTAAAGCACAACGCAGATAATATTTTTGCTTCGCATGAGCTTAATCTCTCAGTCGCTTATGAAACGCGTAAAACTATGGAGATATCAATTGATGAACTGTTAGTGCAGGTCGAAGAAAATCTTAAAAAACGAAAATTACTGGCTCGACACAGTGCCTATTCAGCGACTGTCTCTTCAATTATGGCGACTCTCTATGCAAAAAACCATAAAACAGAAGAACATGGATTACGACTAGGCCTGATAGCTAAGGCGATAGGAGAAAAAATGGGGTTAAACGTGAATGATTTGGCTGACCTCCGTCTTCTCGGGCAATTGCATGATATCGGGAAAATTGGTGTGGATGATCGTATTTTAAACAAGCCGGGTGAGTTAACATCTGATGAATGGGAGCAAATGAAGAAGCATCCGCTAATAAAACATAATATTGTTACTGCAACACCACAACTCTCGCACATCGCAAATTATATTTTAACGCACCATGAACGCTTTGATGGTACTGGCTACCCAGCTGGTCTTGCTGGTGAAGAGATACCGCTAATTTCTCGTATTTTAGCTGTTGCTGATGCCTATGATGCAATGACCGAGGCGCGGGTTTATCGCGAAGCGCTTTCAGAGGAAGTGGCGATAAACGAAATTAAAACAAATTCTGGAACACAGTTTGACCCTGAAGTAGTTGCTGTTTTTGTTAAATTACTAGAAGAGAATAAACACAGTTTTTAATTTACAAACAATGATAAATTATATAAACTACATCTTAATATATGTTTTCTGAAAATACCTATATAATAATTATATTGGGTTTTTTCATATATAAGTTACAGTTACATTAACCAGAAGGGAGTGATTAATTATTAATCCAAGGATTAAAATAATTACAGGACATTTCGGCAGCGGGAAAACGGAAATTGCGATTAATCTTGCTTTGGCAGAGCGAAAGAAATTTGCGAAAGTGGCGGTAACGGATCTCGATGTGGTTAATCCCTATTTTCGTACTCGCGATGTAAGGGAGCTGTTAGAAGCAGCCGATGTGAAATTAATCGCACCCGAAGGTAAGCTTGGTACCTCTGACCTGCCAATTGTATCAGGAGCCATTTATGGTGTAATCCAAAATCCTGAATATCGTCTGATAATTGATGTTGGTGGCGACCAAGATGGTGCAATTGCGCTTGGACAGTATTATAATGATTTGCAAGGAACTGATTATCAAATGTATTTTGTTATCAATGCAAATCGTCCTTTAGTTAATGATTTAGCAGGGGTCACTAATGCTATTACTCGGATTGAAAGTGTCTCCCGTATCAGGGTTACTGGTCTGATCAATAATACACATCTTGGTCCTGATACGACCAACAAAGATATTAAAAAAGGGATTGAATTAACGGAAGCAGTTTCTGTTAAATTAAATATACCCTTTCTCTATACGACGATTGATGAGAGATTTATCACGACAACAAGAGAAATTGCCGATTTTAATAAGGTATTTTATATTGAGAGATATTTAAAACTACCATGGGAGTAAAAGAAGGGGGAGATATAATGGAAAAAAGAGTTGTGTTTGATGAAAAACTCTGTAAGGGCTGCAAGCTATGTATTGAATTCTGCCCGCAAAATATCGTAATACTTGTTGAGGAATTGAATGAAAAGGGTTACCGGACTGCTGATGTGTACGAGCAGGATAAGTGCACGAGTTGCAAAGCATGTGCCATTGTCTGCCCTGATAATGTTATCACAGTCTATCGCCCAACAAAATAATAATTGAGAGAGGAGAGAAACAGATGGCAAAGGTTTTAATGAAAGGAAATGAAGTTATTGCAGAGACTGCGATTAAAGCGGGATGCCGGAGCTATTTCGGATATCCAATCACGCCGCAGAGTGAGTTGATTGCATATATGGCTAAGCGTCTACCAAAAATGGACGGGATGTTTTTGCAGGCTGAAAGTGAGGTCGCAGCAATTAATATGGTCTATGGTGCCGCATGTGCGGGTGCCCGTGTTATGACCTCTTCCTCAAGTCCTGGAATTAGTTTAAAACAGGAGGGTATCTCCTATCTTGTTGGTGCTGAATTACCAGCTGTTATTGTCAATATTATGCGGGGTGGACCTGGTTTAGGTTCGATTCAACCATCGCAAGCAGATTACTTTCAAGCAACAAAAGGTGGCGGACATGGAGATTACAAAATCCCAGTTTATGCACCGGCAAATTTACAAGAGATTGTTGATTTAACCTATACAGCGTTTGATGTTGCTGATATTTACCGCACGCCTGTTTATATTCTTGGAGATGGGATGCTTGGGCAGATGATGGAACCGGTAGAGTTTGGCAACCACGTTGAACGCGCATTACCACCAAAGGATTGGGCGACTACCGGCACACGTGGAGATGGAAAGCCGAAGATTATCAATTCATTACGGCTTGATCCTAACGACTTAGAGCAACACAATCTAAACTTGCAAGCTAAATATCGTGAAATTGAAGAAAAAGAAGTTAAATATGAACAATACATGACGGAGGACGCTGAGTATATTATCGTTGCTTTTGGCATCATTTCACGGATTGCGAAAACTGCAATCAGCCATGCGCGAGCTGCGGGGTTAAAGGTGGGAATGATTAGGCCGATTACGCTTTGGCCGTTTCCTGTTCAACCTTTTGCGGAGACTAAAAATCAGGTAAAAGCCTATCTCACAGTTGAAATGAGCGCAGGACAGATGGTAGAGGATGTACGTCTTGCTGTAAATGGGGCTAAACCAGTTTATTTCTACGGTAGAATGGGCGGTAATGTTCCGACGCATGAAGAGATATTTAATCAAGTTAAAGAGATTGCTGGAGGTGGCAAATAATGGCGATGGAAGTTGTATTTCAGAAGACTAAAGGACTTACAAATATTCCTAACACCTACTGTCCAGGTTGTACCCATGGTATAATTCATCGTCTGGTGGGCGAATCGTTAGAGGAACTTGACATTCTCGAGGATACTGTTGGGGTTGCTCCGGTTGGCTGTTCTGTACTTGCCTATGATTTCTTTAATTGTGATATGACACAAGCCGCTCATGGACGAGCACCAGCTGTAGCGACTGGATTAAAAAGAGTGCTACCTACGAATCGGATAGTTTTCACTTATCAAGGCGATGGCGATTTAGCATCAATTGGTATGGCAGAAATTATTCATGCGGCAGCTCGTGGCGAAAATATTACGGTTATTTTTGTGAACAATGCAATTTATGGAATGACTGGTGGACAAATGGCACCAACATCGTTAATTGGTCAGAAAACACAGACATCACCATATGGTCGTCAGGAGAGCCATGAAGGCTACCCAATTAGAATGTCAGAAATGTTAGCGACTCTTGATGGTCCAGCCTATGTTGAACGGGTATCTACACATGATTTAGTTAGTATTAATCGAGCGAAACGAGCGATTAAAAAAGCTTTCGATAATCAGAAACAGGGTAAAGGATTCTCCTTCGTTGAGGTGCTTTCTACATGTCCTACCAACTGGGGTTTTGATGCTTTCGAGTCGATGAATTGGTTGAAAGATAATATGCTGCCAGTCTTCCCGCTTGGAGTCTTTAAAGACCGAAAGGAGGCAGAATAGATGTTACATGAGATTGTGATAGCCGGTTTTGGTGGTCAAGGTGTAATGTCAATGGGACAGTTGATTACTTATGCAGCAATGCATGAAGGTAAACATGTTACTTGGCTTCCTTCATATGGTCCTGAACAGAGAGGTGGAACGGCTAATTGCGCTGTAACGGTGAGCGATGAAGAGATTGGTTCGCCTTTGGTGGAACATCCGAAGGTGGCGATTGTTCTTAATAAACCATCTTTTGATAAATTTGAACCAAGGATTGCTCCCGGTGGAGTTCTGATTGTAAATAGTTCGTTAATCGATCAGAAGTCAATGCGTGAGGATATTACGGTTATTGAAATCCCGGCCACTGAGGTTGCAATTGAGATTGGGGAGCCGCGTGTCAGCAACTCGGTAATTTTAGGAGCATTCGTTGCCGCTTCTGGCGCGGTTTCGATTGATTCGGTTGTTGAGGGATTACGCAGTGTTCTTCCGGAAAGACGTCATAATTTAATTCCGGCAAATAAGCTTGCTTTAGAAAAAGGTGCGGAGTTTGCTAAGTAAATATTGAATTTAGCATGCCTCCACAACTGCTGTGGGGGTATTATTTACGTAATTATGGAGGACGAATGTTGATGGATATGCAAAAAATTTACGATGTACTCTTTATTGGTGCGGGTCCGGGCGGCTATATTGCTGCTATTCGCGCTAGACAACTAGGCTTGTCGGTAGCGGTCGTGGAAAAGGACCGCGTAGGAGGCATCTGTTTAAATCGGGGCTGTATTCCGAGCAAGGCGTTTTTGCGAAGTGCTGAGCTCTATCGGAACGCATTAGCTGGCGAAGATTATGGGATTATTGCGGAGTCGATAGGTTTGGACTTTGAGAAGGTGAAGGCTCGCAAAGTTAGCGTAGTTGAGCAGCTGGTCAAAGGCATAGATTTTCTTTTTAAGAAAAATCAAATTGACTGTTACCGAGGCCATGGCAAAATTACTGGCGCAACTGGCGGAACAAAAGTTGTCGAAGTTAGTGCTCCGCCCGGCGAGAAGTTGAGTTTATCCGCCAAAAACGTTGTAATTGCAACTGGATCACGCCCGCGGATTTTGCCAGGGATCAAAATCGACGGAGAGCAGATTATAACTAGCGATGAGGCTTTTGAAATGGCCGATTTACCGGTTTCAATTGTGATTATTGGGGGTGGGGTAATCGGCATGGAATGGGCGTCGCTTTTGAACGATTTTGGCGTTCAAGTAACAGTTGTTGAATATTTGGAACGGATTCTGCCATATGAAGATGAGGAGATTAGTAAAGAGTTGACGCGCGTGATGAAAAAACGCAAAGTTAAAATCATCACTGGTGGAAAGGTGTTAGCTGATAGTATTAAGCAAAATTCTGATTCTGTTTCTCTCGTTGTTGAAAAAGGCGAAAAACAAGAAGAATTAGCGGCAGAGCGTTTACTTGTTGCTGTGGGTCGGGAGGCAGTGATTGACAATTTGGGGCTGGAGCTGACAGCTGTTGATATTGATCGTGGTGTAATTAAGGTGAATCAGTTCTATCAGACAGCGGACCCGCAAATCTATGCAATTGGTGATTGCATTGGCGGTTTGCAGCTTGCCCATGTTGCCTCAAGTGAAGGGATTGCTGTGGTGGAGCAGATTGCGGGCAACTCCGCTGAACAGTTAAACGATGAGTTAGTACCTAAGTGCACCTTCACTTTCCCCGAAGTTGCTAGCATGGGATTAACTGCTGAACAGGCGGTTGAACGAGGATACACAATTAAAATTGGCAGATTCAATTTTCGCGGAATCGGCAAAGCATTAGTCATGGGTGAGAGCGATGGTTTTGTGAAGTTGGTAGTCGATTCGGCTTCCGATAAAATTCTAGGAGTACATATGATTGGTCCACAGGTAACTGATCTAATCATGGTGCCTGGGGTAGCGAAACTGCTGGGTAGTAAAGTTACGGAAATATCAGAAATGATTTACCCTCATCCAACTTTGTCCGAGGCGATTGCTGAGGCAATTCTAAATATTGATAATAGACAAATTCATAGTTAGATTGTAAAATATAACGACATCTTATAATTTGATCAACCATCAAATTATTGAACAGCCTAGTTGAATCTTATATAATAATGGTTGAGAAGAAAATGGAGGAGGAGAACACATGGAAATATTAGCATCTGTAAAAGGTAACCACAACATGAGGAGTTACGAAGAGGCATGTAAGAATATTGACTGGAAAGAGGTAGAGAAAAACTTTAGTTGGTACACTACCGGGAAAGTTAATATAGCCTATGAGGCGATTGACCGCCATACTGAGACAGATAAGAAAGACAAAATTGCGCTTAATTACAAACTTGGTGATGCTAAAGAGCAATACACATTTCAAGACCTTAAGGAAATGTCAAATAAGGCTGCTAATATTTTGCGCGATAAAGCTGGGATTACCAAAAGTGACCGCGTCTTTATTTTTATGCCCCGATCCCCTGAGTTGTATTTCTTTTTCCTAGGTATCATCAAATTAGGTGCGATTGTTGGTCCGCTATTTGAGGCGTTCATGGAGGATGCTGTGCGAGATCGCTTAATCGATAGTAAGGCGAAAGCGCTAGTTACTACTCCTGAGTTGTTAGGCCGTATTCCGGTTCATCAACTACCTGACTTAGAAAAGATTATTCTAATTGGCGAGAATATTACGGAAGACACTAAGTTTATTGATGCACGTAAACACATGAAAACAGCTAGTACTGAATTTTCAATTGTATGGGTTGACCGCGAAGATGGAATGTTACTACATTACACCTCAGGTTCAACAGGCAAGCCAAAAGGTGTTCTTCACGTTCATAATGCGATGATTCAGCATTATCAAACTGCTGAATGGGTTTTAGATTTTAAAGATGATGATATTTACTGGTGTACAGCTGACCCAGGCTGGGTTACTGGAACTTCATATGGAATTTTTGCACCATGGCTTTATGGTGTAACGAATGTAATTATTGGCGGGCGTTTCAAACCAGAAATTTGGTATGAGGCAATCCAAGACTATAAGATTACTGTTTGGTATAGTGCACCAACAGCGTTTAGAATGCTGATGGGTGCTGATGAAGAAATTATTAAAAAATTCGATCTGTCTTCTTTAAGGCATGTTCTAAGCGTTGGCGAGCCGCTAAATCCTGAGGTAATTCGTTGGGGTTGGGAGCAGTTTGGGCAACGGATTCATGATACTTGGTGGATGACAGAGACGGGTGCTCATATGATCTGTAATTACCCAGCGATGGATATTCGCCCTGGTTCTATGGGCAAGCCGATTCCGGGAACTGCCGCAGCGATTGTTGACGACGAAGGTAATGAATTACCACCATTAACAATGGGTAATCTTGCTTTAAAACGTGGCTGGCCTTCGATGATGCGGGCAATCTGGAATGACCCTGCTAAATATGATTCTTATTTTATTAATGGCTGGTATGTTTCCGGCGACTCAGCGTATATGGATGCTGACGGTTACTTCTGGTTCCAAGGGCGGGTTGATGATGTAATCATGACCGCTGGTGAGCGGGTAGGACCATTTGAAGTTGAAAGCAAATTGCTTGAACATCCTGCTGTTGCGGAAGCTGGTGTTATCGGTAAGCCGGATCCACTTCGTGGCGAAATAGTTAAAGCATTTATATCCTTGAAACATGGTTATGAACCATCTGATGAGTTAAAAGAAGAGATTAGAAACTTTGTTAAATTGGGGCTAGCTGCACATGCTGCACCACGCGAGATAGAATTTAAAGATAAATTACCGAAAACAAGAAGTGGTAAAATTATGCGCCGTGTTCTTAAAGCATGGGAGCTAAATTTACCGGTTGGTGACCTATCAACTTTAGACGATTAATATTATTGATAACGCGCAGGGTGCCAATTAACGGCACCCTGTTTTTAAAATAATACTTCTCAAACTACGAGAATAGGTATAAGATAATTAATAAAAATAGACAAGGAGTGGGATTAGTCAAATGAGAATTGGCGTGCCAAAAGAGATTAAGAACAATGAGAACAGAGTTGCCATAACGCCTTCTGGAGTACAGATGTTAGAACAAGCTGGTCATGAGGTTTATATTGAAACAACCGCCGGACAAGAAAGCGGTTTTCAAGATCGTGATTATACATCTGTTGGCGCTATCATT
>CAZMPM010000007.1:21835-46854 GCA_964568525.1 uncultured Caryophanales bacterium
AGATAATCCTGCTGAAGTCTGGGCAAAGGCAGAGATGATTCTAAAGGTCAAAGAACCACTGCCAGAGGAATATAAATATTTTCGTGAAGGTTTAATCGTCTTTACTTATCTACATCTTGCAAATGAAGGACAGCTTGCAGACGCTTTCCAAGCGGCGGGGATGACTGCGATTGGTTATGAAACAGTCCAACTCGAGAACAAGTCGTTGCCGTTACTCACCCCAATGAGTGAGGTTGCTGGACGCATGTCAATTCAAATCGGCGCACATTTTCTCGAAAAGCAATTTGGCGGTAAAGGGATTCTCTTGGGCGGAGTGCCTGGTGTTTTGTCATCGAATGTAATAATTATTGGTGGCGGAATTGTTGGCACTAATGCTGCGAAGATGGCTGTTGGTTTAGGTGCAAATGTTAGCATTATCGACATGAGTACTGAACGCTTACGTTATTTAGATGATATTTTTGGCGGAAGTATTAACGTTCTGATGTCAAATAGTTTTAATATTGCTGGGGCTGTAAAACATGCTGATCTATTAATCGGTGCTGTTCTAATACCTGGTGCTAAGGCGCCGACGCTAGTAACTGAAGAAATGGTTAAGTCAATGGAGCCTGGGTCAGTGATTGTGGACGTGGCGATAGACCAAGGTGGTATTGTAGAAACGATGGATCACGCGAGTACACATAATGACCCAATCTATTTTAAACATGATATTATTCATTATGCGGTTTCAAATATGCCGGGTGCTGTCTCACAGACATCTACTCTAGCGTTAACGAATGTTACTATTCCGTATGCTCTAGAGATTGCTGACAAAGGTTTAGAAGTAGCTACTCAGGAAAATAGTGCAATCGCTAAGGGAATTAACGTTTATAAAGGTAATATTGTTCACAAGGCTGTTGCTAAGAGCTTAAACTTACCTTTTGTTGAATTAAAGACACAGATTAGTTAGTCATTACTGTTCAGAGTTCCTTGTATTAAGGAACTCTTTTCTTAATTTTAAAAATTTATTATGTAAAGAAGGTGGTTGCTGGTGAAAATGCTCGTTGACCAGTTTATTGACTACTTATTAGTTGAGAGGGGCTTAGCTGAGAATACATTAGATTCCTATCGAAATGATTTAAGTCTGTATATGCAGTATTTAGAAAATAATAAAATTGGCAGTATTCAAGCGACCAAGCGAACCGATATCATTTCCTTTTTGATTGAGCAGAAAGAGTTGGGGAAGGCAACAGCGACAATTGCAAGAAATATCGCCTCTATTCGGGCGTTTTACCAGTATTTATTGCGTGATAAATATATTGAGATTGACCCATCACAAAATCTTGATTCGCCAAAACTAGAAAAACACCTACCAAAAGTTCTATCGTTGGAGCAGGTAGACTACTTACTTAATCTCCCTGACACGAAGACGTTACTTGGCATTCGTGATAAAGCAATGTTTGAACTGCTGTACGCAACAGGAATTCGGGTTTCTGAACTGGTCTCGTTGAAGGTTGCCGATTTAAACTTATCAATGGGTTTTGTTCAGTGTTTTGGTAAGGGTTCAAAGGAAAGAATTATTCCGATGGGAAGTCAAGCGATTGACTCTCTAACGCACTATCTTAACGAGGTTTATCCCGTTTTGCAAAAACCACATTCGAATAATTCACTCTTTCTCAACCGTAACGGTCGTGAGCTGACTCGACAGGGTTTCTGGGGAATTCTAAAAAATTATGAGAAAAAAATGCACCTTGATTTTTCGATTACACCGCATACAATTCGTCACACCTTTGCGACTCACTTATTAGAGAATGGTGCTGATTTGCGGTCTGTCCAGGAAATGCTTGGGCATGTTGATATTGCGACAACGCAAATCTATACACATGTGACAAAAGCGCGTTTGCGTGAAGTATATAGCAAAACGCACCCGCGAGCATAGCGCGGCGACAGAGGTGATACAGAATGGTTTACGAGCGAATCATTTTAATAATTCTCGATGGATTTGGCATTGGGGCACAGCCTGATGCTGCTGACTTCGGCGATGCCGGAGCTGATACTTTTGCGCATCTACTGAAGACTATTCCGAAGCTGGATTTACCTAATTTGTATGGATTGGGGTTAGCAAAGACTGCTGGAGTTAAGAGTGGCGTGTCTATTGATGTCATCGGTGCTTATGGCAAAATGCGGCAGATATCAAGTGGGAAAGATACGTTAACTGGCCACTGGGAGATGATGGGGGTAGATTTAAAAACGCCATTTAAGTGCTATCCGGAAGGATTTTCGCAGGAGCTGATTAGTGAGATTGAAGAGCAAATCGGCCGCAAGGTCATTGGCAATAAAGTTGCTTCAGGTACGAAGATTATCGAGGAATTAGGTGCTGAACATCTAGAAACAGGGTCAATCATACTATATACATCTGCAGACAGCGTCTTACAGCTGGCGGCACATGAAGAAATTATACCGATTTCTGAACTTTATCGGATCTGCACAATTGTTCGAGCAATTATGGTTGTCGAAAACCAGATTGGCAGGGTAATTGCACGGCCGTTTCTAGGTGAAACCGGTGGATTCTATCGAACTGTGCGAAGACGCGATTTCACGCTCGCGCCATCTGAGGTGACCGTGTTAGATTGTTTGGTTGCGGCCGGTTATCAGGTGGAAACGATTGGCAAGGTTGCGGAAATTTTTGCGAATCGGGGGATTAGTAAGTGTATCAAGGCTGCTAACAATGATGAAGTGGTTAACAAAATAATTGAGTCGATGGCTACGAAGTGGCGAGGACTGGTTTTTGCAAATCTGAATGATTTCGATACCATTTATGGCCACAGACGTGACGCGGCGGGTTATGCGCGTGCATTGATGCGATTTGATGTGCAACTTTCTGCAATTATTGATAAAATGAGTACTAGCGATCTGCTGATAATTACTGCTGATCACGGAAACGATCCAACCTTTGCTGGTAGCGATCACACACGCGAGTATGTGCCGCTGCTTGCTTATAGCAAAGAGTTGCGGCGAGCGATTAATCTTGGTGAGCGCACTTCTTTTGCGGATATTGGTGCGACGATTGCGGAAAATTTTGGACTGACGGAGCCACGGATTGGTACCAGTTTTTTGTCAGAAACGATACTATAGATAGTGGCTAGAGTGCTGCTATTACTTGTAAAGTGCCCGTTTATATGGTATATTTTCTTAAATCTGTTTGAATAATTTTGTGTAAATTTGTCGATAGAGTATTTTAGAATGCGGGGGAAGTGTATGGAGTTACAAGGAACATCCAGGATTAACCATAAAGGACATCTGGAAATTGGCGGTAATGATGTTGTTGATTTAGTTGCAAATTTCGGCACCCCTTTATATGTGCTGGATGAGCAAGAGATTAAAAATAAAATGCGACAATATATTGATTCTTTTTCCGCTCACAGAATTCCATTTCAGGTTGCCTATGCCAGCAAAGCACTATCGACTAGCGCGTTGTATTTGATTGTTGAACAGGAAAAGCTTTCGCTTGACGTTGTGTCTGGCGGTGAATTATATACTGCGATTAATGCGGGTTTTCCAGCAGAGCGCATTCATTTCCATGGAAACAATAAGCAATATAGCGAGATTGAATTAGCGATTGATAGTGATATTGGAGCGTTTGCCATTGATAATCTTTATGAAATAGGGTTGATTAATGAGATTGCCGGTAAAAAAGGTAAAAAGGTTAAGGCATTGCTGAGGATTACACCTAGTGTTGATGTCGATACGCATGAATATATTAGCACGGGGAGAGCGGACTCTAAATTTGGCTTTAATCTGGTTGAACCAGCATTGGCAGCAACCGAAAGAGTGTTGGAGTCGGATTCAATTGAACTACTGGGTTATCACTTTCATATCGGCTCTCAGCTATTTGATATGTCGGGTTTTAAAGTTGCGATTGAACGTGCAACAATATTATATAAAATGGTAGCAGAACGCTACCAACTTAACTTGCCTGTATTTAATACCGGCGGAGGTTTAGGTATAAGATACACCAGAAAAGATCAACCGCTTCTAATCAAAAGTTATGTTGATCAGATGATTGCAATTTGCAAAGAGAATTTTGCTGCTGCCGGGATGCCACTTCCGGAACTATGGATTGAGCCAGGAAGAAGTATTGTGGGAGAGGCTGGAACGACACTATATACGGTCGGTTCAACGAAAGAAATACCCTCTTTACGCAAGTATATTGCTATTGATGGGGGAATGATGGATAACCCAAGACCAGCCCTTTATCAAGCGGTTTATGAGGCTGTAATCGCTAATCGGATGAATGAAGCTGAGTCTGCGCAAGAAATCGTAACGGTAGCCGGGCGCGCTTGTGAGTCAAGCGATATATTAATTAAAGATATTGCCTTAAACTCGCCGAAATCTGGTGATATTTTGGCAGTTTTTAGTACAGGTGCTTATAATTATTCGATGGCAAGTAATTATAATCGAATTCCGCGGCCCGCTGTAATCTTAGTTAGTGATGGTAATGCCGACTTGATTGTAGAAAGAGAAAGTTATCAAGATCTTATTGCAAAAGATAAAATACCTGAGCGTTTAAAACACCTAAGGAAGGGATAGTAGATGGCTTACGAGGTTAGGCTTGCGGCTTTTGAAGGCCCACTAGACTTGCTTTTGCATTTAATTGAAAAAGAAGAGATGAACATCTATGAAATCGAGATTGCGCCAATTACTGATCAATATATTGCGGCAATGCATCGCTTAGGGTTAGATGATATTAGTGATTTTATTGTTATGGCTGCAACGCTACTGTACATAAAAAGTAAACAATTATTACCTGTACATCAAGAGTTGGTTGATGAGGATGCAGAGGAATTTGCGATTGATTCCCGCGAAGCTTTGATAGAGAAATTGATTGAATACAAGAAATACAAGCATTTAGCGGAAACGTTAAGGGAACTCGAAAGTGAGCGAAGTAATCTTTATACGCGAAAGCCGATAGACTTTGCGCCATATTATTCTGATGAACAGGAGAATCCGATTGGGGACACGACACTTTTTCAGTTAATTGCTGCATTCGATCAAATACTACTTAAGCAGACATATAAGTTGCCATATACGCGTCTAGAACAAGAGATTGCAACTGTTGAAGACAAAATTGAAGAGCTTTTAAAAATGTTGGTAAATAATAATGGTACAGTAATGTTCTCAGATATTTTTAAACATAATCCTTCAAAACAGCATCTTCTTTTAACTTTTCTAGGTATGTTGGAATTGCTTAAAAAGAATGCGATTTTCTGTGCGCAAGACAGTAATTTTCAAGATATCCGCATCACTTACAACGCTAAATGGGGAGAGAGTAAATTTGGATTACAATAGGATTAAGGCTATTATGGAAGGGTTACTTTTTGCTGTTGGCGAAGAGGGCATTGATTTGCGGCAAATTGCAGAAGTGATTGAATTAGATCAGGAGACAGCATATGATATTATTACTGATTTAATGAATGATTATCGTCGTGAAAATCGTGGCGTTCAGCTGATTCAATATGATGATACTTTTCAATTAACAACTCTACCGGAACATGCCGAATATTTTGAAAGACTAGTTTATCTTCCGAGCAGAGCAACTCTTTCGCAAGCATCATTAGAGACACTTGGGATTATTTCTTATAAACAACCGGTAACAAGGGCTGAAATCGAAGAACTGCGTGGAGTGCAGTCGGATAGTGCTCTACGTACGTTACTTAGTAAAGGGCTAATCAAAGATGTTGGACGAAAGGACACGATAGGTCGGCCGATTTTATATGGAACAACAAAGGAGTTTTTAGAGTATTTTGGCTTAGAGAACCTTAATCAACTCCCGCCATTACTTGATGGATTAGCAGAAGAACAAGAAGATGAGATTACTATTTAAGATGGTTAGATTTTGATTGAGAGGTTGAAAAACTTGGAGAGATTGCAAAAAGTTATTGCACAAGCGGGTGTCTGTTCGCGTAGAAGAGCAGAGCAGTTAATTGAAGCTGGTAAAGTTACTGTTAACGGTAAAGTGGTGAATGAGCTTGGCGTGAAAGTGGATGCGACAAAGGATAAAATCCGTGTGAACGGTGAAGAAATATATATTGATGATGAGCGAGTTGTTATTCTTTTCTATAAACCGTCAAGGGTAATTACGACAATGGATGACCCGCAGAAAAGAAGTAAAGTAATTGATTATATTGATGTGGATTATCGTGTATTTCCGATTGGTCGATTAGATTATGACACTGAGGGATTATTATTATTAACCAATGATGGCGAATTAGCTAATCAGCTAATGCATCCAAAGTATCTGGTTCAAAAAGTTTATGAAGTTACGATTAAAGGTGAACTTAAAAAGGAAGATTTAAAGATATTGCGTGAAGGTGTGCAGTTAACCGATGGGGTTACCGCGCCTGCACAGGTTAATATAATATCAGCTCTGCAAAAGAATCGTTCATTGATTTCAATTATGATTTATGAAGGACGCAAACGTCAAGTTAGGCGAATGTTTGATACACTAGGGTATGAAGTAGAGAAACTTAAAAGAACTGAGTACAGTTTTTTAAACCTTGGACAGCTGAACAGCGGTGAGTACAGATTTTTGTCAAAAAAAGAGATAGCAAGGTTGAAGACGTTAAATAATTTAAGTTGAGGGGTGAAGGAATGATAGAGAACAAGGAGTACAATATTTTAGTTGTTGATGATGAAAGTAGAATTAGAAGATTATTAAAGATGTATCTTGAAAGAGAAGGTTACATTACAGCTGAAGCTGGTGACGGGGCTACTGCTCTCGAAATGGCTTTAAACAATAATTATGACGTGATTTTGTTGGATTTGATGTTGCCGGAAATGGACGGCTTTAAAGTTGCGGAGAAAATCAGAGAGGTTAAATCAACGCCGATTATCATGCTAACAGCGAAAGGCGAGGAGATTAATCGCGTGCAAGGATTTGAAATTGGAGCCGATGATTATGTTGTAAAACCTTTTAGTCCGCGTGAAGTAATATATCGCGTTAAGGCTATATTAAAGAGATCTTCTGCAACTACTTACCTTATGACCGAACCTAGCAAACCAAATTATGTCATTGTTTATGATAATTTAGTAATTGATAATGATGCACATTGTGTGACTGTTGATGGTATCGAGGTCAGTTTAACACCTAAAGAATATGAGTTATTATTGTACCTTGTAAGTTCGCCAGATAAAGTTTTTAGTCGCGAAGACTTGTTAAAAGATGTCTGGAATTATGTATTTTTTGGTGATCTTAGAACGGTGGATACACACATTAAAAGGTTACGTGAAAAAATAAATAAAATTTCACCAAAAACAGCAAAAATGATTATAACCGTCTGGGGAATTGGTTATAAGTTTGGGGTGCAAAAATAGGTGATATCACGCAGCATCGTTGCTAAACTATGGATAACGATTCTTGCCTTTGTTCTAATAATTTTCTTAATATTTAATATGTTTATTTTTA
This sequence comes from uncultured Caryophanales bacterium, assembly GCA_964568525.1. Classification (GTDB taxonomy): domain Bacteria; phylum Bacillota; class Bacilli; order Tepidibacillales; family Tepidibacillaceae; genus CAYZPB01. The sequence continues at coordinate 29,277 of CAZMPM010000007.1, forward strand.
ATTATTTTGAAAACTATTATGCTGATTTAGAGGCGGGCTATTTGGAAAACCTAAATGTTGAGCTTAAGCTTGTTTTTCATATGATGAGAACTGGCGAATTTGCTGATAATTTTAATTTTTATAAGCAAACCTTCGATGTTATTGAAGAGATAATAAGTGCTAATGGGACCGTGCTTCATGTTGTTGAAACTGATGAGGCCGGTCTATTAATGTTAGGGGAAAGCGGACTGAAACAAGAGCATATAGAGTTACTTTCCGGACAACTCGGTGAAATTGTTAGAGTCACCGCTATGACATATAGTAATATTTTTACATATGAAGCATCAAGTTATGATTTTTTTGTTTTGACATATCCAATCTATAATAGTAATGGAGAAGCGATAAGGACATTGGTATTCTTCCAATCTCTAGGCAGTATGCATGTATTAATTAACGACTTGCGTAAATGGCTTTTGATATTCGTTCTTGCTGCAGGGTTATTAACAACAGTATTTGCTTTTCTACTATCTTATCGTGTTGCGGCACCAATTCGCGAGATGTCCAGTGCAGCAAAACAGTTATCGTTGGGTGATTTTAGGACTCGGGTAGAGGTAACTAGCAGTGATGAAATTGGTGAACTTGGGGAGAGCTTTAACTTGATGGCAAGTCGTTTAGAGGCAAATATGCTTGCACTTTCTAGTGAGAAAGAAAAACTGGCTAACGTTTTAAGCAGTATGGCTGATAGCGTAATAACACTTAACACTTCTGGGGAAATTATTATGATAAATCCACCAGGAGAAAAGCTCCTTTCTTGGAGTAACCAGGTACCAGAGTTTCTGCTTACTATGCTGAATGAGGTTCTAGATAAAAGGACTAATATTGAAAGAACCGAAAAGCTTGAAGGAAAAAGCTTGTCAGTCATTATGGCACCACTATTTTTTGGTGAGGAGATCAACGGAGCAGTTACCTTGTTAAGGGATGTTACTTATGAACAAAAACTAATGGGTTTACGCCAAGATTTCTTAACTAACGTGTCACACGAACTAAGGACTCCAATTTCAATGATCCACGGTTATAGCGAAGCCATTATTGATGGTGTGGTTACTAGTCATGAAGAACTCGCTGAGATTGTAAAAATTATTCATGAGGAATCCTTGCGAATCGGGCGCTTAGTAAATGAGCTTTTGGATTTAGCAGGCATGGAATTTGAATTAAACGCACTTCACTATAGTGATGCTAATATAAAAAGGCTAATTGATAGAGTTGTTAAAAAGTTTTTATTGTTGGAAAACAATAAAAATATTAAATTAGTTGCTCAATATGAACAAATGCCGGATATTAAGGTCGAGATTGATGTAGATCGGATTGAGCAGGTTTTGACTAATCTAATTGATAATGCGATTAGGCATTCTGAAGTGAATGGTGAAATAAAAATCGTTGCACGGATGAAGTCTGATGATAATTTCATCATAGAAGTAAGTGATGTTGGTGAGGGTATGAAGGAAGAGGATATACCGTTTGTTTTTGAGCGCTTTTTTAAGTCGGATCGGGCGCGCACGAGGGTGAACCCAGGGATGGGATTAGGGTTGTCCATCGTCAAGAACATCATTACTAATCATCATGGCAGTATCTCAGTCAGATCAAATAAGCCGCATGGAACTGTTTTTACGATTATTTTGCCAGTAAAACAATAATTGAAAAATGAATAATAATTGTAAAAGTGAACCTACTATGCTACAATAATCATTATTTTAAAAATCAAAATACGTACTTAATCATCTGTATTAAAAATGAAAGAGGAGGAGTATTGGTAAATGACTGAAACAACGTTAGTATTAATAGCTTTATTTACCGGCATCGTTTCTATTGTTGCAGCAATTTTCTTTTTATTCTCTATATTAAAAGAAAGCATGGGAACGGATAGAATGAAAGAACTGTCTAATGCAATATTTGAAGGTGCAATGGCATTTTTGAATCGACAGTACAAGACCCTAATACCTATTGTGCTAATCATCACGATAGGATTACTTTTTGTTAATCCAAATTTATTTGGTTCCGAGACAGGGGTTACGTTACCGAGAACTGCCCTAGCGGTGTCATTTTTCGTTGGAGCAATTTTCTCTGCACTTGCTGGTTACATTGGTATGTTTAGTGCGACAAAAGCAAATGCACGTACAACACATGCTGCGATTACTGGTATTGGGAAAGCACTAACAATTGCTTTTCGTAGTGGTGCGGTCATGGGCTTGTCAGTGGTTGGTTTGGCGCTAGTTGGTGTATCCGGACTTTACTTAATCTACGGCAGTGCATCAGTTATTAACAGCTTTGCATTTGGTGCCAGCGCCGTTGCATTGTTTGCGCGGATTGGTGGCGGTATCTTTACAAAAGCTGCTGACGTAGGTGCGGACTTAGTTGGTAAAGTTGAAGCAGGAATTCCAGAAGATGATCCTCGAAACCCTGCAGTTATTGCTGATAATGTTGGAGATAATGTTGGTGATACTGCTGGAATGGGTGCCGATTTATTCGAATCTTATGCGGCGACAACTATCGCTGCAATGATTATAGGTAATGCGGTGCTTGGTGTTAATGGCGTTATGTTCCCGCTACTTATTGGAGCGGTAGGTATAATTGCTGCAATTATCAGTACAGCTTTCGTTCGTTTAAATAATGAAAATGGTAACCCGCAAATGGCTTTAAACTTTGGCCTATGGGGTACTAATATTTTAACTGCTATTGGTGCAATCTTCGTTGCCTTTTGGTTATTCCCTAACGGCGTTGCAATTGGGATTTGGTTAGCGTTGTTATTTGGATTTTTCACAAATACAGGTATTGGTTTAATTACTGAGATATATACATCATCTAATTATAAGTCAGTTAAGGAAATTGCTTTGGCTTCTACAACAGGCGCGGCGACAAACATTATAAAAGGGTTAGCTGTTGGTATGAAAAGTACTTTTGCTCCGATGATTATCATTGTAGTTGCAATTGGCGGATCATATCTTGTAGCTGAGAACCTTGCTGGAGCTGGCTTTGGCATCTATGGTATTGCTATGGCTGCTATGGGAATGCTTTCTACTGCAGGAATGGTTATTGCGATTGACTCATTTGGGCCGGTTGCTGATAATGCGGGTGGCATAGCAGAAATGGCTAAATTAGGACCAGAAGTTCGTAAAAATACTGACCGACTTGATTCTGTAGGTAATACGACTGCTGCTGTTGCTAAAGGTTTTGCAATTGGCTCTGCGGCCCTTACCGCGATGGCTTTATTTACTGCTTATGCCTCTTCCGCTGGTTTGTCTGAAATCGGAATCAACTTATTAGAGTGGAAAGTAATCGTTGGTCTATTTATCGGTGCAGTTATACCATTCTTAGTTGCTTCTCGCGCGATGGATGCAGTTGGTCGAGCAGCTAGTAAAATGATTGAAGAAGTAAGAAGACAGTTTAGAGAAATTCCGGGAATAATGGAAGGCACAGGCAGACCTGACTACGCTAAATGCGTAGATATCAGCACTAGAGCTGCTCTTAAAGAGATGATTGTTCCTGGTCTAATAGCAATTCTATCACCAATCTTAGTTGGTTTTACATTAGGGCCGGTTGCGCTAGGTGCAATGTTGGCAGGTGCCACTGCTACTGGTGTTCTTCTAGCAATCTATATGTCTAATGCTGGTGGTGCTTGGGATAATGCTAAAAAATATATTGAGTCAGGTGCTCACGGCGGCAAAGGAACTGAGGCACATGCTGCAGCTGTTATCGGCGATACAGTTGGCGATCCGTTTAAGGATACAGCCGGGCCGGCAATGAACCCGTTGATTAAAGTTATGGGTACTATTTCGTTAATTATTGGACCTATTCTTGCAGCACTTTTCATGTAATATCTATTAGTTACAAATTTAAAAGGAGTTGAATCGTTGATTCAACTCCTTTTTATAATTTTATTTACTCAGTAATTTTAATTGCATCAGTCGGGCAGCTATCACTAGCATCACGTACATCCTCATGAAAATCATTAGGAATTGCAGCTGAGTTCTGATTGTTATCAATGACATTGAATGCAATTCCGTCATCATCGTAATCAAAAACATCAGGAGCTACTGATCCACATGCGCCGCATGCAATACATAAATCCTTTTCTACATAAACTTTCATAATTTCACCTCCAAGGCACTAGACAATCATTTTGAATAAAATAAATTTTATCACTGAACTAATATTAAATACTTTTTGTGAATATTGCAAGTAGAAATAAAACTTTATCCTAAGATGAGTCCTCTAATTAATTTTTGTTTGCAAAAAAATAGATTTTAGAGAGTTCTTATAGATGCGAATATGTTATGATAAGTATATGCATTTATTGATCTGATTTAATGACTCTAATGGTGAAAGGATGGTTGAAATGAAGGACGATCTGCAGTTTAATGAAGATGACAAAAAGTATGTGCGGGAATATAAGCCGGGTGATGAAGGTTTTCCGCCTAGAAGTACTATTCATAATATTAAGGATGATGATGCTCCTAAAAATAATAAGTTATCGAAGATTGTTTTTAGTACCTTTGGTTTCTTAATCGTAATAGTAATAATTTTAGTGTTGGTTTTTGCTAATGGTCAGAGCAATGGGGCTGGTGAGCAAGATCCCGGGGGTAGTGGCACTCAAGTGGAGACACCTCCTGGAACTAGTGAAGAACCGAAGTTGGACCCAGATGACATTGTTATTGAAACACCTGAAGTAGTGCCGCCGACCATAATTGAACCGCCAAAAGAAGTGACACCGACTCAGCCTGGGACAACTCAACCGCCGGTGACACCGGAGCCACCAGCAACAACCGCTACTACACACACTGTAAAATCGGGAGATAATATGTTTGCAATCAGTGTTAAATACTATGAAAGTGGTGCCTACGTGCAGAAACTTGCTGCTTATAATAATATTAGTGATCCAGCTATTATTATTCCGGGAACAATTCTCCAAATACCTAATAAAGAATTGTTAAAATAAGCTATCTATTATAAAATGAACTTTGTATAAAATTTTATTTATGGCAAAATGCCGAGAATAAAACATATAGAATTATAAAAGGAGAGGAGTATAGTATATGTCAAAATTACCTATCAAAAATGACCAAGGTTTTTTTGAAATTCGTCTAGAATCTATCGGTGGCTTAGGAGCCCATCTGGCAGGTAAAATGCTTGCGGAAGCCGGAATTCTAGGTCTTGGTTTAAATGGTGCCCACTTTTCATCATATGGATCGGAAAAGAAGGGTAGCCCGATTAAATCTTTTGTTCGTTTCGGTGAGGGAGATATACGAATTAGTAGTCCTGTTTTGCGCCCGCATATTGTTGCAGTCTTCCATGAAGCATTATTTAAAACCGTTGATGTTGCAAATGGACTCTATCCAAATGGGGTAATTTTAGTAAATACAACAAAATCTCCAGATCAGATTCGAGATCTCCTAGGATTAAAATCAGGTACGGTTGCTGTAGTTGATGCATTAAACATCTCTGTTGAGGAAAAAACCCGTGTCAACACTGCGATGCTTGGAGCGTTATTAAGAATGGCCGACTTCCTTGATCCTAAAGCAATGAAACAGGTTATAGAGGACACTTTTGGTGTCAAATATCCACTGCTAGTTGAGTCTAATATTAGGACTTTTGACCGTGGTTTTAATGAGGTGCAGTTCAAAACCTATGAGGATGAAAGTGGAACGCAAACTGAATTTAAGCGTGCGCAACCACTATATGGATATAAAACACAACCAATTGGTGGGAATATTATAAATCCAGGAAACTCAATTTTGAAAGATTTAAGTTCTTCACGACAAGGCTTTATTCCTGCGTTGGATTTGGAGGCGTGTATTCACTGTGCCAAATGTGACATTGTTTGTCCGGACCTATGCTTTGAGTGGGTTGAGGGAGAGGACAAAAAAGGCAGACCACAGATGTTCTTGCGCGGACTTGATTATCAATATTGTAAGGGCTGTTTAAAGTGTGTGGAAATCTGCCCAACAGAAGCTTTGAAAACTATTCGTGAGGAAGAAGGCTATACGAGCCAACACGGTATTTCTCAGAATTTTAAATTGGAATCTAATTAGAGGAGGGTGAGAAAATATGTCAACAAACAATCAGCAGAAAACTGATATTTTAACTGGTAATGAGATGGCTGCTTTGTCGATAGCGCAGATGAATTATCATATTATGGGGTATTATCCAATCACCCCATCTACTGAGATTGCTGAAATTTTAGATGAAATGAAAACTAGGGGAGAGCACACTATTAAGATGATACCAGCTGATGGCGAGCATGGTTCTGCGGGTATAAACTATGGTGCTGCGACTGGTGGCGGTAGGGTATTTAATGCAACTAGCGCTAATGGTTTTCTCTATATGCTAGAGCAGTTACCTGTTCAATCAGGAACAAGATTTCCAATGGTAATGAATTTGGTTATGCGCTCAATTAGTGGTCCGTTGAATATTCGTGGTGACCATTCTGATTTATATTATGCATTAAATCTTGGCTGGCCAATTCTTGTTGCAAAGGATCCGCAAGCTGTATACGACTTTAATATTATCGCTACAAAGCTGGGAGAACATAAAAACGTTAGATTGCCTGTAATTGTTGCTTTTGACGGATTTATAACTTCGCATCAAAAACGGCGAGTAAACTTTTTTGCAGATCGCAAAGTAGTACAAGATTTTGTCGGTGCTGTTCCAAAAGGCTATGTTACTTCTTTGGACGCGAAGAACCCGGTTACGATTGGCGGTTACATGAACGATGACTATATTAACAATAAGTACCAGCAGTCACTAGCAATATATGAGGCTGCGAGTGCTTTTGATGAGATTGCTCAAAGCTATAAAGCGATTTCTGGACGTGAATATAAGGCGTTGGACCTGTATAAAATGGACGATGCGGAGATTGCAGTATTCCTATTAGGATCTGCAGCTGAAACAGCTAAAGATGTGGCTGATAGTTTACGCAAGAAAGGTATTAAAGCAGGCGTAATCTCTCCTAATTTAATCAGACCTTTCCCACAAGCGGAAATACGTGAGGCATTGAAGAATGTGAAGGGACTTTTAATCGGAGAAAGAGCGGATTCATATGGTGCTTATGGCGGTAATATAACACAGGAAGTTAAAGCTGCAATCCAATCGGATAAAGATAATAAAACAGTTGTTGTTACCAGGGTATTTTCTTTAGGTGGTAAAGATTATTACTCTGACGAAATTGAGGATTTCTTCAAATTGGCAAGTGATGCAGCTAATAAAGGTTATGCAGAGATTCCGTTTGATTACTATGATGTCTTCCCTGGTGAAGAAGGAACTGTGCCTAAACGTATTTTAGCTGATATTACTGACAAATGGAAAACTGGTTTAATTGAAGTTTCTCTAGACGAAGAGACTAATAAATTAAAGGTAAAAATCCCGCCAATTCGTAACTTAACTATTAAACCGAAACGACTGGCTCCAGGTCACGGAGCATGTCCTGGTTGTGGTATTTATTCTGGGCTTGAGACATTCTTTAAAGGAATTGAGGGCGACATTGTGGTTCTTTTCCACACAGGATGTGCCATGGTTGTATCGACAGGCTATCCGTTTAGTTCGCACAAAGGAACATACATCCATAATCTATTCCAGAATGGAGCAGCAACTTTATCAGGAGTTGTTGAGATGTTCTGGGAGAAGAAACGTCGCGGTGAGATTGAAGTTGGTGATGAATTTACTTTCATTATGGTTTCCGGTGATGGCGGAATGGATATAGGTATGGGACCGGCAATTGGTGCTGCGTTGCGTAATCACAAAATGATTATTGTTGAATATGATAATGAGGGTTATATGAATACTGGCTCTCAACTTTCTTACTCAACACCAATGGGCCATCGGACAACCACATCTGGTGTAGGCGAGTTCCAACAAGGCAAAAACTTCCACCACAAAGATACTGCTCAGATTATGGCGGCTACTAATATTCCTTATGTATTTACGGGAGCAGAGGCATTCCCACAAGATTTGATTAAGAAGGCAGCAAAAGCTCAGTGGTACGCTAACAATGTTGGTTTGGTTTACGGGAAAATATTGAGCGCTTGTCCACTAAACTGGATTTCTAAAGATCAAGATGGAAGCACGATAGTTGAAAAAGCGGTTGACTCTTGTTTCTTCCCATTATACGAAATTGAAAATGGTATTACTGAGATTACCTATAATCCAGAAGAAAAAGAAAAAAGAGTGCCAGCAGCAGAGTGGCTAAAACTAATGGGTAAAACGCGCCACCTTCTGAAACCGGAGAATATTGAACTTCTAAATAACTTTGAAGCAGAAGTTGAGTTAAGATGGAAACGTTTGAAAGAAAAGGATCAGAACCCGCTTCTTTAGAAAACAAAATAAAAGGTTATCAGCGAAATCGCTGATAACCTTTTTTAGTAGAAAGAGCAACCTTCAGTTATAAACTACTATTCAAATACTATCTCAGTAGGTAAAACAAATGTGTAGCCTTTTTCTTGCATATTCGCAAGCATCTGATCTAAAGCGATTTCTGTAATTTCAATGTCGTGCATCAGGATGTTTGCCCCTGAAAAAACACTTTCCGTTGTTTTGTCAATTAATTCTGTAGCACGTTCTGGATTAACAATCTGCCAGTCATAACCAAATGACCAATTCATTTTTTGGATATTCTGTTCTATCAGAATATCGTTTAGATAAGGGTTTTTAGCGTGAGCGCCATAAGGTGGTCGCAGGTATTTTACCTTATCACCGGTAATTTCTTCAATCAAATCATTTAATCGATTGATTTGGCTTTCGGTTGCTTCACGGGTAGTGACCTCGTTCAGATTCTGGTGTCCCCAGGTATGATTACCAACTATATGTCCGCGATCATAAATTTCTTTAATTAGTTCTCTATTACTATCAGCATAATAACCGGTTACAAAAAAGATTGCTTTTGCATTATATTTGTCCAGCGTATCTAGTATTTTATAGGTTTGTGCTCCTTTAGGAGTATCATCGAATGTAATCAATACTGGTTTTGTTGTATTTTCAGGATTGACAGGTTTTATCGAATAATTATTAACATTGACATAAAACTTTTCAGTTTGAGCAACAGGAGGAGTTGGTTTTTCAATTTCCACCCCTGGTTCATTTGATTCCGAACCGTTTGCTGGGGGTTTAGTCCCGTTATTCTCTTCTGCTGATGTATTAGTACAGGCGACTAATGAAATACTTAGAGCAATTAATAAAATAAAAAAAGTTAATTTCCAGACTAGTTTGCGCATTTATAAGCTCCTCACTTCATTTATAATACTTATATTATACACTAGGGCAGAGTTATTATCATTAAGAATAAACCTAAAACGACACTTATGAAAATGCTATTTGACTTTTAAATCTGATTAACATTTAATAGTATTGACAAGATAATCAAAGAAGGGAGTGTCACTTTATGCGCATTGAAAGAATTAGCAATGATAAAATTAAAATCTTTCTTACTTTTGATGATTTAAATGATCGGGGAATTAGAAAAGAAGATTTGTGGAGTGATATTCCAAAGGTTTATGATTTTTTTAATGAGTTGATGGAAGAGGCTTATGATCAGTTGGGCTTTGAAGTAAGAGGTCCAATTGCTGTTGAGATATTTGCTTTGCTTGCACAGGGTATGGTTATAGTAGTTACAAACGGTAACACAAGACGTACAAGTCAGAATGTTGATGAAGATCTGTATTCACTCGAGGTTACCCTGGAAGAGAGCGATACAGTCATTTACGCCTTTGATGATTTTGAATGCTTATTAGGGGCAATTAAACGGGTTAATCCCTATTTAGTTTATGGGGGGCAGCTATACTTTTACAATGAGAAATATTATTTAGTGTTTGATGCTTTAGATGTGATTGAAAAAGAATTGGATAGCTTTATTTCATTGCTTTCAGAATTTGGCTCTGCATCTTCAATTACCAGAACTTTTTTAGAAGAGTATGGTAAATTAATTGTTGCCGAGGATGCGACTAAAGTTATCTGCACTAAATTTACTTTATAGAGGTGACATAATGAAAAATATAGCGGTAATTTATGGTGGGAAATCAAAGGAACGTGAGGTATCTCTTAGAAGTGGCGCAGGTGTAGTTGCCGCACTTGAACGTCTTGGTTATAACGTTAAAGGGATAGATTTTCAATCGATTGATTTTATTCGCGAACTTGCGGATATTGATATTGTATTTCTTGCATTACATGGAATTTATGGTGAGGACGGAAGGATTCAGAGTGTACTTGACATTATGGATATTCCTTATGTTGGTTCGGGGGTTTTAGCTAGCGCTTTAGCAATGGATAAATCACTCTCTAAACTGATTTTTAAAGAAGCGGGTATTAGAACTGCGCCGGGCTATCTTGCGAAAAGAAAATTTTCCAACATTGAAATTGTTGACCATGTTCGTAAAAATTTAAATTATCCACTAGTGGTGAAGCCAAATCTGGAAGGCTCGTCGATCGGCTTAACTTTTGTGGATAATGAAGAGGAGCTAATTAGTGCATTAGAGCTGACATTTGTGAGTTATGATGAACTATTGATTGAGGAATGTATCACTGGTAGAGAGGTCACCGTTGCTGTAGTTGAAGAGTTTGATGGGCCTAAGCCGCTACCAGTAATTGAAATTATACCTAAATTAGGTAAGTATTATGACTATGCCTCAAAATATGCGCTCGGTGGTAGTGATCATATCGTTCCTGCTGAAATAGATATAGAACATGCTGATTTATTGAAAAAATGGGCAGTAGCGGCCTTTAACAAAATAGGTTGCAAGTCGTTTGCCAGAGTTGACTTTATAATCCCTAGTGACGGCACTGATCCGGTTATTCTTGAAATAAATACATTACCGGGTATGACTGAGACAAGCCTTGTACCTGACGCTGCCCAAGCGGTTGGACTGAATTATGATCAATTAGTTGCTCTTCTGGTAGAGACTGTCTTTAATCGAACAGAATAAAAGTAATTTCCTTGGTTTATTTGATAAATACCGATTGTTATGTTAAAATTCATAGAGAATTTTTATTTAGTAGGCAGCGCCTATTATATTATTGTGTAAAATCGCTTGGTCTATTTTAACTGAATTAGAAAGTGGTGCTAATTTATGAGCTTTTATAAATTTGCGAGAGCACTTGGGCGAGTCTATTTAAAAATTTTTTATCGGTTAGATGTTAAGGGAGTAGAAAAAATTCCTGCTACAGGTCCGGTTGTTCTTGCTGCAAATCATGTCCACAATCTTGATCCTATTATGATTGGCTGTAGTATTGACCGAGTTGTTCACTACATGGCTAAAAATGAGTTATTTAGATGTGGTTGTTTTGCCAAAGTATTATCTTGGTTGAAGGCCTTTCCTGTAAAAAGAGGGAGTAATGACCGTATTGCTTTAAAAAAAGCTATTGAGATTTTATCAGAGGGCAAAGTTCTGGGAATTTTCCCTGAAGGAGAGCGAAGACGTGATATTATTGTTGGAAAGGGACTGCCTGGTGCAGGTTTTGTGGCTCTAAAAACTAATGCAACAATTGTTCCGATTGGTATCGTATCCGAATTTAAACTTTTCAAACCAGTTATTTTAAATTTTGGTGATCCAATCTCACTTGAGAAATACATGGATCAACGGACCTCAACAGATCTGGTAAATGAAATCACTGAGCATCTAATGGATCGCATTAGAGAACAAGTGGCTGAGATACAGGAAGAAAAAAATAATTAATTATAAAATGCAAGGGAGTGTAAGTATTTTAAGGAGGCGTTGTATTGGTGGATGTAAAAAAAGAGCAGTTAGATGAAGTTGTTACAACTGAAGGAAGTCCGTGGAGTAGGCTTGCGGAGTTACACGCTAGCGGTGAAAGTTTTCCGGTAACAATTGCAGAGGTTGTGAAGGGCGGTTTAGTCGCTGACATTGGTGTGCGCGCTTTTATCCCTGCTTCTTTAGTTGATAGGGCTTATATAGAGGACTTATCTACATATGTGGATACAACCTTAGAGGTTATTATTACTGAAATAGATGAGGAAAAGAATCGAATAATTCTTTCGCATAAAGATGTTCAACTAGCTGAAGAACAAGAAAAGATATTGGAAAAGATTCGTGATATTAAGGTTGGGGCTGTTTTAGATGGGAAAGTGCAACGCATTGCTACATTTGGACTTTTTGTTGATATTGGTGGTATTGACGGATTAGTTCACATATCTGAGATAGCATGGGAGCGGGTTGAGAAACCTGAGGAGCTATTTACGTTAGGGCAAGACGTTAAAGTTAAAGTAATAAATGTAGATAACAAAAATAATAAAATTAGCTTAAGTATTAGAGAAACGATTGATAATCCGTGGGATAAAGAAATTAAAAAATTCTCTGTAGGAAATATCTATCAAGGCAAAGTCAAGAGACTTACTAATTTTGGTGCGTTCGTTGAACTTTCACCGATGATTGAAGGGTTAGTACACGTTTCGCAAATTTCTAAAGATCATGTGTCAAATCCTGCTGAAGTGCTGAAAAATGGTCAGGAAGTTAGTGTAAAAATTATTGAGATTAAACCTGCACAGAAACGAATTGGTCTTAGTATTAGAGAAGCGGAGCAGGACGAGTTTATTGAACTGTCAAAAGAGTTTCTTGATAATAAGAGCTTAAATAAAAATATCGGTGATTTATTTGCTGATCAATTAGCAAAACTTAAATAGAATAATAGTAACAATTATTAGTAGCTCAATTGTTAGCAGTTGAGCTATTTTTGTTAAATTGCATTATAATGGTTAATAGAAGCATTATTGAAAGGTTGTAGTTAAATGGCAAAACCAGTAGTTGCGATTGTAGGCAGGCCCAATGTAGGCAAATCGACTATTTTTAACCGTTTAGCTGGTTCGCGGATTGCGATTGTTGAGGATAAACCAGGAATTACACGGGACAGGATTTATAGTTCAAGTGAGTGGCTTAATTATGACTTTAATATCATCGACACCGGTGGTATAGAGCTTAATCATGATGATCCGATTATCCAACAGACAAAAATGCAAGCGGAACTGGCGATTGAAGAAGCGGATGTTATCGTATTTGTCGTTGATGGACAGAGCGGGTTAACAAGTGTTGATAAAGAAATAGCACTGTTTCTTTATTGTTCGCAAAAACCGATTGTCCTCGCAGTTAATAAACTTGATAATATCAAGATGCAGGAGCAACTATTTGAATTTTATGAATTAAATCTCGGTGAGCCATTTCCTGTATCTGGATCACACGGAATCGGCTTTGGCGATTTATTAGATGCTGTTGTAAGTTATTTTCCTGACACAATAGATGAAGAACTTGACAGTGATGTAATTAGGGTCGCTGTGATTGGCCGGCCTAATGTGGGCAAATCCTCTCTAGTAAATTCGCTACTTGGGGAAGAGCGAGTAATCGTGAGTGATATTGCGGGAACAACCAGAGATGCGATAGATAGTTTTATTTCGACCGAAGGACAGGATTTTATTCTTGTGGATACTGCTGGCATGAGGAAACGAGGCAAGGTTTACGAGAAAACAGAAAAATATAGTGTTTTAAGAGCTTTAAAAGCGATTGAAGACTCAGAGGTTGTTTTGATAGTTCTTGACGGTAACGAGGGTATAATTGAACAAGATAAAAAGATTGCTGGCTATGCGCATGAGGCTGGTCGTGCCTGCATTTTTATTGTTAATAAATGGGATATCGTTGAGAAAGATGACAAAACGATGCGCAAGTTTACCGAAGATATACGGGACCAATTCCAATTTATGAGCTACGCCCCGATCTTGTTTTTGTCAGCTAAAACGAAAAGCCGGGTTAACCGAGTTTTCCCGACAGTAATCGAGGTTGCGGAAGCGTATTCGAAGCGAATTAAAACATCTACATTAAATGATGTAATATTCGATGCCGTTGCGTTGAATCCACCGGCTATGGTTAAGGGCAAGAAATTAAAAATTGGTTACTCGACACAGGTTGCCGTTAAACCGCCAACGTTTGTTATTTTTGCTAATGAACCGGAGATTATGCATTTTACTTATCGTCGGTATTTAGAAAATCGTATTAGAGATGCATTTGATTTCACGGGTACGCCGATTCATATTATTATACGAAAAAAAGAAGATGAGAGAGTTTAAGGAGGTTATCAAATGAAACATCCAGAGAGGATTGCAGTTATTGGTTCGGGGAGTTGGGGTACAGCTTTAGCGATTGTACTAGCGAACAATAATATAAATGTTGATTTATATACATTGTTTCCTGACCAACAAGACGAGATTAATACAAAACATACGAATAATGCTTATTTGCCAGGCGTAGTACTCAATCCGAAAATTATTGCCAGTACTTATTTAAATAGCGTACTTACAGGCAAGGAATACATTCTTTTGGTAGTGCCGTCGCACTCGATGCGGTCAGTAGTGCGCGAGATTAAGCCTTTTATTCATGAAAACACTGTTTTAATTCACGCAACAAAAGGTATCGAACTGGAAACCTATTTAAGAATGAGTGAAGTTATTAAAGAAGAATTACCAGAGTTGCCTGAAGGTAACATCGTTGTACTTTCCGGGCCGAGCCATGCTGAAGAGGTCAGTAGACAACTTCCGACTACTATTGTAGCGGCAAGTTCTGATTTAACCTATGCAAAACAAGTGCAGGATATATTTATGAATAATGATTTTCGTGTTTACACGAATGACGATGTAACAGGAGTTGAGTTAGCCGGCGCGTTAAAGAACATTATTGCCTTAGGTGCAGGGATGTCTGATGGGCTTGGCTTTGGTGATAATGCAAAAGCAGCTCTGATTACTCGCGGCTTAACAGAAATCTCTCGATTAGGCATTGAACTAAATGCACGAGCTACCACTTTTGCTGGGTTGGCTGGCGTAGGCGATTTGATTGTGACTTGTACAAGTAAACATAGCCGTAACTGGCGTGCCGGTTATAGCCTTGGACAAGGGGAAGAGCTGGAAGAAGTGCTTGACAAGATGGGGATGGTAGTAGAAGGTGTTAAGGCAACTAAAGCAGCTTATTATTTAGCAGCAAAGCATAATGTAGAGATGCCAATTACTGCAGAAATCTACAAAGTTTTATTTGAAGGTAAAAGCCCGCAGACTGCTGTCGATGATTTAATGGGGCGTAGAAAAAAAGAAGAAATCTAGCTGGTGCAAAAATAATTGCATTTTCTGTTAAAACTATTGATTTTATAAGGTTTGTATATTATCATGATGTTAGAAGAACGCGCAATTCAAAGTTTTCATTTTCTCAAGATAAGTTTTATTGTTTGTAAAAAGAAATTTATTTTTGGGGGGAGGTGAGTTTTTTGAATAAGACTGAATTGATCGCAGAGGTTGCTGCAAAAGCTGATCTATCTAAGAAAGATGCTGGTAAAGCTGTTGACGCTGTATTTGCTTCTATCACTAAAGCATTAAAAAAAGGTGATAAAGTACAAGTTATCGGTTTTGGAAGCTTCGAGGTACGTAAGAGAGCTGCTCGTATGGGTCGCAATCCACAAACTGGTAAAGAAATTAAGATTGCTGCAAGTAAAGTACCTGCATTTAAAGCTGGCAAAGCGCTAAAAGATTCTGTTAACGCTGGTAAATAATGATGTGAGGTACATATAGTTGTAAGAGTTACATGCTTATGTAACTCTTATTTCTTTTTATGTTGCACCACGGGATATAGCTCAGCTTGGGAGAGTGCTAGTCTGGGGGACTAGAGGTCATGGGTTCAAATCCCATTATCCCGACCATTATGGTATAATATCTTTTGGTTAGAAGAAAATATGATTTTGCAGGAGGAAAAGAGTGTCTTGGAGTTGTTACCCGATGATTTGGAAGAGCTAAAAGCGGAGATTGAGTTACTATCTAAGCAGATCTATGTTGATCGCTATCTTGAGATTCCTGTAATCTCAGTAATCCAACTGCAAATACTCAATTTATATTTTTATCGCTCACAGTTTTCTGATAAATTCCGTAAAATTGTTATCGTGACGACAAGCCTTGTGCAACGCGGGCTAGATATGCATGACCAGGTTACTAATCAGCAGGAAACATTGTCTGCCAAAATAACCGAGCGTCAGATGCAAATTCTTGCTGGCGACTACTATAGTAGCATATGTTACCAGATTATGGCAAAAGACAATCTAGCGATGCATGTGCGTAAACTTGCACGCGGGATTACAATCAACTCCGCTGCTAAGATGCAACTATACGATTTTAACGGTGATAATAATTTTGAATCTAACGAAGAGCTAGTAAATTTACTTAAAGTTCGCGAATCTGCAATTTATACTGAATTTTTAACGGGCGACCTTAAAGAGTTGGAACAGCAGGCTTGGCAGGCAATTTTAGCAAACTTAATTTTGTTAAAACAGATTTCTACGCAATTAGGGCTCACTACTATTAACGATAACACATTAGCTTTTTACCTAATTCGTGCTAACGCGACTAATGTGGAAATGGTCAAACTGTATCAATCAACTAATGCGAATGATTTTCAAGTAATGATCAATTTCTTATACGTGAAGTATGAGATTAAAACGAAAATAATGGAAATAAAAGATAGATTAATTGAAGAAACCAATGCAATGATTGAACTGGTAGAAATAGGAGCAATTCAGAATGAACTACGACGTTTTGTAAAAGAAACGGTTTGCACCCACAGCTAATATTTACAATGGAGGTTATCTACTTGAATAAGAGTGAACTTGAAGGTGTTGCCAAGGAAGAGTATGTACACACTGTCTTTGAAGATATTGCGTCGAAATATGATTTTATGAATAATTTAACGAGCTTCCGCTTTCACAAACTATGGCGCCGTAAAACGATGCAAAAGCTAGATATGAAACCTGGTCAATCGGCGCTTGATCTCTGCTGCGGTACTGGCGACTGGACGCTTGATTTGTTTAAGGGTTCACGGACTGGCAGAATTGTCGGCTTAGATTTTAGCGGAAATATGCTTCAAATCGCTCGCAAAAAACTCGATCTAAATGGTCTGCACGATGTTGAGTTGGTACAAGGTAATGCGATGGATTTACCTTTTGCTGACAACCTGTTTGACCATGTGACAATTGGTTTTGCTCTTAGAAACGTTCCGGATATTAAACAAGTTTTAACTGAGATGGAAAGAGTAGTTAAGCCTGGTGGCAAAGTTGTTTCACTTGAATTATCGCAACCAACATTGCCGATTTTCAAGCAACTTTATTATTTTTATTTTAAAAAAGTTTTACCGATTTTAGGTAAGGTTTTTGCTGGGAGTTACGAGCAATACGCATGGCTACCAACCTCTTTAACTAACTTTCCGGCTCGTAAGGAACTTGCCCAAATATTTAGTGATGTTGGTTTAACAAATGTTGAGGATTATCCTTTAACCGGAGGGATCGCAGCTATTCATATCGGAGAAAAGAGGGAGATAAAAAATGGCCTATAAAGACATTCGTGAATATCTTGCTGCTATTGAGAAGAAGGGTTTGCTTAAACGAATTACTGCTGAGGTTAATCCTGATCTTGAAATTGCTGAAATAACTGATCGTGTTTCGAAAATGCCTGGTGGTGGTTTTGCGTTGATGTTTGAAAATGTTAAAGGCTACCAGATACCTGTTGTAACTAATGCTCTTGGTTCGATGG
>CAZMPM010000008.1:0-41657 GCA_964568525.1 uncultured Caryophanales bacterium
GATAATGTACCTCATATTAAGGCTTATTGGATTGATATTGGCGTTCAATTGACGCAGATTGCTCTCTCTTATGGAGCTGATGATATTCACGGAACAATTATCGAGGAACGAATAAGTCATGCAGTTGGCGCTAAGACGGAGGCCGGTCTAACTAGAGAAGACTTGGTCTGGTTAATTAAAGGCGCTAACCGAATTCCGATTGAACGCGACACCTTTTACAGTGTAGTTAAAAAGTACTAGAAGTGTAGTCAGTTAGATTCAAATATGTTAAGATAAAATATGATTAAATTGGAAAACACTTAATAATATATAGAAGAGGAGGAGTAAAAGCAATGGCACTATATGATGATGTAAATGAAGTAATCCAAAAATTACGCCCTTTCTTACAAAGAGATGGTGGCGATGTTGAACTTATTTCAGTAGAAGACGGTATTGTTAATGTACGTTTGCAAGGTGCTTGCGGAACATGCCCAGGAGCGACAATGACATTAAAACATGGAATTGAACGCGCTTTAATCGAAGAACTTCCAGGCCAAGTGATTGGAGTACAACAAGTTCGCTAATTTTTATGCTGTTAAATATAAAACCATTGGCTAAGCCGCCAATGATTTTTATTTTGTCTATAACTTATAAAATTTAATCTATTTTCTTCGCCCAGAAACCACCCTGGAAAAAGATTGGCTCATGCGAAATTACAAAAGCCTTGTCATCAATCTGCTTAACCTCATGCATTAGTGCGCGCATACTATTACGCTTCGTTAATACCCGTAACACAAGCCGCTCGCCTTCCATGCCAAAACCAGCCCAGCTCGTGACTCCATAGCCCTTTTCCCGCAATTTCTCTGCAATTCCAGATTCTAAATTCTGAGTAATGACCTCAACGGTAACATAGCCCAGTGCAAGTGACTCTTCGATTTTTGAGCCTACAAGAATACCGATCGCATAGCTCATTGCATAAACAATAATATAAATCCAACTCTCCTTAATGTAACTTAACACGATACTTAAGGCAACGATATGAATTGAAACCTCGATAACGCTAATTCCGGCAGCAAAATATTTTAAGCCCTTAACCATCAAAATCAATCGTACAGTTAAAAGCGATACATACAGTATCTGAACTACAAAAATAAAAATTACAATACCGATATCGATTGACATTATTTATCTTCCCCTACCTTACGCCTTCTTCTACGTCTTACCTTTTTTTTAGGACTCCCAGCTCGTTCCAAAACAAAATACGGACTACTAAAGTTGCAGTATTCCAGAAGGAAGTCTTGTAATGAGCTAATCTTGCGATCTGCAGGAACACCTTCTTGATTATTCCGATAAAAGCCGGTTAAGCGAAGTTGCTCATAACCCCAGTCGCCAACCACGTAATCGTACTTTTCCAGCACATCACTGTAACGCGCAAGAAAAGCTTCCTCATTCCAGGCGTCTCGTTGCTCCTCGATAAGTGTATAGGTAATATTATTTATCTTAATCATATTCTCTCTACCTCCCGCATTCCCATTGTAGCACATCTGAAGGGCTTTTCTATCTATTTATTATCAGCTTTTTAATGAATAATACAACTAGTAAAAGTACGATACTTATTAGAACAATCGTACCCCCGGAGGCAATATTAAAGTAGTATGCAATAATGAAGCCAGAGATACTTGCAATTTCGGCAAACAGAATCGCCAGCACAAGCGTCTGCTTAAAACTTTTAGCAATCTGCATACTTGTTGCTACCGGGATGATCATCATTGCTGATATAAGCAGAATACCCACGATTCGCATTGAAACAGCAATTGTTAAAGCAACCAGTATCACAAAAATCAGGTTAAGTGAGCGATATTTAATGCCGCTGATTTTCGCGCTCTCTTCATCAAAAGAGATAAATAACAATTCTTTATATAGAAAAATAACAACCAGCAGAATCGTCACTGCCATCAGCGAAATAGCCAATAGGTCCATCTTAGTTACCACAACAATACTTCCGAAAAGATATGTAGAAATGCTGGTAGTAAAACCACCCGAAAGACTGATTAGAACGATGGCCAACGCCATACCAGCAGATGATATTATTAGCATCGCCAACTCTTCAAAATTTCTGTACTGTTCGCGTAGCTTGTTGATACCTAGTGCCGCGAGTACGGCAATCACCATCCCACCGATAATTGGATTAAGCCCAACCATAACTCCAATCGTTACACCCGCAAGTGCAGTATGTGACAAAGTATCGCCAATAAACGAGAGACGACGCATTACGATAAAGCTGCCGATAATCGGACTAACTGCCCCAACTAAAAGCGCTGCAATAAATGCTCGTTGCATAAATGCATACTCAAACAGCTCAAGCATCAACTATTCCCCCAATTCATCTACAGAGTGTACTTGACGGTGATGGTCATGGTCATGGTGATAGTGATTAACAATCCCCAAATCCTCACTCAGAAATTCAGGTGCACCGCAATAAAGCAGCTTTTTGTTAAGGCAGATAATATTTGTTACTTTATTAGAAATTATACCCATATCATGTGAAACCAAGATAATCGTAAGCCCATGCTCACGATTCAAATGGTTAAGTAAATCATAGAATTGATTAGTTGTTTTGTGGTCGATGCCCACGGTCGGTTCATCAAGAATTAACAGGTCTGGTTGATTAACCAACGCTCGCGCAATAAAAACGCGCTGTTGTTGTCCGCCTGACAGCGTGCCAATCGTTCGGCCTTTGTAACCAGCAAGTCCAACTAACGCAAGTGCTTCTTCAATTATTTGTTTATCCTTCGCATTAAGTTTATGAAAAAGTCCTTTGCGACCATAAAGACCCATTGCTACAACCTCAAAAACGCTTACCGGAAAACTGGCATTAAAATTACTCGCCTTCTGCGAAACATAGCCGATCCGGTGCCACTGATTGAACTTGCTAAGCGGTGTATCAAAAATAAATACCTCTCCCTCTTTAACGGGAAGCAAGCCAAGAATAACCTTAAGCAAAGTGGTTTTGCCTGAACCGTTTGGTCCCAGCAACCCAATAAACTCCTGACGTTCAATCGTTAAATTGATGTCAGATAGAGCAATCCGATCACCATATTTGTACGATAGGTCATGTATTTCGATTACTTTCTCTGCCATCTTCTCACCATCATTCTGTTAAGGCTTTTGTTAGAGCTAACAAATTTAGCTCCATTAGTTTGTAATAGTTTAATCCCTCAGCTTTCTGCTTAGGATTTAAGCTACCAATCGTGTATATTTCAATTGTATCTAAACCAAGTTCTGTCGCTAGCACGTCCGCTATTTTGGTAGATTCGGTCGGGTCCACAAGTATATATTTTATTGATTGCCCAGTTAAACTTGCAGAAATCTGCTGCAACTCACCAAGACTCGGCTCATCCTCCGGAGTAAAACCACTAATTGAATGTTGCTTCAGATTATAGGAGTCTGCAATATAACTGAAAGCAGCATGTGAAATATAAAAATCAGTGCGCTCTAGATTAGCAAGTTCTTTTTTGAATCGCTCATCCAACTCAATTAACTCCGCTTCTAAAAGTTCATAATTTTCCTGAAAATACTTTTCTGATTCTGAGTCCAATTGAATCAAGGCATCTCTTATATCCCGAGCAATTATAATTGCGTTACTTAGAGAGAGCCAAGTGTGTGGGTCATAACTGCTACTATTTTTGCTAATATCCGTTATTATCAAATGTGCATTCTCACTCGCGTTTAATGTGCTAACCTTAGTGTCAACAAGATTGGTCAGAACTTTATTAATCCACAGTTCCATTCCGGCACCGTTATAGATAAACAGGTCACTATCCACTACAGCCGCAATATCGCGTGCTGACGGTTCGTAATCATGCGGGCTGACACCGGCGGGGATCAAATTAACTGCTTCCACCCGCTCGCCGCCAATCCGCGTCGCAAACTCCTCCAACACATAAAGGGTTGTATAGACACTTATCCGCTCAGCTCGCTGATCAGAACCATCTGGCTCTTTTATCGTGCAGCCACTGGGCGTAAGAGCAAGTGTTATTATTAGCAATATAATTACTGTTTTTTTCATTTGTACCCATTCCCAACGGACTATTTTCGAATAACTAATATATTTCTATTATACCTGTCAATTATACCATAGGTAAACTTGCAAATTTGCGTGACAAATACAATTTAACTATAAAAATATTTGATAGAATACCCCTTTTGAGTATATACTATGTATAATAATGACGATTAGGCGGAGGACGAATTGTGGAAAAAATAATTGAACTACGTGGCGAAATAATTAATAATAACATTCTTAAGTTGATTGACGAGACAATTAAGAAATATGATGCCAAATATCGGATTATCGAAATTAATGTGGAAAAGACCGAACAAACAGAGCCTTATATTAAACTTGCTGTTGATGTTAAATCGGACAATTTCGATGAACTGTTGCAAGTATTAACAAAAGCGACTAAGGTGGAGCCGACAGTTGAGGAGACAGCAATTCTGAAGCCCAGTCTGAAAGACGCAACCGCTCCAGTCGATTTCTATTCTACTACTAATCATCCGACAGAGGTTTTTATCAATGGTAACTGGTTACTCGCCCAAAATATACGGATGGATGCTCTTCTAGTCCTACGCGACGGTGCTATTTATACGACAAAACTACGCGACATTAAAGAGGGTGACCTAATTGTCTGCACAACTCAGGGCGTGCGTCTTGTAAAGAAGGAACAGAAAGATGAAGAAGCATTTGGCTTCATGACAAATGAGGTTAGTTCCGAGCGGCGCGTTGAATTATCAGTTCGAGAACTCGCTAAAAGAATGAAGACGATTATTGCACGAGGCGGTAAAATCTACGTAGTCGCTGGTCCGGTCATTATTCATACAGGTGGGATGACGCATTTCCAAGATATAATCAGAAAAGGTTATATTTCCGGCTTGTTAGCAGGTAATGCGATTGCAGTCCATGATATTGAATATGATTTATTTGGTACTTCTTTAGGTGTCGACTTAAACACCGGCAGAGCTTCCACCGGCGGGCATAGTCACCACATGCGGGCAATTAACGCAGTAAATAAGTCAGGCAGTATTGCTGCAGCAGTTGCAGACGGCACGATAAAAAGCGGCATTATGTATGAGCTAGTGAAAAATAATGTGCCTTTTGTCTTGGCGGGGTCGATTCGTGATGACGGTCCTCTTCCAGATACTTTGATGGACTTGTATCAGGCACAGGAAGCATACTCTAATATGATTAAAGATGCCGACATGGTTATTATGCTTTCAACAATGTTGCACTCAATCGGAACAGGCAATATGCTACCAAGTTATGTTGAGACAGTCTGTGTCGATATTAATCCGGCAGTTGTGAACAAACTTGTAGATCGCGGTTCTGCACAAGCAAAAGGACTTGTAACAGATGTTGGACTTTTCCTTTCTTTGCTTAATCAGAATCTTTCATAAAGGAATGGTGGGATGACGTCCTATATCAAGGAACAACGTTTAATTGAATTATTAAGGGAGCTGGGGAGTGTCGCAATCGCTTTCTCAGGTGGCGTCGATAGCACCTATCTTGCGACGATTGCTAAACAAACGCTTGGAGATAAGGCCATTGCTCTCACAGTAAGTACAGAACTGCTTCCTGAAAAAGAGCTGAAATCAGCCAAAGAGATTGCAGAAAAGTTAGGAATTTCGCATCAAGTAATTGAGGTGCCTCTTCTTGACAACCCGCTAATTACTGCAAATACAAAAGAGCGCTGTTTCCATTGCAAAATAGAGATTATGCATACACTTCGTTCGGTCGCAGAACAACAAGGGATAACCATTCTGCTAGATGGCACCAACTACGATGATTTAGGCGAGTATCGGCCGGGCCTTAAGGCACTTCAGACACTCAAAATCCGTAGCCCACTTAGCGAGATTGGTTTCACAAAAGAAGAGATTCGCACAAGACTATATGAACACGGCTTAGCAGAGTGGAGCAAACCTGCATCATCTTGCTTAGCGACAAGGATTGCTTATCAGCAGCCGCTGGATGCAGCAAGCTTAAAACAGATTGAGCAGGCGGAGGCATTTTTGTATGTGTTAGGGATTGCTAATTGTCGTGTTCGTTATGAAGGTAAACAAGCACGGATAGAAGTCCTACCTGACAATTTTCAATTTCTTGTAGATTACCGTGAACAGGTTGTTGCTTACTTTAAGGAACTTGGGTTTGAGCGGGTTACATTGGATTTAGAGGGGCTACGTTCGGGTAGCTATGACCAGCTTAGAAGGAATGATCAAAATGAAGGATAAAAAAGAAAGAGGCAAGGATTCGCTTGACCTTGGTTTTGCTAAGCTCGACTTGCAACGCGAAGCAAGAACCGGCTTCCCAGAGGTTGTCTATGGCGAGGGCAAAACCGCGGAGCAACTCTTAGCGATTTTTGCGAAACTACATGAGAATGGAAATGTGGTACTGGCAACCCGCGTCTCAGCTGAGAAGGCGGATTACGTGATGGAACGAATTCCCGATGCCAAATACGACAGCATCGGTCGAACGCTGCTTGTTGCGAAGTCATTAGAACCGCTCTATCCAGGCTATGTGGCGATTGTTGCTGCCGGCACCTCGGACCTACCAGTCGCCAAAGAGGCGGAGACAACGGTACGCGCACTAGGCAGCCGCGTCGAACTGATTACTGATGTTGGCGTTGCCGGACTCCATCGACTAATTGACCGAATTGAGCTGATTCGCCAGGCAAACGTTATTATCGTTATTGCCGGAATGGAGGGTGCACTGCCAAGCGTTGTTGGTGGCTTAGTCAGTAAACCGATTATTGCCGTACCAACGAGCGTCGGTTATGGTACAAGTTACAATGGTCTATCGGCACTCTTGGGTATGCTTAATTCCTGTGCTTCTGGCATCTCAGTTGTTAATATCGACAATGGCTATGGCGCCGGCTATCAAGCTGGCTTAATTAATAAACTAATCAGTCGTGAGGGTAATTAAGATGGAAAAAATTCTTTATTTAGACTGCTTCTCAGGAATTAGTGGCGACATGACACTTGCTGCTTTAATCGATGCCGGAGCTAATCTAAAATATATTAATCAAGAGCTGCGGAGATTCTTAGACGATTCTGTGGAGTTAAAAGTTAAACCGGTTAACAAAATGGGTATTAGCGCCAAACAACTGGAAATACTGCTAGAACCGAAGATGGCCCCAGTAAACCGCAACTATAGTGCGATAAGGGCGATGATTAGCGAATCGCCGCTTGTTCCAGATGTCAAAAAGAATGCTGTCGCAATCTTTCAAGTTATCGCAACTGCCGAAGCAAAAATTCATGGTGTTCCGATTGAACAGGTGCACTTCCATGAGATTGGAGCAATTGATTCAATTGTCGATATTGTTGGTGTAGCCCTAGCATTGGAAAGCCTACAAGTCAAACAGGTTTTTGCATCACCTGTCCCACTTGGTAGTGGTAGAATTAGTGTAGAACATGGCATCTATCCGAATCCAGCACCGGCAACGATTGAGATTCTTAAGGGTATGAGCATTAATTTATTGGGTTTACAATACGAGATTACAACACCAACGGGTGCAGCAATTGTTGCGGCACTGGCTAGTCAGGCGATTACGCTGGCGCCAATCAATGTTGAGCGGATCGGCTATGGTGCAGGCACGCTTGATTTACCCGACCGGCCGAATGTGTTGCGTGCTTATGTGGGCAAAGTGGAGCAGATGTTGCATCAGCGACCGAATTTTAATTTTGAGCAGTATGGTGAATCGTTAAGCGATATGCAGATGAAGGAGAAGGAGTAGGAAGAACCCCGCGTAAAGCGGGGTTTATTTTGGCTATTTTATTACTTTAGAAATGTCATTATTAAATTAATCAATAGATTTTTCTCACTCGGTTTAGACTCTGCAAGCATTATAGTAAGTGCAACAAGAGTTTTGTTATCAATAATCTGCTTATTATTTCTAAACAATGCCTTGTTTTTATCTAGAAAAAGAACAAACAAAGCAGCGCCAATTCTTTTGTTCCCATCAACAAAACCATGCCCCTTAACTAAAAAATACAATAAATGTGCAGCTTTTTCTTCTAATGACGGATATAGTTCAGTACCGTTATATGTCTGATATATTGTCGCAATGCTAGACTTAAAAGAACCACCGCGCTCAACACCGAAAACATCAGTTTCATGTTCTCTCTTCATTTCTTCTATTATTTTAATACAATCATCATACGTCAGATTGTAAGAGCTCTTTATCCCTTCAGGTTTTCTAATTTTTTGATGATCATAGTCATCTAACAACTTTAAAGCAAAGGTATAATTTTCTAAAACCGAAAGAATTTCCTTGCTTTCCAGTTGATCAGTTGTTCTGCCCAAAATATCTATTATTTGTAAGTTCTCCTCATAAGAAATCTTTTTATGGTTTATTGCATACCCTTGTATCGCATAGTCTTTTAAGATAGATGTCGCCCATTTTCTAAACTTTGTTGCTCTTGGAGATTTTACTCTATATCCAACAGAAATAATCATATCAAGATTAAAATATTTGATTGGCACCGACGACTTTCTTAATTTCCCAGTTCTCGGGTCTAATTTATCAATTAGCTGAGTTGCATTTTTTGCAACTGAGCTAATATTTTCAAGTTCACCATCAGCAAAGATATTATTAATATGTCTTGAAATAGTTGATTTGTTCTTATCAAATAACAAAGATATTTCATCTAAGGTCAACCACACTGTATCTTCTTGCGGGCTTACCTTAACCTCAAGAGTCATCTCCTGATCATCAAATATTATTACTTCATTTCGACTAATAGTTTCCATTTTTACTCCTTTGGTACACACATTATGTTAATAATTATATCTTATATTTGATTATATGGTTCACTGAGTTTTGCACTAATTTCATATGGGTTCAATTCACAGCATCAGACCCTGTGAACAGGGTTGAACAGTATGGTGAATCACTAAATGATAATGATGTGCAGATGAAGGAGAAGAAATAGTTAGTGAAAGAACAGCTGCTTTATTTCAAAATTAGGGCGTCCCAAATATACAGACTTGGTACGGTAAACGTTATAGAACCTTCTCCTACATTAAAAATCAGCGGAATTTCGCTACTTAAGTCTGGTGAGTACATGGTTAAAGTCTTGCCTTCAGCTTTAAATTCATCAGGGATAGTAATTGTTACTGCAAAGTCTTTCTTCATTTGGAATTCGCCATTATGGAAATCATAGTTCAAAAGATGAACGACCAATTTCTCTTTATCTGGATATGCCTGAATTCGTACACCGCTTGGAGCCTGATGTCCACCAGAATTTTTTCCTATTGCGGATATAACCCTTTCTTTTGATACTACATCTTGATAAGCAAAATAGCGCCATCCTATATCATCGCTAAAGAATATAAAACGACCTTCACCTAATTCATGTGTGCCATTGGTTTTTAGTGTGGACAGCTGTGGCCGTTTTACTTGATTAAATTTTTCGTTCATGCTAGCAAAACGGCTGTCAAATGCTATAACTGTTCCTCCACTCTTCACATAAGTCAAAAGCCCCTCTAACTCACTGTCAGACCACGCATAGCCGTTGACTAAAACAATTTTATCTGGAGTTACTTCCGAAAATTTATCCATATCTATCATCTCATATGGGATGTTAGATTCTGATAACATCATGCCAAGTCCGATTCCTGCAGCCACTGGTCCCATGTCGTCCATGTCAGCAACTGGTGGCTGAACTATTATTACTTTGGCATTCATTGTGAGATCCTTTAATAGCTCAGGATATTTGCGTACAAAAGCATAATATGGACGCAACCTATTATGATCTGCTGAATATTTCATGCCTATAAAAGTCTCGTTTAAATCAAACCAGCTGAAGTACCCTCCGTTTGCATAAGTTTCAGCAAACCAGTGGTTTACCAGACTTGTAGCTGCTGGTTCACCTAGTTTTGTCAATTCACCAAAATCATAAATACTAGGAAGAACGACTGCCCTCTTGCCTTGAGAGATTGCATATTTAATGCTCATTTCTGCCGGCATACCATATGGTATTAAAGTGTAAGGCTTTTCATTTCTCCAAGGTAATGCAAGGTATGAGTTTTCAAAGGTATAATAATCAATCTTATTGCTAAATTTTGTGAATGAATTGCGATCAAGCGGTGCTAAATTAGCAGAAACTTTGATACTGTTCCCTTTTAAAGACCTTGCCAGGTCTATTAGCTCACTAATGAATGTATCTGACTCTCTGTATAAGTACTCATAATAGTCTAATCCAAAAGGCGCCTCACGATAGTTGTTCTGATACTTCTCTTTAGCATTATTGTTAATGAGATACTCTTTGTAGTTAAATGTATTGATGTCGTTAATTCCCTTAGCTTTGAGTTCTTGCGCAGTGTAACGTGTTTGCAAATATTCTCCGAAACCTGAAAGACTGTAGCTATCCATGCCAGCACCCATAACAACAGCTTGCGATGCACCTCCAGTTTCATCGATGACAATACCGTCTGCACCTTGCGTAAGTTGACTTGTAACAAAATCTTTTAACCACTCTCTCCAAGCCGGATCCATCAAATTCATATAAACCATTTCTTGAATAAATACTGGGTTACCATCAAAATCTTTGACATAAGCACTCTTTAAATTATCTGATAATTGTGATACTGTTTTCCAGCTATCGTGGTTCCACAACGATACTTCACTTATCATCTTTACACCAAGACTATGGTAATACTTGATTGTATCTGGATTGTTATCAAGATTCCATGCAAAACCGCCCACTGTTGGCATCATAACTTTGTCTGCTTCGTCTGTGTATTGTGGGATGTTCTTATTATATATGTCCACTTCGGAGGCAGTGGTTTGGTTAGGGAGTACGTTAGCATTTTTGTCATTTGCCCATGGTGGCATTGGCCAAGCGTCTGGGGGTGGACTTATTTTAAACACAGCCATAATTACAATTATAAGGGCAACCGTCGCAACTAATCCTATGAATACTTTTAATAATTTATTCATTTCATAGTTCCTCTCTTATACAATAGATTTAATTGCATTGTATTTATATTTTTATTATATCACTTTATTTATACAATATAAGGAAAAAATTGAAAATTTTAGTTAATTATTATTTAATATTCAGTGGGTAACTACCAATGGACTGGATAGGAACAGAAAGGAAAACCCCACTTTATGCGGGGTTTGTTGTTTTAACCTTTAATTATCTCACTCCCCCACTCGCCAACATCCGCGCCTGTAGGAATACCTGCTTCAGCGGCACATTGTTCGCTCGTGCAATTGCAGCACAGTCCTCATATTCCGGCGATACCTGCACTACTTCGCCCTTCAATAAGCCAAGCTTTACCGTAACCTCGCCCCACTCCGTCTCAACCTTAATAAGTCTCCGTTCTAGGCGCTGCACTGTATATGGCGTATAGCGGACACCAAGCGTCGTCGTCTCCCGGAAAAGCAGCTCGACAACCTCTTCGCGAATCTCTTCCTGACAGAGTACATTAAGCACCTGCCCCGGTCGATTCTTCTTCATCAGCACCTGCTCGACATAGACCTCGTTTACACCAAGTCGCTCAAGCTCCTCATACAGATAACCGTAGAACTCCGGATTCATGTCATCAAGCGATACTTCAACCTTCCACATCTTACTGTCAATATGCTCTTCCGTCGTTCTCCCTCTAACGAAGCGTTCCTTAGTCATCTTTGCCGCCTCCATTTACCCTTCCTTATCGTTTATCTCTATATCGTTGCTGGACTCTTCAGTCCCAGTATCTTAAGTCCATGCTGCAAGGTTTTGGCCGTCGCGTTTGTTAGAGCTAACTTCGCATCGCGCTCAGCTTCATTATCTGTTAGAACCCGCTCCTGATGATAGAACTGGTTAAAAGTCGTAGCCAAATCCAGCAGATAACGCGCCAACACCGATGGCTCCAGTCGTTCCGCTGCTCTTCTGATTGTCTCCGGGTATTGCCCCAATAGATAGAGCAGATCCCAGCTTGCCTTACCGGTCAAATACTCTCCACTAACCTTCCCAAGTTCGCTGACATCAACACCCGAACGGCGGATTAGACTCTGAATCCGCGCATAGGAATATTGAATATATGGCCCGGTCTCGCCTTCAAAGTTAAGCGCCTCCGCCCATGAGAAGTTAACCTCATGCAACCGGTTATTCTTCAAATCATTAAAAATAATCGCACCAACACCAACCGATTCCGCAACCTCTGCGCGATCCGTTAAATCCGGATTCTTCTCTTCGATAATCTTGTCCGCCTTCTCAATACTTTCGCGTAGCACCTCTTCTAGGAGGACGATGCGGCCTTGGCGCGTGGACATTTTTTTGCCTTCAAAAAGCATCAGCCCGAACGGCACATGCAACAGATCTTTCGCCCAGTCATAACCCATCTTCTTAAGCACAGCGAAGACCTGCTCGAAGTGCAGTTTCTGCTCGTTACCGACTACATAGAAGACCTTAGTGAAATCGAATGTATCCTTACGGTAAAGCGCTGCCGCCAGATCACGCGTCGCATAGATTGATGAGCCGTCCTGCTTCTGAATAATTGCCGGCGGCTGATCCTCGCCCAGCTCAACGACGAGCGCACCCTCACTCTCCACTAGCAGATTCTTCTCGCGAAGTTCAGATAGAACGCGCTCCATTTTATCGTTATAGAAACTCTCGCCCATATAATGATCGAACTCGACGCCTAAGAGGCGATAGATTTTCTCGAACTCTTTAATGCTCTCCTCAACGAACCATTGCCAGAGACGAACCGCCTCTTCATCGCCATCTTCCAGTCGTTTAAACCATTGGCGCGCTTCATCCTCAAGCTCGGGCCGCTCCTCTACCTCCTCATGGAACCGAACATAGAGACTGACCAACTCCTGAATTGGATTGGTGCGAATCATTTCATCATTACCCCAGAGCTTATAGGCAACAATCTCCTTACCGAATTGCGTGCCCCAGTCACCAAGGTGGTTGATCCCCACAGTCGTATAACCAAGCGCCTTATAGAGATTAATTATTGCGTTGCCAATCATCGTTGAGCGCAAATGCGGCAGGCTGAATGGTTTTGCAATATTTGGCGAAGAGAAGTCGACAACGATCGTTTGGCCGTTACCTTCCGTGCTGTTGCCATAAGTACTTTCGCCATTAGTGCTTTCACCGGTATTGATCCGCTCCAGCAGTTCCAACGCATAAGGCGCCCGCTCGAAGTAGAAATTCAGGTACGGTCCGGTCGATCGCGTCTTAACCTGATTATTCGCGCTATCAGCGTTAATTCTCGTCGCCAAATCTTCGGCAATCGCTTGCGGCGAGGAACGCAGTGCTTTGGCCAGGGTAAAGCATGGAAATGCAACATCCCCCAGCTCACGATTCGGCGGTAATTCGAGCAATTGATATATCTGCTCCCGCTCCATATCTAAATATTTGCCTAATAAACTGGTAGTATAATTCTTCAAGGAATTGCCTCCCATAAAAGTTGTCTTATTTAGTCAATTATACACAACATTTTTTGTTTTAAGCAAGGTATAATGATAATATGTAAATTAATAAAAGTATAATAAATTCTGGAGGTTATGAGGATGCCAATCGATTTTACATACGAGGGAAAAGAATACCAGACTTTAGTTGAGCTAGGTCGTGCAATGCCACTGAATTCTGCAAAGCTGGTGCAGTGGACGGAGAATGCCGACCGGTTTGCTGCTGAGGCTGGTTCGCTCTGCTATGAGAGCAAACCACATCTGGCGATTGTGAATCACTGCCGTGATAGCGGTCATAATACGGTGCTCGAGCATAACATCTTTTCTTTTATCAAAAAGGTGCCGATTTTTGTCGCGCGCCAGGATATGCGAGCGCGTCATGCAAGTTATGATGAGCGAAGTTTGAGGTACGTTCGACTCGATGATGGCGGGTTCGAATATTATACTCCGCCGGTCTTAAAGAGAAAAGGGAATGAGCAAGAATTGGACGAGTGGATTAAACATCACGAAAAAACCTTTGCGATGTACTGTAAATATACTGATGAAGAGCTAATGGAAAATGAGCATGCGCGCTCAATTCTGCCACTGGGGACGGCGACTATCTATGTTGATTCGCGAAACGCTGTTGGCTGGCGCCATCACATTATGAAAAGACTCTGCTTACGAGCACAGACGGAGATTAGACTACTGTATCACTCAATCACAGATCAATTAGTTGAGGTTTCGCCACGGCTCTTTGGCGATTTAGATATGCCGTGTTATATGAATCAAGGTTGCGGCGAGTCCAAACCATGCGGGCTGATTGAGTTAAATCCACAAACGATGCGAGCTATAGCTTACGAAAAGAAACTTGCAAAAAATCTATAAAAAGCAAATAGCTAACTAGAAAATCCCCTTATATATCAGCTGAATTGCAACTAACACAATTACGATTCGAAGAATTGAAACTAAAGTTTTGCTGCTTAAATGCGCGGCAAGCGTTGGACCAATGGCGCCTCCAAGATAGGCGCCTATTCCTATTACAAGCACATATGCCCAAATTACATTACCTAAGAAGATATGAGAGATACTGCCGATGACACTCGTCAGCAGAATAATAAACATTGATGTCGCAGTGGCCACATGGGCAGGGAACTTGAAAAAGACGATCATCATCGGAACATATATTGATCCGCCGCCAATGCCAAAAAGTCCGGCAATAAAGCCGGCAAACGCCGAAATACCCATGCCGATATAACTGTTAAAACTATATTTATGTTCTACCCCTTGCAAAGTGAAGGTGCACGATATATTGCTTTTAACATCTAGCGGTTTTATCCGATCGCGAACAGCTAGGACATAAGTTGTAAAGAGCATCAACGCTCCAAACAGAACATAGAATATACCGGAAGATACATAACCACCAATAAAAGCACCAAGTATTACTGCCGGACCGGCACCGGCAAAAAAGATTAGTCCACTCTTAATGTCGATGCGTTTATGCTTATAGTTTGTAAGCGTTGCAGCAGTTGAAGTAAAAATAATCGCCATCAAAGAGAGAGCAACAATTTGTTGATGCTCAAGTGGTTGCGGAAACCAGCCCGCTTCATTAAAAAATAATAGGACTGGAACGGTTATGATGCCGCCGCCTAAACCGATTAGGCTGCCCATGCTTCCCGCTACAATCCCTGTTAGTAACAACAACACATATTCCATAATTACCCCTAACCGATTGAACCTTCCATATCAAAATTAATTAATCGATTCATCTCAACAGCGTACTCCATTGGCAACTCCTTAGTAAACTCCTCAATGAAACCCATGACAATCATCTGCACGGCATCCTCATGCGCTATTCCTCGGCTCATTAAATAAAATAGTTGTTCCTCACTTACTTTACTAACTGTCGCCTCATGCTCAAGTACGACCTTGTTATTTAACACACGATTAGTCGGCAATGTATCTGATGACGATAAATCATCAAGAATCAATGTATCACACTTAATATTCGTTTTCGAACCCTCCGCATCCTTTGCAAAATGCGCTAGCCCACGGTAATTCGCTTTACCGCCGCGACGGCAAATCGACTTAGAGATGATCGTTGAAGTACAACCTTCCGCAAGATGAATTACCTTTGCACCAGCGTCCTGCAATTGACCTTTATCTGCTACGGCAATGGAAAGGATATTGGCTTTTGCTCCTTTACCCTTCATCACAACTGCCGGATATTTCATCGTAACTTTACTTCCAATATTCCCATCAACCCACTCCATAGTGGCGCCTTCTTCAGCTACTGCACGTTGCGTAACAAGATTGTAAATATTATCAGACCAGTTCTGGATTGTGGTATAACGGACATAAGCATTCTTTTTAGCAATAATTTCTACCACTCCAGTATGAAGTGAGTTGGAACTATAGCTAGGTGCAGTACAACCTTCTACATAATAAATGGACGAGCCCTCCTCAACAATAATCAGTGTGCGCTCGTGTTGGCTCATACTTTCCGTGTTAATTCGGAAATAAGCCTGAATTGGAGTGTCAACTTTGACACCCGGCGGAACATAGATAAAACTTCCACCTGACCAGACAGCACTGTTTAGTGCGGAGAATTTATTATCAGCAGTCGGCACAACTGTCGTCAGATATTCTCGAACTAGATCTGGGTATTGCTGAATTGCCGAATCAGTGTCCAAAAAGATTATTCCCTTATCGACAAGTTCTTGCCGCATGTTATGATAGACGACTTCAGATTCATATTGTGCCGAAAGACCGCCTAGGTACTTTTCTTCCGCTTCAGGCACGCCTAAACGGTCAAAGGTATCTTTAATCTGCTCAGGGACATCCTCCCACGAACCCTCAACGCCCTCGGATGGTTTAACATAGTAGGTAAGTTCATTTAAATCGAGGTCGCTTAAATCAGGACCCCATTTCTGCATCGGTTTTGAATAGAAAATCTCTAATCCCTTTAAGCGAAAATCAAGCATCCATTCTGGCTCGTTTTTCTGACGGGAAATCTCGCGAACAACCGCTTCGCTTAGACCCTTTTCCGTCTTAAAGACCGATATGTCTTTATCACGAAAACCATATTTATACTCTTCACTTATTTCCGGAATTTTTGGTGTTTTATCAGTCATCTTCTCACCTCTTGCTTGCTTCTTTTATTTAAATCCTTCTGCTTCATCTATACGATGTTGGTGGCAACCGCACTCGGAATCATAGTCGCATCCTTCGCAGACACCCTGTTCCATCGCTTTCCAAGAAAGCGTTGCACACTTAATACGCGCCGGAAATTTACATACACCTTGCAACGCTTCTATATCCTCAAAACCCGTTGTATCAACATCCTCACCAATCATCATTTTAGAGAAACGATTAGCCATATCAAGCGCTTCATCAGCCTTTTTGCCAATAATCGCTTCAGTCATCATTGATGCTGAAGCCATACTAATCGAACAGCCCTCACCATCAAATTTCGCATCGGTAATTATGCCGTTTTCAATTTTTAGTTGCAACTGAATCTGATCACCACAACTAGGATTCTTTAATTGAATCGTCGCATCAGCATACTCCATCTGACCACGATTACGTGGCGATTGGTAATGGTCCATTATAACTTTTCTATATAAATCATCTAGTGATTCCATTAGCAAAATACTCCTTTGTTTTTTCTATTGCAGAATATAAAACGTCAATCTCTTCAAGTGTATTATACAGATAAAAACTAGCTCTGGCAGTAGAAGACACTTTCAGATATCTGTTAAGCGGCTCCGCACAATGGTGTCCGGCTCGGATAGCAATACCTTCAAGGTCTAGAGCCGTAGCAATATCATGCGGATGGACATTGTCTAAATTGAAAGAGATTAACGCACTACGATTATTGCGCGGTCCATATATTTTGATTCCTTCAAAGTCCGTAAATCGATCCAATGCATAGGCAACAAGTTTATTTTCATGGGCTTCAACATTATCCATGCCTAACTGCTCAAGAAAATCGATCATCGCTCCCAAACCAATTGCTTCAGCAATCGGCATCGTTCCTGTTTCAAATTTAAATGGTGTCGCTTTCCAAGTAGCATCATAAAGTGTTACCACATCAATCATCTCGCCGCCAAACTCAACAGGCTCCATCCGATCGAGTAGGTGTTTTTTTCCATAGACAACGCCGATGCCGGTAGGTGCACCCATTTTGTGACCACTAAAAACAAGCTTACATCAAATCGTTTATGGGGGACACTTTGTGCCGCATCAACTAGTACTGGCGTTCCATTGCGATGAGCAATCTCGATAATCTCTTTAATCGGATTGATTGTTCCTAATACGTTAGACGCATGAATAATCGATACAAGTTTAGTCCGAGCATTAATCATTTCTTCAACATCTGACAACTTAATCGTTCCATCAAGTTGTAGTGGTAGATACTTAAGGACAGCGTTTTTCTTTTTAGCCAGCTGTTGCCATGGCACAATATTGCTATGATGTTCCATTATCGAAATTAAGATTTCGTCGCCCTCATTAATATTCACCATACCGTAGCTTTGTGCAATAAAATTTAACCCGCTGGAAGCACCACGATTAAAAATAATCTCATTAGCACTTTTAGCATTAATAAATTTACGCACCTTCTCGCGCGCATTCTCATAAGCGTCTGTTGCTTTCATCGCTAACTTGTGTGAACCTCGGTGAATATTCGAGTTGTAGGTTCGATAAAAGTTATCTACCGCTTCAATAACTGCCAACGGTTTCTGTGCAGTCGCTGCATTATCAAGATAAACAAGCGGTTTCCCATAGACTTTTTGCTCTAGAATTGGAAATTGTTCTCTTATCTCTTTACTAATCATCCTAACAACTTCCCTTCTATAATCGCTTCCAGTTGGTCCTTCATCGCCTCAATTGGCATTCGCGACACAACCATCGCTAAAAATCCATAGATAATTAAGCGTTCTGCTTCTTCACGCGAGATACCGCGTGACATTAGATAATATATATCCTCGGGATCTACCGGCCCTACGCTTGCCGCGTGACCAGCAACAACGTCATATTCGTCGATTAATAAAATCGGATTAGCTTCAGCACGTGCTTTTTCACTAAGCATCAATACTTTGACCGATTGGTCTGTTTCCGACTTACTAACACTCTTATTCATTTTGGTAATGGCATTAAAGACGCCACTTGCCTCATTACGCATTATACCGCGAAAAATAATTTCACTCGTTGTTTCGGGTGCATCATGCATCGCTTTTGTCGTAAAGTTACAACGCTGGTCGCCGGCACCAACAAAAATTGTTTTCGCCTCAACTTTTGCGTGTTCGCCTTCAAGCGTAAATAGATTATTCGAGTTGGTCTTGCCGCTATTCATCTCGCTGATAATCCATTCCAAATTAGCATCTTCAGCAACCGTAGCTTGCCGATGCGTGTAGTCGCTTAAATTCTCATTAAAGCTATGGTTAGAAAATATCTCTACATTTGCGCCACGTTCTAGATAAATTTCTGAAACGCTATTAAACTGTGCACTTATTTCCTCGGAAATTGACAAATTAAGATCAACATAAGTGAAACTACTATTCTCGCCCGCTACGACTATTGTATGTGGCATCAGCCTTGACTCAGTACCAATAAACACCACCTGAATCGGCGAATCAATTACCACATTCTCCGGCACAAAAAGGAAAATCCCATCGTTCCAGAGTGCAGAGTGTAACGCTAGTTCGGGCGTCTCCGCAATCTCAATCGACTGCAAAAAATATTTGCGCACCAATGCCGGATATTTGCGAACCGCATTGTCTAATGTAGTAAAATTAACACCCTGCCGCAACAGCTCAGCAGAAAGATGCTTATATAAAACAGTATTATTTTTGTACA
This sequence comes from uncultured Caryophanales bacterium, assembly GCA_964568525.1. Lineage (GTDB taxonomy): Bacteria > Bacillota > Bacilli > Tepidibacillales > Tepidibacillaceae > CAYZPB01. Next base: position 19,278 of record CAZMPM010000008.1, read on the forward strand.
CTATAATACTACGATTATCCGTATTAGAGTTGATGATATATTGAAGTTGCTCCGGCAACAGATTTAGATGCACCTCGGAAAGATCCTCTTCTTCACCAATCGAAATTAATGAAGCATCAACGTCATTAGCAACCAACTCAAAATATTTATCTAACCCCTTTAATCGAATCTCTTGCAGCCATTCAGGTTCTCCCAGCTGCTTGGACCAATTGACGAGTGTTTCCTTAACCAAAGCTGTATCCGCCTTGTTGCTCATCTGTACCCCTCCTCGCAAGCTATAACCAGCTATCTGCTTCCTCTTTTAGGCCTAGTTCTGTGCGTAACCACTCATAACCTTCCGCTTCAACTTTACGCGCTAGCTCAGGTCCTCCTGAGCGAACTATTGTACCTTGCATCATAATATGGACAAAATCCGGCTCGATATAATCTAATAATCTCTGATAATGAGTGATGATTAGGAACCCGCGATCCGGTGAACGTAACTCATTAACTCCTGTTGATACCACCTTTAATGCATCGACATCCAACCCCGAATCAATCTCGTCCAGAATTACGAATTGCGGCTCTAGTAACATCATCTGAAGGATCTCGTTCCTCTTTTTCTCTCCACCGGAAAAACCTTCATTGATATATCGTTGAGAAAAAGATTCATCAATATCTAAAAAATTCATCGTCTTTTCCATCTCGCGGATAAATTTAATCAGCGAAATTTCATTGCCCGGTCCTCTTTTAGCATTGATTGCACTGCGAATAAAGTCGGCATTAGTTACACCGGTAATCTCGCTCGGATATTGCATGGCTAGAAATAATCCGCTGCGAGCGCGTTCTGTAGTTGACATCTCCAGCAAATTCTCACCATTCAGAGTTACCGTTCCTGAGTTGACAACAAAGTTCGGATGACCCATTAAAGTTGCAGATAGTGTGCTTTTGCCGGCGCCATTAGGCCCCATGATCGCGTGGACCTCGCCGCCCTTAATCTCTAAGGTTAATCCTTTTAAAATCTCTTTCTCCTCAACAGAGGCTCTTAGCTTATCTATTTTTAGTGCGGGTTGAGCCATTCTATTTGTCACCATCCTCATTATTATCTTCTTTCGTAACTTCATCACGTTGCATAGTTACACCATCTATGTGTCGACGGCCTGTGCTTGTTTTTTTGTTGCCACTTTTGAAGATAAATAATAACCCGATAATTATCAGAACTATCGCTAATAAATAATCTCTGCTTATTGTGACAAGATATCTAAAATAATACATTAAATTAAACGGTAAAATCTGGTCTATTAAGAAAAATAGACCGAACAGGATAAAAACTACACCAAGAAACAATAGCCCTCTTCGACTAGTCCTCACAGGCTCTTTACTAGTCTCAGCGCCAACAACGCCATCGGATTCAGGCATTACTATTGCAGCAATTACATAGACAATAATTAGTGGCCAGAATAACCAATGGACGAATAACAATAAAACAAAACCAAACCTTAGCCAGCCTGCACTTATTCCAAAATATTCTGCCAGTCCACCGAGTACACCACTTATAACCTTATTGGGTGATTTAGTTAGACGATTCATTTATCTTAACCTCCCCTGGCTCACGCCAAAATTACTTATTTTTTTCAAACAGTTTATTCTCTTTGCCTGCGATTAGTCGCTTGATATTATCCTTGTGACGGAACAGAACAAAAAGTACTAATAATGTAATACCAATCTTAATAGTTAATGAATCTCCCGGCGACAACCAAGAAATAACGGCCACTGTCGAAGAGGCAATTATAGATGAAAGTGATGGGTATTTTACTATAATTACAAAAATTACAAAAAGTAGAATACCAGCTATACCGGCAATCCAGTTCATTGCAAGTACAGCGCCCACACCGGTTGCGATACCCTTACCACCTTTAAATTTTATGAACATAGAGTATGAGTGGCCAATAACCGCACCACCTGCCGCTATTATCATATATAAGTCTCCGCCATATAAACCCGCAAGCAGCGCAGGTAAAAACCCCTTTAGTAAATCACCAAGAAAGACTACAATACCGGCCTTTTCCCCAAGTGTCCTAAAAGTATTTGATGTGCCAATATTACCACTACCAAGCGTTCGAATATCTTTATTCTGCATTTTGGATACAATTAACCCGACAGGGATTGAACCAGCAAGATAACTTAATATAAATGTAATCACATATGACATCAGCATCACCTCTCTTAACTTTCAACGCTACTATAATATCAAATTTTCAACTTAATAAAAATAGGTAAATATAGTTTACTACATTTACCATTATTAGTCGCTTATTTTGCTAAAACCAGAGTTACTTAGGTAATAGAATAATAAAACGCGTACCCTTATTCAATTCACTCTCAACCTTGATCGTCCCATCATGCGCCTCTACGTAACCCTTAACTATCGATAAACCAAGACCGGTACCGCCATCATCACGTGAACGTGAGCTATCAGTGCGATAAAAACGATCAAAAATATATTTCAACTGTTCTTCCCCAATCCCCGGCCCGTTATCGGCAATCGTAATTTCAACCGATTTTAATTCCGGTTTTTCTGTAAGATTTAGTCTGACCATACCGCCAGCAGGCAATATGCGAACTGCATTTCCAATCAGATTAATAATTACTTGCTTAATTCGATCGGAATCAACTACAGCGGTAGTATCCTTGTCACCTTCAAGCGAGATATTAATTCCCTTTTCCTCTTCTGCCCAAGCAAAATTGTCAGCCACTTTTTCTAAAAGTTGATAAAGATTTGTTTCTTCCAGTTTTAAAGAAAGCTGACCGGCCTCTGCTAAACTAAGCTGCTGCAGGTCGTCTACCAAACGATTTAGGCGTTGCACCTCATCAGCTAAACTAATATAAAAACTGCTGTCAGGTTCAACAGTGCCCTCTTGCACCAGTTCTAGCTCACCAGCAATAATTGAAATTGGTGTGCGCAACTCATGCGCAACATCAGCTAGTAAGTTTTTGCGATTAGTTTCATTCTCTGCGAGTTGCGCTGACATTTCATTAAAGGAGTTCGCAAGCTCTTGGAACTCATCCTCTGTCCCTAACTCAATTCGATAAGAATGGTCGCCCTCGGCTAAACGTCGTAGGGCAGTTAACAGCTTGTTTAACGGTTGAGTCATCCGACTGGAAAAGAGAATACTAAGCAATATCGCCACAATTAGCGAAATGATTAAACCAACAATGACCGACCTAATCATTGAATTCTGGAATTGCTGTTCAATTGTTAAAAGCCCACTTTTGCTCCGTTGAATATAGACTGCTTCACCGATCTTCTCCTTACCAATCATAATGTCTTGGCGTATTCCAGCAACTTTATCGATATTTTGTCCCAAAAAATTGCTGTCGGTATCACCGATTACAGTCCCAGTCGCATCAGCTACAACTATCTCCAAACGATTGTGCATAGTAGCAAATCCGCCCATACCACCAGGGTTGCCTTTGCCACCTTGCCCCTGCCACTTACCACCTTGCACCGCTCCACCGGATCCTTGTCCGCCAATATTGTCTATAAATTGTCCGCTAGTTAAATAGGATTGTACATTTCCCCAACCATCATTATTCTTATAGTGTTCAGCTAGTAAGCCGTTCCAGATAATAGTTTCCTGCAATACATTCTGACTCACATAATCATCGAAGTTGTCGACAATCCGATTATGAAAATAAGCAGCCTGAACTATCCCCATTACTAAGAGTGCTACTATAAAGGCAACAATCAATTTACCCCTAAGTTTCATCCCTCTGTACCAAAGCGATAACCGATTCCATAAACCGTCAAGATATGTTTCGGATTCGCCGGATCCTCCTCTATTTTTTTGCGCAGATTACTAACATGCGTATCAATCGAACGTTCATAATTAATATACTCTTCACCCATCGCAATACTCATCAGCTGCAGCCTACTGAAAACACGACCAGGTTTTTTCGCTAAAGCTAACAAAATTTTAAATTCAGTCGGAGTTAGATTAGCTTTCTCCCCATCTACATAAGCCTCATACTCCTCCGGATGAATCTTTAAGTTACCACGAATAATCTGCTCCATCCGCGAATCTTCCTTCTGCTCGAAGTTCCCTCCAGATCTGCGCAAAACCGATTTAATCCGCGCCGTTAACTCGCGCAAACTAAACGGTTTTGTTATATAGTCATCCGCTCCCAACTCTAAACCAAGTAGCTTATCAATCTCCTCAGTTTTTGCCGTAAGCATAATTACCGGTAAACGATTGTCAATATTTCTAAGCTCGCGAAGCGTCTGATAGCCATCCATAACCGGCATCATTAAGTCAAGCACAACTAAGTCAACAGCCTCGTTGTTCACCTGCTCTAATGCTTCCGCACCATTCCCGGCCAGTAAAACATTATAGCCTTCGTTGACCAAGTGTTGCCTAATTAGTTCCCTAATTTTTATTTCATCATCAACAATTAAGATTGTTTTTAACATTATAATAACCTCCATACTATAATGATAATCTACAAGCTTTAAGAACTGGTTAATCAGTTGTTAAGATTATATTAACCCCATACTACTATTATATCCGCTTTAGCTAAATAAATACTATTCATTTTTTATCTAAAATAAGATAAACTATATAAGATGCACAAATAGTATTATCTAATTTAGATAATCTGTTATATTAATCAACTAATACCGAGGTGAGAGAGATGAATATTAAGAAAATTAACAAAATATTAGTTGCTAACAGAGGCGAGATTGCGACGCGAGTTTTTCGGGCTTGTACAGAGCTTGGCATAACAACTGTTGCAATTTATTCGGAGGAAGACGAAGTTTCTCTTCACCGCTTTAAGGCTGATGAGGCATATCTCGTTGGCGAAGGTAAGGGACCAATCGATGCTTACTTAGATATCGAGGGAATTATCGGTATTGCAAAACGCAATGAGGTTGATGCTATTCACCCTGGCTATGGATTTCTATCAGAGAACGAACTACTCGCAAAACGCTGTGCCGAGGAGAATATTACTTTTATCGGACCAGATGCGGCGCATATCCGTATGTTCGGTGATAAACTTGACGCAAGAAAAGCAGCAATAGACAATGGCATCCCAGTAATCCCGGGAACTGACGAACCGATAAAAACTACACAAGAAGCGTTTGATTTTGCTAATAAATATGGATATCCCATCATTGTTAAGGCAACTTCTGGCGGCGGCGGACGCGGCATGCGGATTGTCCAAGAGGGTGAAAACCTTGCAGCGGCAATCGAACGCGCACGTTCAGAAGCGAAAACTTCTTTTGGTAATGAGGCAGTATATATCGAAAAGTATTTAGTCGAGCCCAAACATATTGAAGTCCAGATTATTGGCGATAAATATGGCAACATTGTTCATCTCTATGAGCGCGATTGCTCGATTCAGAGACGTCACCAAAAAGTAGTTGAAGTTGCACCATCTTTTTCACTGCCGACGGAACTGCGCGATCAGATTACTGCAGCTGCACTTAAACTAATGAAAAATGTAGGCTATGTAAACGCAGGAACTGTAGAGTTCCTGGTGTCCAATAATGAATTTTACTTTATTGAAGTAAACCCAAGAATTCAAGTTGAGCATACGATTACGGAAATGATTACGGGTATTGACATTGTAGCGACACAGATTAAGATTGCTGAAGGCTATCCGCTTGATCACGAGGAGATCAGAATTAAATCGCAAGAGGACATTCATGTGCACGGCTATGCAATTCAGTGCCGAGTTACAACTGAAGACCCGGAAAATAATTTTATGCCAGACTCCGGCAAAATTAATGTATATCGCTCAGCAAGCGGGTTCGGCATTCGACTTGACGCCGGTAGCGCTTTTGCCGGTGCGGTTATATCGCCACACTATGATTCTTTACTGGTTAAGGTTTCGTCTCACGGTCCATCGCCGAAAGACGCTGCTGCTAAAATGGCTAGAACACTTAAGGAGTTCCGAATTCGCGGGGTTAAGTCGAACATACTTTTCCTCCTAAACGTCGTGCAACACCCGGACTTTTTGAGCGGAAACTACAGTACAACATTTATCGACACTCACCCTGAACTTTTCGAATTGCCTGTTCGCCGAGACCGTGCTACAAAAGTAATTACTTATACCGCTGATATAACAGTTAATGGTTATCCAAATATGAAACGAGTGCCAAAACCGTATTTTGCTAAACCGCGGATGCCGGTAGTAGATCTAAACGCGCCTTCTCCGGCTGGGACTAAGCAGTTGTTTGATGAGCTCGGGCCAGAGAAGTTTACACAATGGATAGTTGACCAGAAAAAATTATTATTAACCGATACAACTTTACGCGACGGACATCAATCATTAATTGCAACTCGTCTGCGGACAATCGATATGGTTAAAGTTGCGGAGGCAACTTCTAAGTTGGCACCAGAGCTTTTCTCAATTGAGATGTGGGGTGGGGCGACCTTTGATACAGCCTACCGTTTTCTAAAAGAATCGCCATGGAACCGTTTGGACGAGCTTCGCGAGAAAATACCTAATATTCTCTTTCAGATGCTTCTGAGAGGCGCGAATGCTGTAGGTTACACTAATTATCCCGATAATGTCTTAAAAGCCTTTATAAAGGAATCTGCGGCTTCAGGCATTGATATTTTTAGGATATTCGACAGTCTTAACTGGGTGGAAAATGTTCGCGTGTCAATCGATACTGTTCGCGAATGTGGAAAAATAGCTGAAGCGGGAATCTGTTACGCTGGCGATATTACTGATCCAAAACGTGACAAATACAGCCTAAATTACTATGTGAACCTTGCAAAAGAACTTGAGCAAGCCGGCGCCAATATTATTGCAATCAAGGATATGGCTGGGTTGCTGAAACCTTTTGCTGCGTATAAGCTTGTGAAGGCGTTGAAAGAAGAGATTGGTGTTCCAATTCAGTTGCATACGCATGATACAAGTGGTAATGGACAGGCGACACTGTTAAAGGGAATTGAGGCTAATGTCGATATTGTTGACGTTGCTTTAAGTTCAATGTCGGGACTTACTTCGCATCCGAGTCTGAATGGGCTTGTCGCTGCGCTGGAGGGACATGAAAGAGATACAGGCTTAGATCTTCTGAATCTTCAAAAACTGAGCAATTATTGGGAAGACGTTCGCACTTATTATCAAGGCTTCGAAAGTAATCTGATTTCGACGAGCGCTGAAGTCTATAAACACGAAATGCCTGGTGGACAGTATAGCAACTTGATGGTACAAGCTTCAGCTGTTGGATTGGGCGAACGTTTTGAAGATGTTAAATCAACCTATGCAACCGTTAACAAAATGTTCGGCGACATCATTAAAGTTACACCGACCTCAAAAGTTGTCGGTGATATGGCGCTATTTATGGTGCAGAATAAGCTGACTGAAGCTGATGTAATGGAACGAGGCGACACAATCTCTTTCCCTAACTCAGTGGTTGAATTCTTCCAAGGTTATCTTGGTCAACCTTATGGCGGTTTCCCTGCCGAGCTACAAAAGATTATCTTGAAAGACCGCAAGCCAATAACGGTGAGACCAGGAGAGCTGCTTAAAGATGTAGATTTTGCGGCTACTACTAAGGAACTAACTGAAAAAGTCGGGCATGAAGTTTCACTGCGCGATGTGCTCTCATATTTGCTCTACCCAACGGTGTTCTTAGAGTATGACGCTCATCTTTCCACATATAGTAATGTTTCCTGTATTGATACGCCAACCTTCTTCTATGGCATGCGCCTTGGGGAGAAAATTCAAGTGGAGATTGAACAGGGTAAAACTTTAATAATTAAGCTGACACAGATTGGCAAGGTGCACAGCGACGGTACGCGTAATGTTTACTTTGAGCTAAACGGAGTACCGCGTGAAGTAATTATCACAGACATCCATGCAAATGTTACAACGGAATTAGCTCCAAAGGCGGAAGCTAATAATCTTAACCACGTCGGTGCTTCAATGCCAGGTAAGGTTTTAAAACTTTTAGTAGAAAAAGGTGACCACGTTAATAAAGGTGACACTCTAATTATTACTGAGGCAATGAAAATGGAGACATCAATCCAAGCGCTATTCAATGCTATTATTGAAAAAGTTCATGTTGCTCCCGGTGATCTCATTGAGACTAATGATTTATTAATAGAATTAGAAAAGAAATAAGCGGAGGTACAGTTAAATGACCTATGAAAATGAATTCAGCCTTGAAGTTGGGCTAAATGCGGCACGGATGCTTCTTGTGCATTTTGAAGATACTGCTCAGGCAATTGATGATTCTAACCTTCCAGTTGTTTCAACGCCAACAATTATTGCTCTAATGGAGCAGTCGGCGGTCGATGCAGTGCTCCCGCATCTGCCAGAAGGCTGGAACAGCGTTGGCACACTCGTCAATGTAAACCATATTGCCGCTACCCCGATCGGAATGACTGTTACAGCATATGCCGAGTTAATCGGTGTAGATGGGCGTAAGTTAATCTTTTCAATTGCGGCACGTAATGAAAAGGAAATAATTAGCGAAGGAATCCACGAACGTTTTATTGTAAATAAAGAGCGTTTTCTCGAAAAGGCTGGTAGTAAAAGAGACAATTCCCAAGAATAAAAAAAAGTGACATTATCATTGATAATGTCTCTTTTCTTCTGTTCAACAGTCTATCAACCAATTACAGCAATCTTTCTGCCATTAACAACCTCAACAGCCGCCTCAATGTCATAGACCTCAGAGAGCGTTTCAGCAGTTACAATTGATTCGTCGCCATATTTATAAACTTCGCCCTCTTTAATAAAAAGAAAGCGGTCACAGTAGCGTAATGCTAACGTTAAATCATGCATGACAATAATCGAACTAATCTGTTCCTGCTTGGTCAGATTATAAACCAGTTCCATCATCTCATGCTGATTTTTCGGGTCAAGATTGCTTGTCGGCTCGTCAAGCAGTAAAAGTTGAGGTTGCTGAACCAATGCGCGAGCGAGCATGACTTTTTGTAATTCGCCACCAGAAAGCTGATTAACCAGCCTTAACTTGAATTCAGATAACCCCATCCGTTCAATTGTATCCTCTACTATCTCAATATCCTCTGGAGTGACTGACCATTGAATATATGGCTTACGCCCTAACAAAATTGTATCAAAGACCGTAATCTGGCTCAGCTCATTTTTCTGTGCTACATAGGAGATGCGCTGGGCTATGGCCAAACGATTCATTTTGAGTACATCCTCATTGGCAATTTTGACACTACCAGTTTTCGGCGTGCGAATTCTGTTGAGGCAGGTAACTAATGTGCTTTTGCCGGCACCGTTATTACCCAAAATGCCAACACAATGTCCTCGTTCAACACCAAAACTGATATCGTGTAAGATTTGCTTTTTCCCGTATGAAAATGAGATGTTTCTGATTTCAATCATTCTATTCTTTTCCCTCTTCTAAGAATTAAGTATAGAAATAATGGTGCACCGATAAAAGTAGTAATTGCACCAATTGGCAGAATCGCCGGCATAATAAGTACGCGAGAAACTAAGTCGGCCAGTAGCATAATGATTGCACCCATGATTGCCGAACAAGGAATTAAAAACCGGTAATCATTCCCGATAAAACGACGGACAATATGTGGTGCAATTAGCCCAATAAAGCCAATTGTACCGACAAAAGCAATCGCTGTTGCCGAAATCAAAGTCGCAACTAACATGCTGATAACAACGAGACTATCAACATTAACTCCTAAGCTTTTAGCTGTATTTGAGCCGCTCTCTAGCGCATTATAATTCCACCGATTATAGATAAAATAGATAAAGGAAACAGCGCAGGCCAGATAAATTATGCCAATCTCATTCCAACCGGCCCGCCCTAGATTTCCAAAAGTCCAGTAAACGACCGAAGCTACCTTTGTATCATCGCTAAAATACTGAATAATCGTCGTTGCTCCGGCAAACATTGCAGCGATCGCAACACCGGCAAGAATCATCGTTGCCGGCGAAACCCCAACCACACGCGCCAAGAGCAAGATTAATGTTGTTGTTATAATTCCACCGATAAAAGCACTTGCTACGACCAAATAGGGATTCGTGATGGAAATGTTCGCACCGGAAGAGCTGGTAACGGTTACGCCTGCTTGAAAGTAGATGATTGCTACTGCCGCACCAAAAGATGCTCCCTGAGCTACGCCAAGTGTCGAAGCGGAAGCGAGTGGATTGCGCAATACATTTTGCATGATGCAACCAGCTAGAGCAAGCGCAATACCAGCACCCACAGCAGTTGCAACACGAGGCAGGCGAATATTCCATATAATACTCATACTCCCTTTATCGCCTACGCCAAACAAAGCGCGCATTACATCACCTAACGCTAATCCAGATGAACCAATTGAGATAGAGACCAAGATAGTTATAAACAAAATTAAAACCAGCAGAAAGAGAAATATCCACTTTCTGGCGATATATTTATTATATGTGTTGCCTTCTATAACTGTCTGCTTTACCAACGACATTTAGTTACTCACCTATCTTAATTTCTCCGTATTTCAAGCCGGCTGCCACCATATCCTCAAAAGTGTTTACGCCCAGAAAAGTAGTCAAAATCTCAGCAGCTTTATTCGCTATACTCACATCTGCAAACTGCTCCGGATAGAGAATTATTCCCGCATAGTAAGCATCGATAAAGGCATAGCTAATGTTTGTCCCCATAAAATTGAAAGCAGGCATTGCATAGACTTTATTATTTTTTACAGCAGATAATGCATCGAAAAAGCTGCTTTTTGTGCGGTACTCCTCGTTAACTAAATCCATATTCCCTGGGTCAAGAAAAATTATATCCGGATCCCACTTAGCAATTGCTTCCAAATCCGTTTCATAGAAACCGCTAATCTCTTTTTTGTTCGCAACATTGATTGCGTTAATAGCTTTAAAGATATCAAACTCCGAATAAGTTCCTGCCATACCGCGTCTGCCGCTAAAAGTTACTGCTCCTGCATACGCTTTCAACTTATCACTGTCGAGAATATCAATTGTGCGCTGCTTTAAATCCGCAAGCAAAGTATCAGTATACTTTAACAACTCCTCGCACCGTTCTTCTGCCCCAACTACATCAGCAAAAATGCGCATTGCTTTATAAAAAGATTCATTTGCCAAGCCGGTTTGATGAAGCACTGAAACAACAGGTATACCGGTCTGTCTCTGTAACTCATCAGCAGATTTTGCATCAAAGCCTGCAAGAATCACATCAGGTGCTGCTTTAATAATTTCCTCGGGAAAACCATTATTAATCGTTCCGCCACCTTCTCCTACAATTGGTAGCTTACTTAACTTATCATAATAAACCGGTAAATAGTCAAGACGCATATTAATACCATCTTGAACAAATTTTTCCGTGCCTACAACCATATCCATAACATCTAGGTATGCAGCAATTCTCGGTGCATAAGATGCCAACGTGACTATGCTTTCAACCTTAGCCGGTATTTCAACCTGACGTCCAACCATATCTGTGATGATTCTAGTTTTTGCTATTTCATCATCGCCATCCGAAGATTGGCTATCACAAGCAGAAAAACTGAGCAGCATCATAAGAACTAGCAATAATACAAAAATTTTTTTCATTTTTTTCTCCTCAATCGTGTCATTTATTGTATATTATCAGTACTTTTCATCCCTAACAAGCCTAGTGGGGGGATTTAAAAATAAAAAAACGCCCTTTTTTTGGGCGCATTTTTATACCTCAAAATTCATTAGCTATAGCGGAATTTCTCTCGCTCGCACTACTAACCGCTTTGTCTTTGCATCTGGCAAATTACAAGTGGTTAGGGTTAGGATCTTCGAATTTGGCGCATCATCAATTACTGACACATCGGTAGAGCTTACGACAAAAAATACCTCTACTTATATCTAAATTACAAGTAAACTTTACACTTTGCTAATTTCCGCTATGTACTTGATAATATTCTCTAATTCCTTCAGCAATCGCTGCCGCAACCGTATCTTGAAATTCTGGCTTGACTAAGATTTTTTCTTGCGTTGGATTAGAAAGATAACCAATCTCAAGCAAAACCGAAGGCATCGTTGTATACTTTACTACCTTATATTCGCTCACCATGACGCCACGGTCATTAAATTGTGTCGCAGCTAACAGCTTCTCATGTAATATCTCAGCTGGTTCAAGACTATCCGTGCGATAGTAAAAAGTTTCAACTCCCGAAACAGATGGCCAGTCCTGAAAAGAATTATGATGAATTGAGACAAAAAGATCTGGTCCGAGCGAATTAGCTATCTGATAACGTTTTTCCGGTAAAATGAAAATATCATCCTCACGCGTTAAAACAACACCAATATTTTTATCATCTTTAAATAGGTCCATAACCTTATGTGCAAGGACCAAGTTTAAGTCTTTCTCCTCAACTCCTGAGACGCCTAAAGCACCTGGGTCTTTGCCACCATGCCCTGCATCCACTAATACATAAAATTTAGGTTCCTCAATTATAACTGGTTCGGTAACCACAGGGCCTGTTTGTGACGGGTCAGTAGTTGGCGGTTCAGGCTGCTCACTGCCCTGAGTTATTACCGCGCTAACGCCCCAAACCACAACTAAAATTGCTGCCAAAATCCCAATCCGTATCTTATTCATCCACTGCATCTCCTCGATTAGTTAGCAACTACTCATCTCTCACTTTAATTCTCGGCAAAATCCTTGTCAAGTCAAGCTCATTCCTTTTTTCCCAAGTCGCTGGATCATTCTCATCATATTGTTCAAGAAAATCAATAATCTGCCGTGTCAAATGTGTTGGCGTTGAAGCACCAGAAGTAACACCGACACAATTAATACCTTTCAGCCACTCTAAATCAAGCTCACCAAGCTGTTCAATGCGGTACGCTTTAACTTTGGCAACCTCTTCAGCAACCTTAGCCAATCGCCGTGTATTATTACTGCGGGGATCGCCGACAACTATCACAATGTCACACTCTTTTGCCTGTTCTGCAACCGCCTCTTGTCGTTCTTGGGTCGCCATACAGATTTCATTATATACTTCCGCTTGTGGATATTTTTCTAAAGCGGCTTCAACTACATCTATAATATCCCACTGGCTCATCGTTGTTTGGTTCGTCACCAGAATACGCTCGGAACTTAACTTTAAATGTTCAACATCCTCAACACAGGTCACTAGATGCACCTTATCCGGCGCTACTCCAATCGCACCCTCTGGTTCTGGATGTCCATGCCTGCCTATATAGATTACCTCGTAGCCTTCTTCTACCATATCTCTAATCAGCGCATGTGTACGCGCAACGTCTGGACAGGTAGCATCAACCAGCATTAAACCCTTTTTAAGCGCCTTTTCACGTACTGCTGGCGAAACCCCATGAGCTGTCAAAATAACCGTTCCAGAGTCAATCTGGTCCAGCAGGGCTAAACGATCTTCGCCATCTAGTGAAATTACACCGATCTTTTCAAAAGCGTCAACCACATATTTATTATGAACCAGCATTCCAAGAATGTAGATTGGTTTTTTTACAAGCGGATTCAGCGCAATATTCTGAGCTACTACTACGGCATCAACAACACCATAACAATATCCTCGTGGCGTAATCTTCCTGACTTTCATTATTTTAGTTCCTTAAAAAGATTAGCCATCTCAATAGCGCTGATACCTGCGTCCCAGCCTTTGTTACCACCTTTAGTGCCTGCTCGCTCAATCGCTTGCTCTAATGTATCAGTGGTTAGTACGCCAAAAATTATCGGAACCTCTGTCTGCATCGATGCTGCAGCAACTCCCTTCGCAATCTCTGATGATACAAAATCAAAATGTGGCGTTGCACCGCGGATAACTGCCGCCAGCGTGATGACCGCATCATACTTTTTGCTTGCCGCGACTTTTTTCGCCGCAAGTGGTACCTCATACGAGCCAGGAACCCAGACCTGATCGATATCTGCTTCCTTCACTCCATGACGCACAAGCGCGTCAATCGCACCACTTAATAGTTTGCTAGTAATAAACTCATTAAAACGACCAACAACTATCCCTATTTTTAGACCTTGACCAAGATAATTACCCTCAAAAACTTTTCCCATTAATCTCAACCCCTCTTATCTTATTTTATTATAAATTTAGCATATGCCCAAGTTTTGTTTCCTTGGTTCGCAAATACCTAATGTTTCGTGTGTTCGGCGGAATTACAATCGGTACGCGCTCAACAACCTCCATACCGTAACCTTCTAAACCCTTGATTTTGCGAGGATTATTAGTTAATAAACGAATCTTACCAATACCCAGATCCTTGAGAATCTGTGCCCCTATACCATAATCACGAAGGTCATCCGGAAACCCTAAATGTTGATTAGCCTCTACTGTATCGAGACCATTTGCCTGTAAATTATAAGCTTTTAGTTTATTGATAAGGCCAATACCTCGACCCTCTTGCCGCATATATAATAGAACCCCGTTACCCTCTTCTTCAATCCGGCGCAACGCCTCGTGCAACTGTGAACCACAGTCACAGAATTTCGAAGCAAGAATATCACCGGTAAAACACTCTGAATGCACACGAACTAAGGTTGGTTTTTCCTTATCAATATTGCCTTTAACTAGAGCAACGTGCTCCTTATCATCAAGCTTATTAGTATAGACAATAGCCTGAAAATCACCATATTCAGTTGCTAACTCTGTTGAAACCGCTTTCTGAACCAAAATCTCGCTTAAACGACGATAGCGAATTAACTCTGCCACCGTAATCATCTTTAGATTATGCTTAGAAGCAACCACTTCTAGATCAGCTATGCGTGCCATGCTACCATCCTCATTAATAATTTCGCAGATAACACCAGCGGGATAAGCTCCAGATAGTCGTGCTAAATCAACAGCTGCTTCAGTATGCCCTGCACGACGCAATACTCCGCCATCTTTTGCAACCAGCGGAAAAATATGTCCTGGTCGGCGGAAATCTTCACCACTTGCAACAGGGTTAAGCATTTGTTGAATCGTCCAAGCACGCTCGTGTGCCGATATACCTGTAGTGCTGTCACGATGGTCGATTGAAACGGTGAATGCAGTACTGTGTTTATCTGTATTGTCCTTAACCATCTGCGCTAGAGACAATTGATCCGCCCGCTCTTGCGTTATTGGCACACAGACAAGTCCACGGCCTTCCTTAATCATAAAGTTAATCGTATCAGCTGACACTTGCTCAGCTAAAGCGACAAAATCCCCCTCATTTTCACGGTCTTCATCATCAACAACGATAATTACCTCGCCCGCTTTTAAACTGCGGATTGCTTCCTCAATCGTATTAAACATCTATTTACTCCTCCTAAATCCCTTTAGAATCCCTGCTCACGCAGAAATTCCTCTGTAATTGCATTTCCCCCATCCGTAGGTGCATTACCTATCCCGGACAAAATTCTTTCAATATACTTTGCCAACATATCAACTTCAATATTAACCAGATCTCCCAGACGGCACTCGCCTAAAGTGGTTTCCGCAAGCGTATGCGGAATGACTGATACCGTAAACTCAGCAGTTCCCAGTCGAACAATTGTGAGGCTGATTCCGTCAATAGTTATAGAACCCTTCGGCACCAGATATTTTAGCAACTCGGCCCCAATCGTAAATTTCAAAATGACCGCATTGTCTTGTGACTTTTTCTCTATTAATGTTGCCACACCATCGATATGTCCCGAAACAAAATGACCGCCAAAACGGCCACCTGCCGCCATCGCCCGCTCAAGATTAACTTTGCTTCCTGTGGTCAATCCATTTAGGCTAGTTCGATTCATTGTCTCCTGCATCACATCAGCACTAAAGACCCCACCGGCAAAGTCAGTCACAGTTAAGCAGATTCCATTGACTGCAACACTGTCTCCCACGGATAAATCATCCATTATTTTTTGAGCTGCAATGCTTAAGCGCATTGAATCGCCGTTTCTTTTAATACTTTTCAGCTGTCCAATCTCTTCAATTAAGCCGGTAAACATAGCAGTTCCTCCTTACCATTTTGGATAGCCGCTAATGCAGATATCCTCGCCGACCTTATCGAATTTCATCTCAGTTAAGATTACGGCCTCACTTATTTCTGCCAAGCCCATCCCGCCAATACTGGTAATAGCGTCCCTACCACCAATTAATTTTGGTGCAATAAAAGTAATATATTTATCAATTAGTTTCTGGTCAAAAAGCGAACCAATCAGCTCAGAACCACCCTCTACAAGGACTGATGTTATCTCCCGCTCGCCTAGTAATTTAAAGACATCGATCAAGCGATTAGCCTGAATTGAGTGAACCTCTATGCCTAGACCTTTTAATGCCTGTGCCTTTTCTGTTGAAGTATCTTGATTGGTAAAAATCCAAGTCTTAGCTACACCATCTGTCACAACCGCCGCTGTTAGTGGTATATCAAGGTTAGCATCGATAACAATTCTAAGTGGATTCTTACCAGCCTCAATCCCTCGTGTTGTTAAGCTGGAATTATCAGCAATTATTGTGCCCGCACCAACCATGACTGCATCATGCTCGTGCCTTAACCTATGCACGTTTTCACGCGATACCTCTGCGGTGATCCACTTACTTTTGCCGGTGCGCGACGCAATTTTGCCATCAAGTGTCATTGCAGTTTTGACCGTGATAAATGGTAACCCAGTTGTGATGTATTTGGCCCAATCTTCATTAAGCTGTTTCGCCTCTTTCTCAAATAAGCCAACAAGTACATCGATCTTAGCTGCACGCAAAAGTTCAATCCCTCGCCCGGACACTAACGGGTTGGGATCTTGCATTGCTACATGAACCTGCTTAATGCCTGCTCTAATAATCTGTTCAACACAAGGCGGTGTTTTTCCATAATGAACGCATGGCTCAAGCGTGACATAGAGCGTTGCACCCTCAGTTTGATTCCCTGCCATCTCAATAGCGAGCCCTTCCGCGTGCGGCCCACCGGCACGTAAATGCGCTGCTTGACCAACTACCTCATTGTCTTGCACAATTACAGCTCCAACCGTCGGATTTGGTGAGGTAAGTCCTCTTGCAGCAGTCGCTAAATCAATCGCTTGTTTCATAAATAATTTACTGTTCATCTATATTTCTCCTACTTTCCACAAAGTGCCCTCTTCTTTAAATTACCTCGAACAAAATAAAACCCTACAGCTTGTCGCTACAGGGTTCAAAAAGGAGTGTACACAGAAAGTTCAAGGTTTATCCAACCTTAAACATAATCCTTCTCCCATCCAGACTTTTACTGTCGGTTTTGGAATCGCACCAAATCAGCCAATCATAAATGACTGGGTCGCGGACTACAGTTTTTACGCTGATTACCGCCGGTAGGGAATTACACCCAACCCCGAAGAATATCTATTAATTTTTACAAAGTTATTATACACTAAACAGGGTCATTAAGCCATACCTATTTCAGATGCAACGGTCACAACGTGTATACATTTTTTTGACTTTAAGCACTTTATCTTTTTTAAATTTATGCTATTCTATATAATGAGTTGTTAGCAATCGATGAAGGGGGAAGCTACTTGGCAAAATTTTTTAATAAAAATAGTGCTTCAAGATGTGAATGTTTTATACCTGCTGTTCATGTCCGTTATCTATTTCTCGCTTCTGGCCTGCTGTGGAGTTTTGCGGGACTGTTTCTAAATCGACTTCCAATAGGTTGGATGCTTCATGGTAATTACTCTTATAAATTTTTATATATTATAACTGGTGTGCTAATCGGATTATTAATTCATATTTTCGGCTTTAATAAAGTGGCTAATAAAAATATTGCGCGAATAGAAGCAAAGGGCGAAGGGAAAGCTTGCATCTTCAGTTTTATGTCTATAAGTAGTTATCTTATAGTTATCTTTATGATGAGCCTTGGAATTTTTATGCGTAACATTGGGTATATTCCAAAAAATTTACTTTCTATATTATATCTCGGAATCGGAACAGGACTCTTTCTTTCAAGCTTCAAGTACTACATACGATTTTTTAAAACCTTTAAAAAAGCTTAACAAGAAAGCCTCCACAATGTGGAGGCTTTCTTTATAATTAGTTTAATTAAAATCCGAAATAGCTCGAATCCTTAAGGTCACGGTATGATCTTAACTCTCCAACGTTCTTAGGATCGTTAACATCAGTACCAGAAACTAGGAATTGATGGTTAGGAACAAGCACATCTGTTTTCCAAGAACCTTCTTTGCTAAGTAGGTCAACTAGACGCCAAATCATAAATCCAGCAAGGAGCACGAAGACTGTACCTAAGCCAATCATATCAGCAACCATAATTCCATTAACTACAGATTGTTGCATGTATTCTGAAACAACAATTCGCTTCATCTCAAACCACATCATTGCCATTAGGGCAATATTTGAACCAATGATTAGAGCCCAACCAAAGATTACTCGAACTTTACCTTTCATATTCCAGCGGTCTGCCATGTACATGAGCAAGATAACCGCACAGATTAATGATAGTGCATGCCAGTGACCTGCAAGTTCAATTCTCTCTTCACGATGATTCCAGTATTGGTTACGAAAAATTTTCTCTAAGAATGCTGCCATGAATATTCCGATAAAACTTGTAACAAAGTTCATGTAAATCATCATCCATAGAGGACCAAATTTTAGCGGATCGCCAAGCATTGCACGGAATCCATCAACAATACCCGCTCTATTACCAGTACGTTTTTTGCCAAGGCCTCTTTCTTCAAGACGGTCTCTGAATATCTTGTTCATACCATATATAACAAGAACCAGAGCACCACCCATAGCAAAGACGGCCCCTACGTAAACGAAGATGTGTGCTGCCTCAGTAACTATAACCGAGTTAGAACCACCGCCTAAGAATGCTGCACCGACTATATAACCGATTAAAGAAATTTTGTGCCAGTTGCCTTTAATGTCGAAGAATCTACCAATAAAGATCGCAATGAAAATTGCTATTAGTGCAAGCATAATATGCAAGTGCCCAACAACTGCCTTCATTTGACTTGTTTTATCGTTTTCACGAACAGTGTCTTCTGTTAAGAACGCTTCAAAACCATTTGCAAAGTATGAACCTGCATAAGCGCCTACAGCAGCAGAAAAAACAGCTACGAAAACAACCCACCAAATAGTGAATCTTTCCCAGCTTGCGCCTTTTTTAGTTTTTGCTAATTTTGAATCTTCTTTAAGGTAAAAACGTTTATCGCCTGGCCACAATGCAACCAATAGTAGAAGACCTACTAAAAAGATGATAGCCATACCTACTAAGTAAATACCGTGTAATGTCCACTCATGTCCGAAGTATGCAAAAACCATACCATTAATAACAACAAGTAGATATCCAAGTGTTACTAAGCCATTAATCCACTTAGCCCATACTTTATCCATTGGTGCAAGAGCCGTAATCAAGTAAACAACCATGGCAGTAACAATCATTGCAAACGAGTGGTAAAGCATTATAATACGACCTTCTCGTTCAGCTTGTACTAAATCCATACTTAATAAATTTACCGTAATTTCTCTTACTCCCCAGTCAACCATTGGTCCAGAAAGAGTTGCCCAAATCGCCGCTGTTACGCTAAGAATAGCTGCAGCGACAAGGATAAGACCTTTTGGTGTTGTAAATAAGTATTGCAAACGTCCCGGAGACTTACCAGTCATCAAAATCACCCCTTCATATATTATTTAAACATTAAAAGTTTAAATACAGATTATACTTAATTCCAAATGCTATTTAAGCATTTAATTAAAACTATAAAGCGAAAATTAGTAAGAGCATTGCACCTAACATATAAATGGAAGCTGCTTTAAATAGGCTAAAATTCAACTTAGACGATTTTTTCAACACTGTTACGGTAGAGAGAACAATTAACCCTATACTAAAGAGTATTAAGAATATTAGGTAGTAACCCTGCATTTCCACTAGGAAAGCCGCAGTGATCATTGCTAAACTTGATAATACAGCAGATGCAGCAATAATTATCCGGGTCACATTGACACCATATGCTGACGGAAAAGTTGGTATTCCTGCCGCCGAATATTGTTCCTCGTATTTGATACTAAAGGTTAGAATGTGTGTCGGAATCCAGAGAACAATTGCTAGTGCAAGTAAGATCCCAACTAAGTCGATTGATCCAACACCAAGCGCTCGTCCCGCTAATATTGGCATTCCGCCGGACAAACCACCCCAGATAATTGAGTATGGCGTAACCCTTTTTAGTACAACCGTGTATAACACAGCGTCTAAAAAAAGGCCAGTTAAAATAATCCAACCGTATAATATATCAATTGCAAAGGCCCAACCTACTCCAATTCCTGCCAAAATACTGGCAACTAGGAGTGCATTCGAAACAGTAATTGTTCCCGTCGATAATGGTCGCTTCTGCGTTCTACCCATAATACTATCAATATCTCTGTCATACACCATGTTGAAAATTGTGCAACCACTAATCACTAAGAATAGGCTGCCAATGATAGCTAATGAAAGTTGCCAACCAACTACCGGACAACTTGCACTACTAAACCCAGCCCAACCTGTTATTACAAGAAGTGCTGTCTGCCGCGGCTTAATTAATACAAGGTATTCCTTTATCAATTGCCAAAAACTTAATTTAGTTGTCTCATTATTTGCAGCAACTTTAGCCATTTAAAAACCCCCAAGCTATTGGTTAGTCGTTGCATCAACCGGTGCTTCTGGAGCAACTTCTGGTGCTTCTACAATCGGATCTCTTACTACACGGAAGCCTACACTTGGTGATCTAAATCTTGGATCTGCATTATCTTTTTTCCATATTCTTGCATCAATATCGTAAGTTCCTTTATTTCCGCCTTTAATTCTGCGGTAGTGATATCCGTAAGGTTTGTTTCCAGTCCATTCACCTACGTTACCTGACATATCATAGATTCCATATGGACTTGATCCATCTTCAGTTTGGAAGTCTCCATATTTGTTTCCATTATAGAAACCTACTGGAGTTGTATCACTGTAACCATCTGATCCTTCAAATGGGTCGCCACTATTATTAAAGTTTAGGTAAGCGCCACCCTCTTCCCATCCCCAAGGGAATGGACGATCATCTGTTCCACGAGCTGCAGCTTCCCACTCTAACTCAGTTGGTAAGCGATAGCCATAAAACTCAGCATATGCCCATGCACCATACCAACTAACCATTGTTACTGGGTGGTTTTCATAGCCATCTTTTACTTTGAAATTTTTACCGTCAAAGCTAATGCGGCTTGCAGGATCATCAAGAATCATGAATGGATAGTCATCTGGTATAATTTTAAACTCATGACGTAAACCTCCAAATTCTGCAACGTCTCCAGGATAAAAACCACTTACAACTTGGTCAGAATCATACGTGTAACCTTCTTCAAAGAAAGCACCCGCAACACCTTCATAGTCCCCTCCAAAGTTACCAACGAATCTGCCAATAGTAATTGTTCCAGCCTCTAAAGCCTCGGCAAGGTATTTTGCGTACTCAGCATTTGTTACAGGCACAATTTTCATTTCAAAAGCTTTTTCAATATAGCCATTTGGAAATGTTTGTCCAGTTTTAGCGTCTCCTTGTGTATATTGCCCTTCATAGAATCCGCCAGATGGTACTAATGCCCAAGCGTTTAAGTCAACGCCTGATGATCTAAATTCTAATACTGCCGGATTTTCTGCTGGTAATGCTCCACAGCCTGCTAATAAAGCAATGATTAAAATTACCGATATTACAATACTAGTTTTTCTCATACTGACACCCCCTTATCAAATTATTTATGTCTGAAAGCGACTAGTTAACAAGTCTTTACTAGACAAGTTAACTAGCGCTGTGACAAACAATCGCAAAAACTAATTGCATCAATAGAGAAAAAATTATTTTGTCTTAACTTTCGGTTGCCAATCACCTATCAACATTTCTCTACCTCGCGGTAAAAGAATTATTGTTAAAATGATAAGCGCAAAGATAGGTGCTAAAAAGAACATTGAGAATGCAGAACCTGCTAATACACTTTCAAGTCCTAACGGAATGCCGCCGATTACATTAAGTATTGCAGCTCCTACACCGATAGGAAGAATCCATTTTTTACGGAATAGGAATCCAATAAGAAATACTGCCCAAGCAATCATTCCAATCCAGTTCAATTGTTGAACTGATGCAAACATCGCTAAGTTTTCAGGCACACCAATGTGAGTAGGATCAGCTTTTTCTTGAAGCAACGCCATTTGTGACATTCTGCTTGAAGCAGCAACACCATTCATTAATGCTAGAACGTACATCATTCCACCAAGTGCTGAAAAAGCGATAGCTTTACCCGGGAACTTCTTAGCAACTGAAATATACAAGAAAAAGGCAATCAGGTTAGGTATTGCAATAATAGTGTACATTGGGAATATTCCCGCACTTGCTGAACCAATTTGACTGAAAAACGTACCTTGGACAGCAATCAAAGAACCAATTACACCAATATTCCACGCTGTAGAATAATTTTTCCA
>CAZMPM010000009.1:0-668 GCA_964568525.1 uncultured Caryophanales bacterium
AACTGCTCAACTTCCTGCTCTAACTCGTCAATTAGCGAGTGCTGCTTTAGAGTTTTTTCTAATAAACCCAATTTGTCCTCGTATTCATCGAGAAGTTTTTCAGTTCTCTTAATATGCTCATAAACTCCCTGTCTAGAAATAGCAAATTCCTCTGCTATTTCAGCAAAGGAAAGATCGTCTTGAAAATACAACTCGGTGAACTGCTTCTGGCGATCAGTTAGCAGCTCCTGGTACAAGTCATAAAGCATATTATACCTTGTTTTTCTTTCAATCATCGTCCTTCACTCCGTAAAGTTATTTAGCTTTACAGAATGTATATTAACTGTTTCTTGTTATCATGTCAAGCACTAATTAATCAGAGATTCACCAAAAATTGTCTCAATATAAATTTTAGCATCAAATGGCTCGATATCATCTACCGACTCACCTGTTGTAATAAATTTAACAGGGATCCCCAACTCATTAGCAATCGGTATTATGATACCACCCTTAGCAGTCCCATCCAGCTTCGTCAAGATAATGCCTGTGACTTCAGCGACCTCTTGGAAAAGCCTCGCTTGGACTAAGGCATTCTGCCCAGTGCTTGCGTCAAGAACAAGTAGCGTTTCTTGAGGTGCAGTCTCGTCATCTTTACGGATCGTGCGGTAAATTTTGTTTAGTTCCTGCAT
>CAZMPM010000009.1:678-35580 GCA_964568525.1 uncultured Caryophanales bacterium
CAAGTTCGCTTTGTTATGCAATCTGCCAGCAGTGTCGCAAATAAGAACATCAATTCCTTTTGCCTTTGCAGATTGTATTGCGTCAAAAACTACAGCAGAAGGATCTGCGCCCGCCTGATGTTTAACTACTGGAACATTAGCTCTTTTCCCCCATAATTCCAGCTGTTCAATTGCACCTGCCCTAAAGGTATCGCCTGCCGCAAGCATAACTTTTTTACCTTGAGCTGTAAGTAGATGCGCTAATTTACCAATAGATGTTGTTTTGCCAACACCATTAACACCAACAATAAGAAAGACATTTAGCTTACCCGCTTCAATGTTCAGATGGTACTCAAAATGTTCCTGCTCCAAAGTGGCTAAAACAAGCTCCGCTAAGCGCTGTTTCAGAAGTGTATAATTTTCAATTTCCTCAGACTTGGCAATGTCACGAAGCTGCTCGATGTAACCATCTACGGTGAAGGGTCCAAGATCGGAAGTAATCAGAATCTCTTCCAACTCCGTAAAAAGTTGTTCATCAATCAGGCCTTTTCCACTGAATAGTTCTTCTAGTCGTTGGAATATTCCACGTCGTGTCTTTTCTAGACTCAATTCTACTTTCTTTTGTTTATCTTTATCTTCAATATTTCTCATTTGTACCTCCAATTATTATGTACGATTAGACAGCCTCAATTTTATCGCGGTCCTCTAATCTAACGGAAACCAGCTTAGAAATGCCGGCCTCTTGCATCGTCACACCATATAGTGAGTCAGCAACCTCCATGGTCCCTCTCCGATGTGTGATTACAATGAACTGCGTTGTCTCACTAAATTCATGTAAGTATTGCGCAAATTTGCTAACGTTCGAATCATCCAATGATGCATCTACTTCGTCTAAAACAGTAAAAAGTACTGGCTTAACTTGTAATATTGCAAACAATAAGGCAATCGCTGTCAACGCCTTTTCTCCACCTGACAAAAGCGCAATGCTTTTCAGCTTTTTACCTGGTGGCTGGGCAAGAATCTCAATCCCCGAATCCAATAAATTATCCGGATCAGTCAAGATTAAATCAGCAACCCCTCCGCCAAACAACTTGGCAAACACAATGCGGAATTGCTCGCGGACGGCCTCAAAGCTCTCATTAAAAATTTTGGTCATCTCTTCATCGGCTTCAGCAATAACTTGATATAAGCTCTCTTTAGCGGCGATTAAATCCGCTTTTTGCGTGGTTAAAAAGTTGAAACGCTCACTAACTCGTTCGTATTCTTCAATCGAGCCTAGATTAATTTCGCCAAGTTCTTTAAGTGAGTTCTTTAATTGCTGAATTTCTGAGCGAGTTTGCCCAACATTTTCAACTTTCTCAATCTTATCGCGCGCAGCTTCATAACTAATCTCGTACTCTTCAGTTAGTTGAGCAATAAGGTTCTCTAATTGAGTATCTAGTCTTCCTAGTTTAACTTCATTCAGATTAAGCTGATCTTCTGCAGCACGTAATTGCGCGCGTAATCCCTTAGAGTCAGCCACCTGCTGATCAATTTCAGTAGTGATTTTCAATCTTTCTTTACGTTTCTCAGTAATTTTTAGTTGAAGCTCATCGCGCTCAACTTTATATTGGTCAAGAACACTCGAAATCTCAGTAATGGCAGACTGCTGTTCTTGCAATGAACTCTCTAATTGATTAACTTCTTTCTGTAGTTCATCTAGAATAGTCTGCTGTTCCCGCAGATCGGAATTATGTCGATCAATTATTTTTAGGATGTGATTATACTCTTCTTTATGAGCAGCTAGCTCGATTTTGATATTAGTGATGGTTTCTTTTAACTCACCTTTCGCATCCTCTTCCCTAGTAAGTATCTCGCTAGTTAGGTTAATCGATTGCAATAACTCTTCTTCCAACGCCCTATTAGTCGCTATAATTGACTCAATCTCAATAATTCTAGCTTGAGTTTTACTAATTTCAGAAGAAATCTGTTGATCGTCCGAATTAATATATTCAATTCTTTCTTCAAGTCGTTTCTTTTCAAAACCAGTCTGAATCAAACTATCTTGGATTCTCAGTCTTTCCGCCTCATCAGCATTGTACGCAGTAAGTACCCCTTGATATGATTGTTCATTTTTAGTTAACTGCAAATTCAACTCTGCTAGCTTAGTCTGTTTCTGCTGTAGTTTACTTTTTAGTTTAGCAATTTCATCTCTCAATTCGTCAATCTCACGCTGTCTGCCAAGTAGCTTCCCACTTTGTTTAGTGATTTCTCCGCCAGTCATCGAACCACCAGGGTTGACTACATCGCCATCTTTGGTAACTATTTTATAATTATAATTTAATGTCTTAGCAATTTTATTTGCACTTTTCAAGTCAGTAGTTAATATAATTCTGCCAAGCAAAAATTGGCCAATCTCTTCAAAAGCTGAGTTAAGTGAAATCTTGTCAACAGCTAACCCTAGGAATCCTGGGAGACTTTGAATCTTCTCTAACTCTTTCGCACTAAATCGTTTGCCTTGTATAACGTTCAGAGGTAGCAGGGTAGCTCGCCCACTTTTATTTTCTTTTAAATATTTGATTGTTTCTCTACCAATCGCTTCGCTATCAACAACTATGTGCTGTAATGAATTACCTAGAGCTGTTTCAATCGCCAATTCATACTCTTTAGAAACAATTACTAATTCAGCAACAGAACCAATAATACCCTTGATTGTTTGGTTCGCTCTTAACGTAAGCACTTCTTTTGCACCATGCGTATAGCCAGAGAAAGCCGATTGCATCTCCTCTAATAGCTCCTGTTTAGAGCTAGTAGTACTTAATTGATTCTCAACCTTAGTTAATTCATCCTTTAATTGCAAAGCTTCGGCTTCTATGTTCAGTCGTTCCCGTTTTAGTTGCTCGATCTGCGGCGCAAGCTTTTGACTTCTCACTTCAACTTCCGCTAATAGCTTGTTTATCTGTTCAATATCTTGAGTGAACTTATTTAGCGCAGACTCAATCGTAGCTTTTTCACTTTTTAGTTTGTCACTACGGTAAACCAAAGAATTTAGTTGATTATTGGAATGTGTCAGGTCATTGCGTGAAGTTGCTGTTTTATTCAGAACTTCAAAATATTTGCTTTTTAACTCTTCCAGCTCAAATTCTTTATTTTTAGCAAAATCACTTAGATATTGCTCCTTATCAATCAAGCTACTTTCTAATTCCTTTATTAGACGTGCTTTCTCAGTCTTTATTAGAAGTTCTTCCTCAGTCTTGCTACTTAACTCTGCGTATTTCTCTCTTGTTTTATTAAGGTTTTTATTCAAGTTTTGTTGTGTAGAAGCATGGTTTTTTTCTCTTTCATGTAGAACACCACGTCTACCCTCTTCCTGTTCAACCCGCTCACTTGCCGCAAGATGACGCTGGTGGAGTTCCTCTAATTCTTGGTCAAGTTTGCCAACTGCCCAGCGTTTCTCCTCAATAGCAGCATCAATCACACTTACTTTAGAGCTATACCCCAGTTGCTCCTCAGAAAATGTCGACTTTTGTTCCTCAGCACGTTGCCACTTCTCATAAATAGCGCTGATGTCATGAACATAGATTTTTATATTTAATTCTTTTAGTCTATTAAAATACTCTTTATATTCTAATGCTTTCGTTGACTGTTGTTTGAGCGGTTCAATCTGGCCTTCCAACTCAGATACAAGGTCGTAAATCCTAATCAAGTTATGCTCAGTATCATCTAATTTGCGTTTCGCTTCTTTTTTGCGATTTTTATATTTTACAATACCTGCAGCCTCTTCAAAAATTCCTCTTCTTTCCTCAGGTTTTGTGCTTAGAATTTCATCAATTCGTCCTTGTCCAATAATTGAGAAAGAATCCTTTCCTAACCCCGTATCAACAAAAAGATCCGAGATATCTTTTAATCTGGCAGGCTGTTTATTGATTAAATATTCACTCTCACCTGTGCGATAAAGACGCCGCGTAACGACGACCTCGGAAAAATCAATTTTTATTCTATTTTCGCGATTATCTAAAACAAGAGTTACTTCAGCATAGTTCACCGGTTTCCTGCTATCACTTCCGGAGAATATTACATCATCCATTTTTGATCCACGTAAACTTTTGGCACTCTGTTCACCTAAAACCCAGCGAATTGCGTCAGCAATATTACTCTTCCCGCAGCCGTTTGGCCCAACAATCGCAACAATGCCGTCAGTAAAATCAATTTCAGTTTTATCAGCAAATGACTTAAAGCCATTAATCGTTATGCTTTTTAGCTGCATTACTTACTCTCCTCTAACCAGTTATACGGCTCAAAATCACCATCTAAAGTGACTTTGTCTGAGCCACCAACAATTCTACTCTTTCGAAATTTCTTAACATGTTCTCTAACCTGATCTAAACTTTTGATACCTTTCTGTTGCCATTCAAAAAGAATGCTATCAATATAGCGAAAATTAAGTTTATTAGAAAAGACCGCTTCTTTCAGTGCATATAGTATAATTTCAGGGTTATGACGATCTTTATCGAGCCATGTCGTGATTAACTCAATTTCTATCGGCGACAACGGCCTACCAAATTCCTGTTCAAAAGACTTAAAAACATTAATAATTGCATCGTTTTTGTCTTCTTGTTTAATCTTAATTCTATTTTTGTCTGATTGTTGTTCTAAATAAGCGAAAAGCTTTGTAAAAATCGGATCTAAATTATATTTTTCGTAGATTAAACCAGATTTCTCATCCAGTCCATCATCAATCAAGAGAAACCCTTGCCGCAATAGCCTTTGTAGGTCATCCATAATCTTATCGCCCGACGATGACATTCTTTCTTCCAATAAAGCTGTACTCGGAAAATAATTATTCTGGTTTTGAAAATAGAGTAACTGAATTATTAAGAGTAATTCAGAATCATTAATACCTATTTTCTTGTAATTATCTAACAGTAAATTAGGAACATCTGTAGTTCCCGCTCTTAAATAATCAATAATAAGTTGACTTCTGTAAGGCATTTTTCTCACCTAATCTATTTAATAAAGTATTCGCCTAAATGAGTCTACGGATAAATCTTTCGATACGGTCCAACCCAATTTCTAGCTGTTCTCTAGAAGTGGCATAGGATATCCTAATAAAATTATCCGCACCAAATGCTGACCCAGGAACGACTGCAACTAGCTCTTCTTCTAATAGTTTTTCTGAAAACTCATCGGCATTTTTATATGTGCCCTTGATAGCATCCGAAACATCTATAAACACATAAAATGCCCCCGCCGGTCTAATCGGTTTTATTGCTGGAATATCAGCTAATCTCGCCATTACATAATCTCTTCTCGCTGCGAATTCAGTTTTCATTTTTTCTAATTCATCCTGCGGACCGTTAATCGCTTCAATTGCACCATACTGTGCAAAAGTTACGGGGTTTGAGGTGTTATGACTAGCTATATCAGCCATTGTTTTAATTATTTTTTTATCGCCCGCTGCATAGCCAATCCTCCAACCTGTCATCGAATATGGCTTAGATAGTCCATTAACAACAAGGGTACGTTGATAGGCGTCTTCACTCAAACTTGCAATACTAACATGCTCTTCACTATCATAAATTAACTTCTCATATATTTCATCAGAGACAATGAGAATGTCATGTTTTTTACATACTTCAGCTATTGCTGTTAATTCAGCACGATTATAGATCGCGCCTGTTGGGTTGCTAGGGGAATTAAGAATTAGAACCTTTGTATTATTAGTGAGGCTCTTCTCTAATTGATCCGGGGTAATTTTGTACTGTTCGTGCTCATTACCGATAATGTAGATAGGTATAGCATCGGCCAACTTGACCATTTCCGGGTAACTAACCCAATATGGTATAGGGATAATAACTTCATCACCCGGGTTACAAACAGCTTGAAAATAGTTATATAATGCGTGCTTAGCACCATTGGTAACAATAATCTGCTGTTCGGTGTAAATTAGATCGTTATCATTTCTTAACTTTTTAACAATCGCTTCTTTTAACTCCAAAATGCCACCTGCAGCGGTATATTTTGTTTTACCATCTAACATCGCATGATAAGCAGCTTCAATAATATTATTTGCTGTATTAAAGTCAGGTTCACCAGCACTTAAGCTAATTACATCGACCCCTTGATCATTTAATTCCTTTGCTTTTGCATTAATTGCCAATGTTGGAGAAGGTTCGATTTTTAAAGCACGCTTTGACAAATGCAATGAGATTCCCCCTTATATTTTTCTGATCACTAGTCGTGTTTAATCAGCAGTTCGATAAATACTGAAAATCATCATATCTTCTTCCTCATTATCATATGCTAACCCAAACATTAAATCATCATATTTTAATGTTTTATTTAACAGGTCAACAATTTTATACAGATCGGAAGACTTCTGAACTTTTACCGTTGATAATAATTCAATTGGCATTTTATTCATCTCCATTAATTATACAATTTCTTTTGTAGTTTTGTTACCTTATTTAAAGTTTTTTCGACATCTAAAGTCAATATTTCCCGATTCCTAACAATCTCTTGACCATCAATAAAAACATCGGTGACTTGTGAACTTGAAGCTGAATATACTAGATTAGCGATTAAACTATAATCTGGCTTGGTCCGCGGATTTTCAAAATCTAATAAGATAAAATCAGCTTTTTTCCCAACCTCGATTGAGCCAAGCTGTTTATCTAAAAATAATGCCTGCGCACCATTGATCGTTCCCATACGCAGCACATCGGATGCGGTTAGTAGCGACGAATTTTGATTTAACCCCTTTTGTAATAGGGAGGTTAACTTAATTTCAGCAAAGATATCTAAGCTATTATTACTTGCTGCGCCATCTGTTCCAAGACCGATGATTACTCCTTTATCTAAATAGCTCATTATCGGTGCAATTCCGTTGCCTAATTTTAAGTTGCTTGTTGGATTATGCGATATTTTAACACCTTTAGCAGCGAGCATGTTAATATCCTCTTCATCAACATAAACAGCATGCGCAATCAGAATATCATGATCAAAATAACCAAGACTATCCAAATATTTAACTGGACTTACACCAAATTTTTCAATTGAGTAAGCATACTCATTAGCTGACTCAGCTAGATGAATCTGTAGTGGAACAGTTAGTTGCTTAGATATCTCCAATATTTTAAGTAAGTATTCTGTCGAACAAGTATAGATTGAATGCGGAGCCATTGTCATTGTAATTCGTCCGTTAGCTACACCTTGAAGTTTACGCACATTATCCGTTGCTTCAGCTAGTTTTTGTTCGCTTATTGTTGGGTTTCCCTGATCTTCAATAACGCTACGAGCTAGAACAGCTCGAGCACCACTCTCATTCACCTTCTCTGCGATTGTTTCAATATGAACGTATAAATCGGAAAAAGTAGTAATACCATTTTTTAGCATCTCAATAATGGCAAGTTCACTACCTAAAGCGATATCCTCAGCAGTAAACCCTCTCTCGATTGGCAAAACTTTGTTAAGCCAGTCCTCAAGCCCCAAATCATCGGCGTAACCCCTTAGTAGCGTCATTGGTGTGTGTGTGTGCGTATTGATCAACCCTGGTAGCAAAACCTTATTCTGAGCGTCAATTACGCGATCACAAACTGTCTCATTCGCATTATCATTATTAACTTCGACAATTATACCATCTTCAAATACAATGCTACCACTGCTTATTATTAAGTTATCAACATTAACTGTAATAATCTGTGCATTGGTAATTTTTGTGCGCATTTTAAAAACTCCTTTTCACATGTATGATACACAAAATACTTTAAATGATTTATACTTGTCATTGTAACATAACTTTAAGGACGTGTTGAGAATGAGTTTATTAATTAAAAATATTACCAAACGTTTCGGAAGCACTATTACGGTTAGTGATTTGAACCTAGAAATTGAAAAGCACCAAATCTATGGCTTTCTTGGGGCTAATGGTGCAGGAAAGACAACAATGTTCCGGTTAATTCTTGGTATATTGACACCTAATAATGGGACTATTACCTGGAATGGTAAAGTTATTAACTATAGCAATAGTGATAGTGTGGGGTATTTACCGGAGGAGCGCGGACTATATGCAGAATTGCCTGTCCGTCAGCAATTAATCTATTTCGGTCAACTCAGAGGGTTGACTAAAGATACTGCAAACTTACAGATTGATTATTGGTTGGAGCGCTTTCACATTTCTAACTATTCTAATCGCCGTTTACAAGAATTATCTAAGGGCAACCAACAAAAAATACAATTTATTTCAGCTGTGCTTCACTCACCTGAACTTTTATTGCTTGATGAACCTTTTAGCGGTCTTGACCCCGTCAATGTTGAACAACTAAAAAATGCTGTGAAACATCTAGCTAACCAAGGAACAACAATTTTGTTCTCTAGCCACCGAATGGAGCATGTTGAGGAATTATGTGAAAGTTTATGTCTGCTAGATAAGGGTGAAGCAATTCTAGAGGGCAACTTTAACCAGATAAAAAGAGAATTCGGTAACAAAAATATTCATTTAAAAACAACTGTCAATCTTGATTTTTTAAAAGATTATTCTGAGGTAACAGGCATTATCGAAAAAGCCGACAAGTTTATTATAAATCTTAAAGATGAATCTTTTTCTCATAAAATCTTGCAGGAGCTTATTGCTAGAGGCGAAGTTTACCATTTCTCTTTAGAGGAACCATCACTTAACGACATCTTTATCGAAAAGGTGGGTATGAAATATGAATAAATTTTTAATTATAATGAAACACACCTTTCTCACGAATTTAACAAAACGATCATTTATTATTACAACAATTGTCTCCATCCTTTTACTAATAATAATTTTAAATATTCCAACACTGTTAACAAGCTTTGTCGATGAAAGCACTCAAACCATAGGTATCATTGATCAAACTGGCCAAGTTTACGAGCAGCTGAAAATTGAAATGAGTATTCATGATAACATCTCTTTAGAAAATTTTAAAAATGAAATTACTGCCAGATCAGCCTATAATGATAGTAAAATACATGGCTATCTCGTAATCAATACTAATAACGACAATCTTCTTGTTGCCGAATATAAAGCTGACAACATCTTAAACACTGAACTCATTGCATATCTTGAACAAAGCTTGTCTTCTATTCAATTTCAGCTAGGTGCTACAAAACTTAACTTATCACAAGCAGAAATTGCAACTTTATTTACACCTGTACAACTAATAAAAACACCTCTAAGTGAAGGTGCTAAAAGTGAATCAGATATCGCGATCTCTTATATTATTGTTTATATTCTACTAATAGCAATCTATTTTGGTGTCGTAATGTATGGAAACATGATTGCTATGGAGGTAGCTAAAGAAAAAAGTACACGCGTTATGGAAATTCTTGTGTCAAGTGTCAATCCGGTTAAGCAAATGTTCGGAAAAATTCTTGGCATCTCTTTGTTAGGTATATCCCAAATTATTCTCATGCTTGTTGTCGGCTTTTTTTCACTCCGAGGAAGCAATGGCGTCTTTACAGTTGATACTTTTACAATTGATTTTTCTAACTTACCGACACAGATAATTTTATACGGAGTACTATTTTACATTTTAGGCAATCTGTTCTATGCTACTTTTGCTGCAATGCTTGGATCGTTGGTAAGTCGAATTGAAGATTTGCAACAGACAACCGGGATATTAAACCTTATTTTGGTAGCAGCATTTTTGATTTCAATTTTCGGCTTAACAAATCCTGATACTGTTGTAATTAAGGTGCTGTCATATATTCCATTTTTTACTCCAATGGTTATGTTCCTGCGAATTGGTATGACGGATCCATATATGATAGAAATTATCATCTCTATTGGCATTATGATTATTAGCATAATTATTAGTAGTATCTTTGCAGCAAGGGTTTACAAAGGCGGCATCTTGTTATATGGAAAAGGCGCTTCTCTTAAAGATGTTAGAAAAGCCTGGCAGTTTAAATAAAAGGCTAAACTTTTTGGCTTAGCCTTCTAAAAAAACCAGTTTTCAATATCTCTTAATATCTTCTGCGAAGAGATACACTCTATTTCAAGCTCTGGTAACGATTGAATAAAAGCTTTGCCATACCATGCAGCTATAATCCGATTATCAAAAATAATTACTACTCCGCGATCTTGATGCGTGCGAATGAGTCTGCCAAAACCTTGCTTAAATCTGATTATTGCCTGTGGCAGCGATAGATTAGTAAAGGAGTTTTTACCTGCAGCCTTCAGGCGCTCCTCTCTAGCTTCTTGCACTGGCTCATTTGGCGGCGTAAAAGGTAACCTTACAATGCAGAGTGCACTTAAACTCTCACCCGGGATATCGACTCCTTCCCAAAAGCTATTTGTCCCAAGCAGGATTGTATTGTTATTCTCAAGAAAAGTTTCTGTTAGTTTAGAGCGACTGCTACTATCAATGTTTTGCCCTAGAACCTTGAGCTCTTCGTCTTTTAAATACTCAACTAAAAAGCGATGTGACTTTTGTAACATTGAATGTGAAGTAAAAAGAACTAAAGTCCTACCTTCTAGCAAAAGCGCTACTTCAGCGATATTTTTTGAAATATATTCAACATAGGTTTCAAGGGAGACATCTTTAATAGGCGGGACATCATCCGGAACATATACTCTTACCTGTTTATTGTAATCAAATGGCGAAGGTGAAATTATTGTTTTCAATAATTCATCATCAAGGTTAAAGCCAAAATCATTGCTAATAAATTCAAAAGAATCTAATACAGCCAATGTTGCTGATGTCATAACAACACTGTCGAGATTAGCAATTAATGATTCCTGCAAATATCGCCCAATCTCAATTGGGGCAGCAAATAAATATGGTGTGTTCCTTTTACCTTTTTGTCGGCTTTCAATCCAGTAAACATTATCAATTGTTTTAAATTCATTCCAGTCAGCAAAATTGAAAGCTATCTGTCTGAAACTATGCAAATTTCCTTCATAATCAGCCAGAGTGCTCTCATCTTTAATAAGATCAGTCACAGCTCTGTAGATTTTTTCAAGTGCCACTAGTAGCTCACTAAATTGAATTATGAGATTTTCCCCTACTAGATTAACTTTGCCCCAATCTTCAGATGTATAATTCTGTTCTCTCATCCTTAATACTTCTCTGCCATTATCACTGCCCTTAATATATTTACTCATATAACTTTCTAGTATGGCGAAATATTGGTCAATATCTTTAACCATTTTCGGTAAAAGTTCCGTCGCTAACAACTTAATCTCAGCAATGATTTGTTCGTTGCCATCCGCAGTAGACAGTTCGATTTCTTGCCTGATTCTTGCTAATTGCCCATTATTCTCATTTTGGTATAGCTTACTTAGAATATGCAATATTTGCATTTGACTAACTTCGTAACCTAAATGATTAATTGCTACATTTTCGAGTTGATGAGCCTCGTCAATGATCAATTTCTTGAAGTTTGGCAAAATTGGTTGCTCGTTTTTAAGACTCGTCAGAAGGAGTGCGTGATTAGTGACAATAATATCTGCCTTTTGCGCCTGTCTTTTTGCACGGTGGTAATAGCAGTTTTTATACCAAGGACATTTACGGTTCAAGCAGCTGTCACTTTCACTTTGTATCTCATTCCATAGAATTTTACCAGCTCCAGAAAGATTCAACTCTTCAATATCACCTGTTTCCGTTTCGGAAATCCAGGTTAAGAAACGCGCTAATTCAAGTATCTCTTCAGGAATCGTTGGGTAAGTTGTCCAAATATTATAATTTGCATAAGTGCCGGCTTCTCTGATAGCCTCTTGATATTGGATGGCATACTTTCGCAAACAAAGGTAATTATTTCTTCCTTTGAAAATGGCGGCTGTGAAAGGTAATTTTAAAGCAACTTTTAGCATAGGAATATCTTTCTTAAATAGTTGTTCTTGCAAATTGATCGTATGGGTTGAAATAACAACTTGTTCAGTTTCTTCTAATGTCCAGTAGATAGCCGGTAAAAGATATGCTAATGTTTTTCCTGTCCCAGTCCCTGCTTCAATCATTAAATGCCTATTTTCATAAAAAGCAGCTCTAATTTCTTCTGACACCTCTTTTTGACCTTCCCGGTACTCATAATTAGGGAATGCTTTTGCCAAATAGCCATCAATACTGAACAAATCATCAAAGTCTAACTCAAGTTTGCTGTGTTCTGCCTTGTCTGAACTAGAAACATCGACGCTCCTAATTGTAAAATAATTAAACACATATTGCTCGGACATTAGATTGGCTTCATTACTAGAAATTGCTTTATTAAGAAGTTCGTCAAGTAATTTATACAATCCTGAATCAGTAAAGCTAAGCAGTTTATGTAACTGTTGCAAATAGGTTAGTGGTTTTGTTTCAAGTATTTTTATCATTCTCACAAGCAATTCTGCAGTAGCTGACGTATCATCAATAGCATTATGTGGATTGTGATGCTGAATTTGCAGTTCACGTGTTAAATAATCAAGCTTGTGGCTTTGCATAGTTGGTAATAGCATTTTTGCCATTACTAATGTATCAAGCACATCATTAAAAATTTCACTATATCCTGCTTCAACTAGTGCATAGTTAACAAACTGGAGATCGAAGTTAGCATTGTGAGCAACAAAAAAGGAGCCCTCCAATAGCGGCAGCAACTCAGGTATAATGTCAGCAGAAAGTGGCGCTGATTTAATGTGCTCAGCAGTAATCCCAGTTAACTCTTCAATAAAACTTGAAATTCTTTTGTCAGTAAATAAATATGATGCAAACTCATTTTTCACTGTAAGACCCTCAAGTAAGACCGCGGCAATCTGTATAATTGCATCCTCACCTGGCCTAGTTCCAGTTGTCTCCACATCGATAACACAAAATTTTTTCATATGCTCTCCTAAGTAGTGGTTTGTTTTACTAACGCTTATTGTATTAATCGCTTATTACTATATAATTTAAATAGTACTTAATTAAATTTAATCATAGCACACCTTATTCCGTAAAAGTTGGTGATTTCATGTCATGGTATGAAGTTTTACTTAACTTTTTTCCATTTGTTAACATGCTTCTCGCATTAGCAATTATTTTTATTGAGAAAAAAGATGTTAATGCTACTTTAACTTGGTTATTAGTACTTTTCTTCCTCCCGATTTTTGGCTTCTTTCTTTACCTATTTTTAGGTCAGAACCTCAGTAGAAGGAAGATGTTCCAGTTAGGAAGAGATGAGGAAAGATTATTAAAAAACTATATGCGTCAAAATAAAGAGTATGTGCGAAATAGTAAAACGTACTCTTCTGATGAAGTAAGAATCTATCGTAAACTGATCAATCTGTATGTTTACCATGACATTGCACCATTTATCGAAAACAATAGAGTGAAAATTTATACTCACGGAAAAGATAAATTTGCGGATCTATTAAAAGAAATTAATGATGCAGAAAAATATATTTACATGCAATATTTTATTTTTAAGACTGATGAACTTGGTAAAGAAATTCTGAATGCACTCGCTGCCAAAGCTCGAAGCGGCGTTGAGGTGCGATTTTTATACGACCGCTTAGGATCAAGTTTTGTTAGAACTAAATTTTTAACTCCACTAATTGAAGCTGGCGGCAAACACGCTGCCTACTTCCCATCAAAACTAAAATTTATTGATATTCAAATAAATTATCGCAACCACCGAAAAATAGTCGTAATTGACGATAAAATTGGCTTTGTTGGCGGTATGAACGTCGGCGATGAGTACATTGGCAAAACAGAAAAATTTGGCGGTTGGCGTGATACACACTTGAAAATTGAAGGCGACGCAGTAGACTCATTAAAAGTAAGATTCTTACTTGATTGGCGCTGGGCAACTGGTGAGAACGTCGAATTCACATCAAATATTATAAAAAGACCTGAATTTGCTGAAAAGGTGCCAATGCAAATTGTATCAAGTGGACCAAATTCAGAATGGGAAACTATTAAATTCGGTTTTTTAAGTATGATTGGCGATGCGAAAGAGAGTATATTCATTCAGAGTCCCTATTTCATACCTGACCAAGGAATGCGTGAGCTGTTAAAAGTTGCCGTATTATCTGGAGTCGATGTTAGAATTATGATTCCTAACAAACCTGACCACCCTTTTGTTTATTGGGCGACGCTGCATTATGCTGGTGAGCTACTACAACTCGGTGCAAAGGTTTATATTTATAATAAAGGTTTTCTCCATCCCAAAAATATTGCAATTGACAATAAAGTTGTCTCGGTTGGTACAACTAATATGGATATTAGATCTTTCCGAATAAATTTTGAAGTTAATGCATTTATCTACGATAAAGAGACAACGAATGAATTTTACAAAATCTTTATTAAAGACATGGAAGATTCCAAACAACTTACTCTAGATGATTATAATAACCGCAGTTTAATAGTAAAAATCAAAGAGGGCATTTCACGTCTTTTGTCACCTCTTTTATAAGACTAACCAAAATTCTGATTCAGACGCTATGACCAATGTGATGAGCACGGCAGGTGCAATAAAAGCCATTAATGGAAAATATGTGCGATTAGTCTCTCCTTTTATCAGGTTAATAATCAACTTCCCACTGAATAAAATAACGCATAACTGCATGTAGTCAATCCTCCAGAGTCTTTTTCTATTCCTAATCAGAAAATATACTATTGCAATTGTACCTATTAACAACAGAGATATAACCGCTAAAAATAAGACAAACTTACCCCCCATTAGCGAACCAAGTGCAGCAAATAACTTTACATCTCCTGCTCCTACCGCATTAATCCTGTAGAGTAAAAACATAAGTAATAAACCCAGTAAAAATCCTTTAATCGAGAATAAAAAACCGGCTAATCCATATTGGAGTGAGTTATAGCTAACGCCAACGAAGATACAAGCCATATTTAAATGGTTGGGAATTCTATGCTGTTTTAAATCAAAAAATAGGGCTGTTCCAATAAAAACTAATAATATTATATATTTCAGATAAATAATCATTAACTATTTACCTGCCTTAACCTTGCGATCGTCAATATACTTATCCATATTTGCTTTAGAAAGTACTTTAAAATTGGTACTTTCTGCTAAATTATCAAGATAAACCGTGGCAACGTACTCACCTTCATTAGAATGTCCTCCAATGATTATCTCTTTTGTTAAAAACCCCTTGTTATTAATTTTTCCGTTAACCTCTTTTACAAAACCACTGTTATAAGTCAGCCTAATTCTCACCTCTTTATCTCGTGTTCCTTCGATTAAGATTTTTATCTTGTGCCCTCTTTGGATTGGCGAAGATATTGAATGTATTCTTAATAATAATTTCTCTTCATCCTTCTCGCTATCTTCTTCGCTGTCTGTGACCGTCTCATTAGCCTTTTCTATTGGAAGTGAGCTATCATACCAGATTCGCTCTTCAGACTCCTTGATTATCGTTATACTATGCTTGAGAAAAGGAACATTAAGAGCTAAATCATAACGTAATTCTAGTAAAAAATTATCTCCAACTCCACCCAACGCAGCAGGTAATCCAACATTTACTAGCTGATAATTTTTCAAATTAATTATTTTGTCGTTTGTGTTAGCATCTAAGAGAGGTTCAAATATTGATCTCAATATATTAGTTTTTGTATGATCTGCAACGAAGGAAAGGAAATTAACTTGATCAAATAATTCAGACAATTCCTTTGACTCTTTGTTAGCTGTATCAGTCTGTTCATTTAGATTATTGTAAACAATAATTGCAGGATAAATATGATGGGCTACCTGCTTGACTGTTTCTGAACCAGCATTTTCTAATTCCATCTCTACAACCGCTATCCTGATGAAACTAGTTAACACTAATATAAAAATAATAATAAACGGCAAAATTAGTGCAGCTTCCAGTACAATGCTGCCATTTTCTCTTTTTAAAATCGACTTCTTAGTAGCCATAGGCCGCTCGACTATTAATCACATAAAATCTTTTATACTTCGATTTGATTAAGCGGTTGTCAATACCTACTAGCTGCTGTAAGTTTGGCAAAAACCATAGGTCCATTGCTATTTCAATGTCTGCAATACCATATGTGTATATTGATAGCAGATCTCTTCCGGTTTTGTATTCGACTAAAGCAAGCTGACGCAAAATCTGTTCATCTGTACCGCCACGACATAAATAGAGTATTTTCAAATAATCAATATATCCAAGCTTTACAGCCGTTAATTTCTTCATAATAGGAGGTTCGTTCCCTTGAAGGATTAATTGCAGGTCAGCGATTGATTCTTTAAAAGCATAAATAGTTGCTTCTAATAGGATACTAACAGGATTCGCGGACTTATAATTCACTGGATCTAGCAATCTATCAAAAATGTTAAAAACAAATCTAATTAGATAAATGTCTCTTAAGGTTAATCCAATATTTGCACTGGAATTAGCTTTCCCATATATAACATATTCAAGTTCTTGCTGGGAAATATGGATTTTCTCTAAAAAATCCTCAGCTAATATTCCACTATTAATCATTTTAAGGGTTTCCTCGGACAACTCCTGATCAAAACTAGTAAATCGTTCAAAAGCATACTCCTCAAAATAAATAGCATCTCTCATTTGAATTAGATAATCCTCTGTAATTAATTTTATTTTTCCAAATATACTTTCCGATTCTCTACTAATATTCAATAGATTCAAATTTGTATCTGCTTGTGTTTCAAAATTAATATGGTCATTAAATATCACAAACTCATCGTATTTACCCTCGATAAATTTTGCATTTTCATCCGTAGATACAATTTTTTTCAGAGAATTAAAAAGTTCTTGCAGGCTAAACAGACTATTTTTGCTTTCAGATACTAACTCATTGTAATTGTGGTTAATCGATTCGATCGCTTTATTAAATTTTCTTTTGTTTTGACTGATTCTATTTTCATAATTCTCCAAATTGTAAAACTGCTTATCATAACGATCAAAATAAGATTTTAATGAATTTGCTGAGAGTGCAAAAAAATCTAAGCCAGACTGATCGGAACCTAATAAATACGCACTATTGCTGAGAGCATTTAAACCGTCTACGATATTACTATAGAGTTGCTCTTGCAGTTCCACTGCTTGTGAAATTTCAGCATATAGACTATCGGCAAGAACTGTATCGCTATAATCAAGCGTCTCATCATATGTATTAAGAAGAGCTATTAACTCATAATTTAGTTGCTCAGAAGAAAATAATTGTTCCTCCGCATCCTTAGTTATTTGCTGTAAATTATAATAGTTGCTCTTATAACCACTCAATAAGAAGTTAATATTTTTTGATAACTCTTCTTTCACTATCTGAGTTTGTTCAATTGATAATTCATTTTTTGCTAAATTTTCTGCACTTTCAATTATTTCATTGAATATCTCTCTCGCATTCAAAGGAACAAGCTTATTACCAGATATCTGTAATTCAAACACCTGGTTTAATAAGTCATTTCGCGCTAAATATTTGTCTGTTACCTCTTGTAATTGATTATAATAATCTAATGAATCCGCAACCTTTTTCACGGGCGCTTCAATTTTTTTAAATAATCTCTGTTGAAAATTAATTGGGGCCAGATACTTCATTTCTTCCAATATTTGATTTTTTACGACCGGCAATAGAATAATTTCTTGTTCAAAAGTCAACCCATAGTTTAAATTATCAACATCAAATTTCAGATAGTTAAATCCTCTTTTACTACTATCTAAATTTCTAATCAGTATATCTTCGAAACTTGCGCTATCCGTTTTTAAGTAACCAAAAAGGCCGTAATTATTGTATAGTATTGGATCAAATCTCGATAACTCGGACCGTACAGCTGCTTTTATGCTTTTCTCACTCGTTAGTTTTCCTGCCATAATTCTTGAAAAATCAATAAAAACCATATTCAAAAAGAATAACGCCGTAACAATAATAATAAGAAATAATGAGATAGAACCTTTTTCGTTATTGATAAATTTTATAAACATCTACGGCCCTCTCTACCTAAAATCAACTATAAGATTAACTAACCGAATAAATTCATCTGGTTCACTTACAAAAGAATACCCGCTTACAGCAAGATTTGTGCTTTCAACTGTTCTTGCAGGGAGTAATGTAACCGGCTTTGCAACTGTTTTAATTTTTATTTGCTTGAACAATCCGGTGTCGAGCATGACTGTAGCGTTGTAGTTTGTAGCTAGAATATCTGTCGCTTGACTAATAATAGGATTAGAAGTGCTCTGTTCTCCTATTTTATCAGCAATTGTAGTTGGCAACCTGACATCATCGGCTTCTCTTGAAAGTATTAATCCTTTAAATATATTTTCATCAGAAACTCGCCAATATAAATTGTCGCGTTTAGCACCAATCTCATATTCACCGGTTACAAATTGTCGATTAATAACTTCCCAATTATGAGCTGTTCTGTCTGCCGTGATAATCGTTGCAAAGTACTGTCCGGAAAGTTGATATTGAACAAGTGAAAGCGTCATTAACAGTAGTAGAAAGATAAATATTAGAGGAAAAATTAATGTAGTTTCTAATGTGAAACTGCCAGTTTCTGTAAAATAGCATCTTATTCTAAAGCGTATTCGACCTTCCCTAGCATATTTATACTTTTTCATTTTTTAACTGTGAAAACTGATCAATTTGGGCATCTGATTTTTCTAATAATGTACTAACCCAGTCGATAATCTTCTCGCGAAACAATAAGGCAATCGCTACCAAAATAGCAACAATCAATAATACTTCTAAAGTACCCATCCCCGTTTCATCTGAAATAAATTGTGTAAGTTTGTCAGTTATTCTTTTCATCTCGTCATCTCCATTTAAATTTAAAATATTAGTATTGCAGGTGTTGCAAGAACCATGATAACAACTATAAAGATCAATAACATTGGGAAGACAAATTTTGAAGAAGCCTCCTCACCAATTGTCCTAGCCTCATTTATGCGGCGATGCCAGAAATCGTATGCTAAGTTTTCGAGAATTAATGCTAGATCCCTGCCCCCGCGGCGGGCATTTAAAATCAGAGTTGTCGTGAAAATCGAGATTTCGTGTACCGCTACTCTTTGATTTAGACCCTCCATAGCATTAACAAACGAGGTGCCATTCTCCAGTTCGTGCATTGTCATAATGAGTTGAGCCTTTAGAAAACTATCAGGCAGTTGTAGCGAGGCTTTACATACCTTTACGAACGCACTCTGCATGGATTCACCAGCATTTATTAGTAAAACTAAAGAATGAAGAAACAATGGAAGTTCACTTATACATTCTCTTTTTCTTTTTAGCAGCTCCTTGTCAAGACGAATATACCTATAAAACATTAAAATCGTTATAAACACAATTCCCGTTAAGAGCGCAGCAGGATCATTATTTAACCAAGCAATCAAACTAAAGAAGAGTAATAGCAGTTGACTACTAATAATTAATTCAGCAACAAAAATCAAAGTTTTTTTACGTGTATGCTCTTTGCTATTTAACTTGTATAGTTTTAAATGAATATGGTTAATTAAATTTGAGAAGTACTGTGAAAACCGTTTATTTTCCACAATAAGTAGAGTCCCGGGTAGTAGGAAACGGATACTTTTTTTCAACTTGACATCTCCATAGTTGAGATCAACTTTCGCTGATGCTACAGCGCGGAAAACAACTACGAATGCAATCTGCACAATAATAAATATTAATAAGAATACTTGCAATTGCTACACCTTTATATCCATAATTAATTTGGCAAGTAAGTTTGAAATAATGACTAAACCTAAAGAGACTGTCATCACAATTTTCCCAATTAGAGTTTCATAGAGTGGTTGCATATAGTCTGGCACCGTAAAAGTTATTAATCCGATAATTACAATTGGTGCAATACTAAGTAGCAGTGCTTCGAATTTTTTCCTAGCAATTAGTATCCCAATTTCCTGCTGCGTCTCAATTTTTGTGTTTATGATATTCGCCGTTTTTTTAATCACCTCGACAAGGTCTCCCCCCGTTCTCTTGCATGTTGAAAACACTACTGCAAAATTCTTAATATCTTGACTAGTCGTGCGCTTACTAAACTCCAGTATTGCCTTCTCGACCGAATCCCCATTTCTAATTCGTTTATTGATCTGCCTAACTTCTCTGACAATAAAAGTATCTTCGCTAGAATACAAAAGATACAAGTCCTTTTCCAACTCATAAAAAGCGTTTTCCACTGACCTGCCCGCTACAAGAGCAGATGACAATGTATAAAGAAACTGATTAAATTGCTCTACTATTTGTTGTT
This sequence comes from uncultured Caryophanales bacterium, assembly GCA_964568525.1. Classification (GTDB taxonomy): domain Bacteria; phylum Bacillota; class Bacilli; order Tepidibacillales; family Tepidibacillaceae; genus CAYZPB01. Next base: position 20,806 of record CAZMPM010000009.1, read on the forward strand.
CCTCTCTTCGGTCCAATTGTTTTCTTTTGTATCTCAGATAAAAATAAGCTAATGGTAGCGAACATAATGCAATTATTATATTTTTGTAAAAGATAAAAAAAAGTGTAAAAGAGACTGCACCTCCTACCAGTAAATATAAGATAATTACATTTTTATTCAGCTTACCCTCACTCCTTTTCCAGTCTATTTAAGTAAAAATTTAAACCCGCAAAATATTTTTCTAGGTCAATTAAATCAATCTCCTCAAAACATTCAGCACTCTCCACAAAACCAACAAACGCAAGTGTTTCTGTATCAACAACAGATTGCAGCGCGGATTTTGTATCTTTAGACAATATGTAATCAAGTTTAATTTGACGATTACCAGTTGACTTTGCTAAATGCTCTTTGATTCGTAATATCCTAGTCTGAGAATACAAATTACTTTCAACCAGCATTATCCTGTGATCCGCTTCAGCGAAAACGACTTGACTCATCTCATCAACAGCTGATTCAAGTAAAACAACTAGGTAATCGTATATACCAAGATTTTTATAAGCAGTTATTAAATTAAATGTATCCTGTTCATTTAACTCTAATAAATCACTAATATGTAGTGTTCTTTCAAAATAATCAAACCTCCATGACGCCGCCTCTCTTCTATATTTCTCAATATATACTGGCACCTTTTCCGGCTGTTTTTTTAAATGATAGATGATTTTGGATAGATCGTAGTCCTGTGGTTTGCACAAAAAATAATCCTGTGAACTTACAACTTCCAGATCTAAATAAAATACCTTGTGTTGCCTGCTCGCCAAATACTTTGCTAATAATAAAGAAAATTGATTTTTTGGGTAATTGTTGTACGCGGCAGCGATAGCAATAATTTTCGTCTTGTGTTGATTCTGCTTTTCCGAATAAGATGGGTTATTTTCGAGATAGAGCGTATAGATTAAAGAGATTATTAAATTTAGAGGCTGATATCTGTAGAGAATACTACCTTGATTAGTTGCATCGTCAGTAGCCTGGTTACTACTAATCATAATTTTCGTTATTAAATTATTTTCAAGATTAGCTAATTCCTCACACTCTTCTGAGTAAAAAAGAACAGCAGGTTCATTAAGGGAAGTGAGATACTCATGTAATAGATCGAGCTCAGTAAAAATTTTTAAGGCAAATCTAGCATGATATTCAGACTCTCTAATATATTTCAAAAATCTAAATAGATACTCTTGATCAAAATCTACAATAATTAATTTAATCTGTTTCATAGTTCCCCTTAACCCACCGTAAAATTTCCATTAATTGTTATTATTGTATCATCCTATTTACATTTTGTCACTACATTTCCATATATTTCTATCCAACTAAATTAAAAAGCTACCCCGCAAATTAAAGGTAGCTACCATCCACAAAATATAGTCGTTCTATCGATAAACATCGCGCGCAATTCTTACAGCATCTTGCGCATCTTTACCATAATAATCCGCACCAATCATTTCTGCATATTCATGATTAAGTACCGCTCCACCAACAACAACCTTACATTCAAGAGCATTTTCTCTGAGTTCTTTAATCGTCTGTTCCATGCTTTTTACTGTTGTCGTCATTAAAGCGCTTAAGCCAACCAGCTTTGCTCCACTCTCCCTAACAGCTGCAACGACTTCCATGATTGGCACATCTTTGCCCAAATCGACAACCTCATAACCGTAGTTTTCCAGCAAAACCTTTACAATGTTCTTACCAATATCATGCACGTCGCCCTTAACAGTCGCAAGTACAATGATCCCTTTACTTTCCTGTTTCGCACCGGTTGATTCCATTTTCCTCTTAATTATTGCAAAGGATCGCTTCACCGTCTCCGCTGCCTGAATTAACTGAGGTAAGAATATTTCCTCTTTTTCGTATTGCGCTCCAACTATGTCAAGTGCCTTTATTATATGCTCGTTTACCACCGTTAGTGGCTCCAGCTCCCGCAAAAGTTCCTCCGTTTTCGCCGCAGCTTCTTCCTTCAAACCCCTGACAATCACCTCGACCAAAGTTCGATGCTGATCACTAACTTCAACGGTAAGCGGGCTGTCCGCCTGTTTTGTCTGTGCGGCAACGTACAACGCCGCATCAGTATCACAGCCAACTAATACATTATATGCCTTAATTGTATCCATTATATTTTTATCCAACGGATTAATAATCGGAGCATTTAGCCCTTGATTTAAAGCCATTGCCAGAAAAGTTTGATTTAAGAGTGCGCGATTTGGCAAACCAAAGGAAACATTGCTTACACCTAATGTAGTCATAACCCCAAGTTCTTCGCGAACTAGTTTAATTGCCTTGAGTGTTTCCATAACTTCATCTTGTTGAGCTGAGGCAGTCAATACGAGAGAATCAATAAGAATTCGCTCTTTACCGATTCCATATTCCTGTGCTTTATTAACAATTTTCTTAGCAATCGCCAATCTTTCTTCTGCGCTATTCGGAATCCCTTTTTCGTCTAAGGTTAAAGCTACAACAACCGCTCCATATTTCGCAACAATCGGGAAAATGTCTGCCATCGTCTCTTCACTGCCGTTAACTGAATTAATTAAAGGCACACCATTATAAATGCGCGCTCCTGCTTCAACAACAGCCGGATCAGAACTATCAATCTGCAAGGGAATATTACTAATCGCTTGAATCTCTTGCAGAACTTTAACCATTAGCAGGCGCTCATCAATCTCCGGCAGACCTAAGTTTACGTCAAGCACATCAGCTCCAGCCTCTTGCTGCAAAATCGCCTCGTTCAAAATATAATCAATCTCATTATTTTTTAAAGCCTCTTTAAAACGTCGTTTTCCGGTCGGATTAATTCTTTCACCAATTACAGACACACCTTTATCGAGAAAAACCGTTCTAGAGGCCGAACAAACCGCTGTACGAGGTTTTGGCAAATGAACCACATGCTTATATCCGTTAAATTTACCCGCAATTTGCTCAATAAATGCCGGCGTCGTTCCGCAACAGCCACCAACTAACTTTACGCCATCAGCAACCATTCGCTCAACCGCGGCAAGGTACGCATCAGGCGTTATTTCATAAATTGTTTCATTATTTATTATTTTAGGCAGCCCGGCATTTGCCTGGACAATTACCGGTAAACGCGAATATTTTAGCACTATTTCAACTAAAGGCAGTAACTCGACCGGTCCCAGCGAGCAATTTATACCTAAAGCATCTACGCCTAAACCAGAAAGCAACGTAACCATCGAGTCAACATCGGTCCCAGTGTAAGTACGTCCATCCAACTCAAATGTCATTGTACAGATTACCGGTAGTGTTGTATTTTCTTTAACCGCTAATATTGCCGCCTTTGCCTCATATAAATCAGCAATAGTCTCGATAATAACCAAATCAGCGCCAGCGCGTTCACCTAACACTGCTTGTTCTTTGAAAAGTTCATACGCCTCTAAAAATGAAAGAGTTCCCAACGGTTCCAACAACTGCCCCAAAGGACCGATGTCAAGAGCTACTAACTTGTCACCGTCAGCCGCTTTTGCATTGTCAACCGCTGACTTAATAATCTGCTCTACTGAATAACCTGATTCTTTTAATTTTAGTCGATTCGCACCAAAAGTATTAGTAGTCAAGACAAATGCGCCGGCATCAAGATATTTCTGATGGATCGCAATAATTTTCTCAGGATAGAGTATGTTGTACACCTCTGGCAGTTCGCCGGCTGCAAGCCCCATCTCCTGTAGCATTGTACCCATTGCTCCGTCAAATACAATTACACCATCACTATTTAGAAGTTCTTTGAATTTTTCACCTGCCACAATATCCACCCTCTTTAGCAAACTTGCATAGTTTCCGACTACTGCAAGTATCACACTCTTGCAGCTGATTAACAATTGTTTTTTCTTGATAACCGATAATTGCCGTTACCGATTTTCGCGGTAACAAAACATTATCCGCGGTTACGGTTAACCCAATCTTTTTTTCCGTTTCCAAAAGTCTAGCAATAAACTGCTGAGTGGAAATGGGTAGATCACCATAACCAGGACTATAGCGAAATGTTATCCCATAGCCAAGTGCAAGCGCCTCCAACCGGATTAACTCCTGCACCTGATCAGTATAGCTTTCAACAGCAGTTGTTGCACAGGCATCAAGAATTAGCGCCTTTGTCAGATCAAACTTATTATAATAATTAATTCGCTGCTCAATCATATTACCAATCGTTGTTGCCATAATCACACAGCAGCAGGAATCTTTAAGATGTTGTACAATATCTGAGCCGACTAACTGATAATTCGTATTTAATAAGTTTACTTGATTCTCCGTTAACTCAATCGGGAATTTTTTGTATGTATAATTTGGACGAGCTAATACGCTTGCTTCAGCAATTAAATCCGCAATTAAATCATTCAGCTCGGCTGATAACGGCTGATCACGGTAGCCTAAATAGCGTAGAACCTCATCCTTATCAATATTCACTGTTTCACCTTCTTATGGCTAATTTTCTCCAACTTGCACATACGGCTTAATTTGCTCCATAATCCGCTTCGCAATATCTGGCCGATTCATAGTATAAATATGAATTCCATCTACACCGTTAGCAATTAAATCATTTATTTGCTTAACCGCATAGTCAATTCCGGCTTGCGCCAAGAGATCCGGCTCATCATTATACTTCTCCATTAACTCAAGTAAATCAGTGGGAATTCGGGCTCCACTAAGCTCAGTTATCCGGACAATCTGTTTTTTATTGAGAACCGGCATAATCCCCGCTTGAATTGGAACAGTGACACCAGCAGCACGCGCCTTCGCCAAAAAACGGAAGAAGTCAACATTATCGAAAAACAATTGTGTAATTAGATGCGATGCACCCGCTTCAATTTTTTGGCGTAGATAATGCACCTCTAAATCAATATTTTTTGTCTCAATATGTCCTTCAGGATAACAGGCACCACTAATCGCAAAATCATGCTCGCTTTTTAAATGTTTTATTAAATCTGCCGCATAAGTAAAATCACGATTATTAACCCTTTCTGCCGAAGTATCTTTTGGTATGTCACCGCGCAAAGCTAAGATATTTTCGATATTCTCCGCCTTAATCGCTGCAAGTACCTGATCAATAATTTCCTTTGAAGAATTAATGCAGGTTAGATGTGCTGCCGACTCAACGTTCCATTTATTCTTAATATAAGAGGCGAGCTCAATTGTTTTGTTGTTTTTCACACTGCCAGCCGCACCATAGGTAACGCTAATATAATCCGGCTTTAAGGGGATTAGTTGATCAATCGTCTGGTAAATAGTTTCAATACCAGAGTCTGTTTTTGGCGGAAAAACCTCAAACGAGACAACTGGGTTCTTCCTAGTAAATAATTCAGTAATTTTCATTTCTTCTCTCCTGCATAGTTTATATTTATGGTTCGACTAGCTCGATATCGCCAATAACTCCAAGCTGATCATCGATAATAACCAGAGCACCACTAACACCAGCAATCTCAGCAACTAATTCGAGACTACGATTTATATCGGCAGCTGTTTGAATCATATTACCAAGCTTCGTGGCGACTGCATCCGCTAACAAGGTATCTTTTGCAATAACCATCGCTGCATCTGCCTTGCCAAAACTTAATGAATGTCCAACCGTACCAGATGACGTGCACACACCAAGCGGCATTTGTTCAGCAAGTATCCTCACAGCAATCTTATTTGTAAGCGGCGAATCGCCTGCATAGACAGAAACAACCTTGTCTGTGGCAGAATTAAGAAAAATATCGCCGCCATTTTCAATAATCAACTCATTGCTTAGCAGTATTATATCATTTCCAACATAATGGGCGATAGCACCCGCCACTGCTGCCATTGGTCCTACATTTGCTAACTCGCTCGCCATGCACATATGTTTAATGATTTCAGCAGCATCTTTATCTGCTGTAAGCGGGACTAAACTATCTTTAAATGTTGGATGTTGCTCAATATATTCATTAATCAATTTGCGATATTTTTTAACCGCTAAACTAATCTCTTCTGTAAGATTTCTTTCAGCCATAACAAATAGATCTGTCTCAGCCTCAACTACTGTGAAGCTAACTAAACCACTGGCTCTTAACCCTTTGCGATAATTTCTTGCTTGGTACATCTGCAGATATCTCCTAATGGTCAGGCTACTTTACATAGCTTGTGTTTAAGACATTTAACGATTTACCAGTAGTATGAAATTGTTCAACAGGAGCTTCCAAGAAAAAGCTGCCCGATCTAATCTCATCTCTTAGTTTCGCCGCAATTTTACGAGACTTGTAAAGACTCGATAATGTATACGTTCTAATCGTTTTCCCATTAATATTGACTGAACCTGAGAATAATTCCTCATAGTTTACTGTCGCAAGCACAGGACGATCACGGCGACCAACACCATAATCCATTATGTTTGTCTGAATATCTTTATTAGTAATTAAAACTTGCTCCAGCATCTCACGATCCAATATCGGAATTGGAATGCCAATACCGACTGCAAGCGAAACTCCGTAGCCCTCAATCACTACAGGTTTGATATACTTGGTGTTCATTTTACGCATATCACCAATTACTGACAGAGTTGCCGCCGGGCCAACCGGTACACCATGCTCATTACTTGGCTGAGCAATTCTTGATTGTGTACCCAGCCAAGCGACATAGCCTTGAGCGCCTGCCAAAAAGATTCGCGTACCAATACCGATCGTCCGATAGTACGGATCGTTATGCAACGGGCTAAGCTCACCAGACGTACAGTAGGCAATATTACTTGTATTTGGATGCAGCACACCCATGTAAGTATATAAAGTCTCATCGGAAGTATTGGCTACCGCTCCATAGTTCTGATAGCAATTGCGCGGGTTAAATAAAAACGCTTCATTAATAGTATCTAATGAGATTTTCGCTACGATCTCTTTAGCTGGGTAACAATCTGTTCCTTTACCGCTAGCAATTACTTCCAACTCTTTTCCAGCAATCAGATCACAGATTACATGGGCTCCGCCGTATTTGCTTCCTTCACTTTCAGAAATTTCGGTCGCACCAATATAGGTATCAACCGCAGCAATTCCTGAATATGCCGGCACATCATTAATTTTTGTCTTCTCCATACGTATGGGCGGGTCGGAATGGCCCAAACTTAGAAAGGCACCTGATGAACACATTGGGCCAAATGTCGCTGTAGTTACAACATCAACCTCAGCCAAAGTCTGATCCACTCCCTTTACTCTCGCAATCGCAATAATCTCTTCAGCAGTAACGACAACTGCCTTTCCCTGCTTAATTTTCTGATTAATTTCTTCGTACGTCCTTTGCACTAATTGCACCTCATTTCTAAAATAAAAAAGACCTACGGATATCCTTTAGGTCTTTAGCTCCTATCAGTATCCTTATCTTCCAGCTTCTGCTGTAGGAATTAGCACCTCATATAGCATATACTATATCGGTTGCTGGGCTTCACTGGGCCTGTCCCTCCGCCACTCTTCATAAGGTAAAACTCTTTTTTAGATTAATAATTAAAATGTATCATAACACTATTTTCCAGTGTATGTCAACATTTAGCTTCTACCCCTACTATCGCTCATTTTCAACATAGCAATTGCCTTCGTGCGGTCCTCATGACCAAAAACATAGGAACCAGCTACCAGTATATCAGCGCCAGCCGCAACAACCTGTCTACCTGTTAGATCGTTGATACCACCGTCAACCTGAATCTGAACATTAAGCTTTCGCTCTGCAATCATCTCTTTTAATTGCTTAATTTTACGTAGAGAGCTTGGAATAAACTCCTGCCCACCAAAACCTGGATTAACACTCATGATTAGAACCATATCCAGATCTTCTAAAACATTCTCAATTGTTGATAACGGCGTTGCTGGATTTAAAGCGACAGATGCTTTCACGCCATAGTTTTTTATCATATAAATCGCACGATGAAGATGATTTGTTGCCTCAGGATGGATGGAAAGAATATCAGCACCAGCCCGAGCAAACATTTTAATATAGCGCTCAGGATTTTCAATCATTAAATGAACGTCAAGAACAATACTTGTAATCGGTCGAATCGCCTCAACTACTAATGGGCCAATTGTGATATTGGGTACAAAATGCCCATCCATAACGTCGATGTGCAGCATATCAGCCTCTGCAACTTCAATCGTTCTGATTTCCTCAGATAAAATCGTAAAATCTGCCGACAAAATCGATGGTGCTACCTTTACCATAAAATTACCTCCATTTCTGTTCATCGCGTTCAGTAATTTCGTTCAGAAAGCTTAAATAATTTTCGTAACGCCAGGTTACTATTTTCCCCTCTGCAACAGCGGCTTTCACTGCACAACCCGGTTCATTGTGATGCTTACAGCCACGAAACCGACAGTTCTCAGCATATTTAGAAAATTCAATAAACAGGCTACTTAGATCTTCCGCTTCAATCTCCGCAAAATCTAACTGACTAAACCCAGGCGTATCAGCAACCATCCCTCCGGATTGGATTGGATAAAGTTGAACCTCGCGAGTGGTCTGCTTGCCGCGTCCCAGCCGCTCACTTACCCCACCGATATTCGCCTCTGCCGCGGGTATTAGCCGATTTAACAGCGTAGATTTTCCTACGCCGGATTGTCCAGCCAAAACTGTTGTTTTATCCGCTAAAAGTAGTTGTAAATGTTCTAAATCTGTCACCGAAAAATCACTTTTTATCGTTTGATACCCAATATTTTTGTACACATTAATTATATCATCAATCGGAGTTTGATTCTGTAATAAATCTGATTTTGTGAAACAAAGAATTAAAGGAATCCCTGCCTGTTCAATATGAATAATAAATTTATCTAAAGTGTAGGTGTTAATCTCGGGGTCAACACCTGAAATTACAATAAGCACTTGATCAACATTGCTAATTGGCGGGCGCTTTAACTCATTTTTTCTTGAGAGCAATTCTGTAATCAATCCCGAGTTATTATCTATTAAGACAAAATTAACATAATCACCAACAAGCGGCGTCTCTTCTTTCAACTTAAACAGACCTCTTGCCTTAGATTCATAAATCTCTTGCTCGTGCTTAATATAGTAAAAACTACTAAGCGCTCGTACAATTTGTCCTTTTAACATTGTGCGCTCCTATTCAAAATAATTTACTGTAGTCGTATAATAAATTTTATTGTTAACATAGACTGTAATCGTCCCAATATCGTCCGGCCGTAAAATTAACTCAACCGCATACTGTTTCTCGCCTCTAATCCTTTCATTGCTGAACAGAATATTTCGGTAGCGGGAATCATAAATTTCAATCCTTACTTCCTGATACAGAAACCCTTCCAGTGTCACCATAATGTTCTTAGTAACTCGATTTACGCCATCAGGCAAACCATCACTTACATAAAGGGTTACCTTATCATTCACAGTAATTTCATCGCCTGGTTTAAATGGCTCTTGGCGGAAAACTTGGCCTTTTTCTGCCGCTACCGTCTTCTCTCTAACAATCTTTTCAACAACTATATCACGTTGTAACAGTATCGCCTGAGCCTCAGTTAATAAGACACCCTGCAATTCGGGCATAACCGATCGATCACTACCCATACTAATGTAGAGCACAACCTCAGTCGCACTTAAATCCAAATCCATTTCTGAGTAAGGGCTTTGATTGTAGATCAGTCCTTTAGCAAAAGATTCACTATAACCCTCTACAATTTTAATGTTCTCATCACGCACTCCTAGCTGTTTTAATGTAAAAACCGCGATATTTTCTTGCTTATTTATTAAGTCAGGCATTTTTGGATGTTTAATACCTGTACTCACATATAAAGTTACCTCAGATTGCGTGTTGACCATAATGTTTGCTTGTGGCTCCTGTCTAATTACTAGCCCAGATGCAATTGTTTCGCTTGATTCGCCTACAACAGCATACCGTAATCCCAATGGTTCCAATGTCTCCAACGCCTTTTCTAGCTCTACCTTAACCAAATTAGGCATTTTTACTCTACCATCGTTAGTAGCAGACAAAAAGTAGATTGTGCTTACCACTAAAGCAATTATTATTAGTGCCGCAAAAATCGGTAATCCATACTTAAAATACTTGTTTTCAGTAAACAATGTTTTTAATTTATTAGGTTTGCTTTGCTCAATTAGGTCTTGTTTTCTATCAGCGCTAGAGATTTTTCTTGTATATTCTTCGTCGTTCAACTTATCGTTATTATAATAGGTCGGTTCATTCAAACGCACAGGACTTAGAACCGTTGCTAAATCCATTTTTAGCTCGGAAGAAGAACTGTAACGATTGCGCGGATTTTTTTCAAGCATTTTTCGTATTACATTTTCTACGCTTTGCGGTATCTCTGGTCTAATCTCTCGCGGATAAACATAATCGTCCTCTAAGTGCTTAAGAATAACCGAAATCGGAGTCTCACCCATAAATGGTAGTTGTCCAGTTAACATCTGATAAAAAACTATACCCAGCGAATAGATATCGGTTTTCTCATCTGTCCAACCTCCGCGTGCTTGCTCAGGCGACAGATAATGAATCGAACCTAAAACTGAACCAGTATGAGTAATTGTCGATTGTGTAATTGTACGTGCAATTCCGAAGTCAGTTATTTTAACTTCGCCATTATTATACAAAATATTATGTGGCTTAATATCACGATGAATAACCTTATTCTGATGAGCATGAATCAAAGCGTCTGTAATCTGCATAACAATAGCGACAGCTTCTTCAATTGGTAAAGACATCTGGCGATTAAGTACCCCTTTTAAAGTGTCGCCCTTTACATACTCCATCACAATATAATAAGAATTATCTTCTTCGCCAATACTATAGATTTTTACAATATTATTATGGTTAAGCCGAGTTGCTGCTTCAGCCTCGCGGCGAAATCTCTTAACAAACTCACTGTCATCAGCTAACTGTGCATGTAGAACTTTTATAGCAACCTCATTATTGTTCTCTAAATCAAGCGCTAAATAGACATCTGCCATACCGCCACTGCCTATTTTTGCAATTAATTGATATCGATTATCAAAAATTCTGCCAATCAAGTACTTCACCACACCTTTTGGTCAAAAAATACTAGTTTTTCATAAGAATCAATGAAATATTATCTTCGCCGCCCTTTTCAAGCGCCAGATTAATTAAGCTATCAGCTAGCTCTTCTAAATTATCTTGATATTTACTGATATATTCTTCAAGTAGCGGGTGCGCCAGCTGGCTGGTCAGTCCATCGCTACACAGTAGAATTATATCGCCCTTCTTCCAAGCAAGCTCTTGTAAGTCGATATTAACTTTTGCATCAGTACCTAATGCGCGGGTAAGTACGTGTTTTTGCGGATGGATTAAGGCTTCTTCTTGTGTGATTGTATCATTAACATATAATTCATTAACGAGAGTGTGATCGCTCGTTTTAAGCGTCAATTCGCCATCAGAAAAAAGATAAGCTCTACTATCGCCAATGTGTCCAATAACAGCTATTGCCTGATTTAAAAGAGCCAAGACGATCGTTGTACCCATTCCTTTTAACTTTTCATCTGCTTGTGCTCGAGTATAAATTTCACTATTAGCTCGCTCAATAGCTGTCTCTATCAGCAAAGGATACTCAACAACAGGCTTGTCAGTAACTAACCCATCGATAATAGTCGCTGCAATCAAGTTAACTGACCCAGCGCTAGCGACTTCACCAGCCAGGTGCCCGCCCATACCATCGGCTAAAATAGCAAGCGAAAGATTATCTATGTTAGTTTGACTAACAAATAGATAGTCTTCATTAATTGCTCTTACTTTTCCAACGTCTGTTCTCGATGCTACCTGCACTTGATCACCCCATTTATCACGATAGGTCGCGCACTCGCAATTGTCCACAAGCCGCGGCGATTTCTTTGCCTAACTCTCTTCGGATTGTTGTCGTAATATTATTTTTTTCTAAAATATCTTTAAATACGTATAATTGACTAGAATTACTTTTGGTAAAATTTTTTCCCTCAACCGGATTGACCGGTATCAGATTCACATGTGCTTTAACATTTTTAAGTAAAACCGCAAGCTCATTCGCTTGCTCCGTTGAGTCATTGACACCTTTAATTAATGCATATTCAAAGGTTACTCTTCTACCTGTGGTTTTAACGTAATATGTGACAGCCGCCATTAACTCCTCGATTGGGTATTTTTTGTTAATTGGCATTAACTCCGAACGTAATTTATTATTAGCGACATGTAATGAAATCGCTAGGACAACCTGCGTTTGTAAATCGGCAAAACGATAAATCTCCGGTACAATCCCACATGTCGAAACGGTTATATGTCTCTGCCCAATATTTAACCCATTTTCAGAGTTAGCAATCTTGATAAAATCAACGGTCTCACTAAAGTTATCAAAAGGTTCACCTATTCCCATAATTACAATGCTACCAATTCGTTCATTCTGCCGATTTAAAAAACGGTCAACCAGCAAGAACTGTTGCACCATCTCACCCGCAGTCAAGTTGCGTCTCCAGCCGCTTACTGTTGAAACACAAAATGTGCAACCCATTTTGCAACCGACCTGAGTAGAAACACAAATACTATTTCCATAAGAATGACGCATTAGAACCGTCTCAATAGTTTCGCCATCATCTAATTTGAATAAAAATTTCGTAGTTTTAGGCGAGTCAAGTTGTTCAATAATTGAGAGTCTTGGAAAAACAAATTGATCATCAAGTTGCGAACGTATTTTATTCGAAAGGTTGCTCATATCACGGAAAGTAGTAACCCGCTTCTGATAGAGCCATTCATAAATTTGCGCAGCACGATAGGCTGGCTCTCCGTTCTCTTCAGCCCATCTCAGCCATGCATCATATGTAAAGTCATACACATTAATTTGTGCCATTAAATCACCAATCTTTCTTATTTGCTAAGATTTTACCATTCTCGAAATAAAAAATCCATCTGAGTCAAAATAGTGGGGTAATATTTGCAACATTCCCGGTTCAATCAAGGCCTTTTTAGTTACCGTTGCACCAAGCAAATCTAAAGATTGCTTACCAAGCTGGTAGTCAGCATTCTCAGCAAGAAAAGCCCGAATTACGGCCTGATTCTCCTCCTCAGCCAGTGTACAAGTGCTATAAACGAACACCCCATCATTTTTAAGTAACGGTGCCAGATTCTTCAATAAATTTAACTGTATATCAGCTAATTTTAGTATTTCCGCTTCTGTCATGCGCCATTTTAGCTCAGGTTTGCGTCGTAAAACTCCCAGCCCAGAGCACGGAGCATCAAGCAGAATTCGATCAAAGATCGGTTCGAAATTATTCCTCAGGTCATTAGCATCACTAACATGACTTTCGATTATATCAATGCCAAGTCTTTCTGCTTGCTCAGTAATTAATTTAACTCGATGTGCATGTTGATCAACCGCAATAATTCGACCATGATTTTGCATTAATTCTGCAAGATAGAGCGACTTTCCACCAGGAGCAGCAGTAGCGTCAAGCACAGTCATCCCTGGCTCAGGTGCAACAAACTCGGCAACAAGCATTGAGCTGTCATCCTGGATTGAAAAGTAACCCTTTTTGTATAAGTTAGTTGTTGTTAGATTACCTGACCCAATAATACGAATCCCTGCTTTACTTACTGGCGATTCTGTAATTATTGCGTCTTCACCAAGTTCTGCTTGAAGGCTTATCATCAATTCCTCTCGTGTCACTTTCAAAAAATTGGTCCGGACAACCGCAAATGGGCGCTCAAGATTCGCATAACACAGTTCCTGAGCTTGTTCCGCACCGAATAGTGATTGCATTTTTACTACAAACCATTCCGGATGTGAGGACTCAACTGCCAGCCTTTCGCTAGCGGGAAGCTCCGAAAAATCCAGTAATGTATTACGATTTCTGATTGCATTGCGTAGGACACCGTTTACAAAGCCAGAAATCCCTTTATGTCCATGTTTTTTTGCAAGTTCAACAGCCTCATTGACAATCGCATGGCTAGGAATTCGCTCCAAAAATAAAAGCTGATACAGACTTAAGCGGATCAGATTCCTCACCCAGTCCTCCAGCTTTTTATCAACTTGCACTAATTTACTAATTACCCAATCTAAAGTTGCCCTTCTTTGTAGAGTCCCATAAACTAATTCGGTCGCCAAACTAATTTCTTGTGCAGATAGATTGCTCTGCATAATAGCCTGATTTAGCTGAATATTGCTGTAGGCTCGCTCTTGGTCAATTTTAGTTAGAACGATTAGTGCCAGCTCTCGGCCATTTCCCGCTTTACTGTTTGTTCTCACCCAAAATATCTCCTTCTTTTATAGTCGTTCCCTGCAAAAACGCAGCTATCGGCATCGCCCTTTTGCCAGCGGGTTGTACCTCACGCAGAATAAGCGCCGTATCCCCAGTTGCAACCACTAACCGTTCCTTATCAACCCGCAAAATTGTTCCCGGCTTCTCCACATGCTTCTGCGCATGGACAGAGGCTTGCCATAGCTTAAAGACTTCGCCGTTTAGGTAGGTGAAGGCCGCAGGCGCAGGATTTAATCCGCGGATTTGGTTATTTATCTGTTCGCTACTTTGCGACCAATCAATCAGTTCGTCGTTTCGTTTAAGCATCGGTGCATAGGTTACTAGGCTCTCGTCCTGTTTTGTACGTGTAGAACTGCCATTAAAAATCTGATTTATAGCAACAGTTAATAGTTCTGCGCCGAGCTCGCTTAACAATAATGTCAGCTGACCAGCCGTCATCTCTGCAGCAATTGACTGTTCTTTTTGTATAATTATGTCGCCGGCATCCATCTTTTCTGTCATATACATAATTGTAACGCCGGTCGTTAATTCTCCATTGATTAT